>NZ_VFTQ01000015.1:0-161369 GCF_006439475.1 Mesorhizobium sp. B2-8-9 | reverse complement strand
GATCTCGCCCAGCGCGTCGTTCGACACCTTGCCGAAGAAGGCGGCCCGTCCGCCGAGGCTGGCGACGCCGGCCGCGGTGTTGCCGGCGCTGCCGCCGGAAGCCTCGATCGCCGGACCCATGCGGCTATAGAGCAGTTCGGCGCGCTTCGCGTCGATGAGGTTCATCGCGCCCTTGATGATGCCGTTGGTCTCGAGAAAAGCTTCGTCGCACTGCGCGATGATGTCGACAATGGCATTGCCGATGCAAAGCACGTCATATTCCGGCATCAAAATCTCCGCCAAGGGCTGCCCGGCTATCTGGCATGCCGGCCGGGCGCGGGTCTAGCGACTTGGCATTGCTTTGCCTACCCCGAAAATCGCCATTGTTTGCGAAGCGCCGGCTGCGGCAGCGTTCGTGTCGAACTGGCCCATATCGACCGCGGCCTTCGCCGCTATGGTTTCGCGGCGATCGAAACATTTCCGCGCCGCCATGGGCTAGAAGCAATTCCAGGAAAAGTGGGTGGCGGTTTGCCGTCCGGAAGTGCGTAACAACAAAGCGGATCGTTCCCGCAATGGAAGGCGCAGAAATGTCCCAGAAGAGCGAAATGTCCACCGAGCTGGCGCTGCTTGGCGTTTTGGCGGTGCTGTGGGGCGCTTCCTACACATTCATCAAGATCGGCGTCGAGACGATCCCGCCTGTGACCTTCATCGCCGCCCGGACCTTGATCGCCGGGGGCATTCTCTTCACCATCATCCGCTGGCGCGGCCTTGCCATGCCGGCCGACGCGGCAGTATGGCGCCGGTTCGCCTTCCAGGCCTGTCTCAACAGCGTCGTGCCGTTCACGCTGATCGCCGCCGCCGAGCGCTCGGTCGATGCCGGCCTCGCCACCATCCTCAATTCGACGTCGCCGATCTTCACCTTCCTGCTGACGGCATTGATCACGCGCCATGAGCCCGTAACGGCGCGCAAGCTGCTCGGCGTCGGCGCCGGCATCGTCGGCATCTGTCTCATCATCGGCACGCAGGCGCTTGGCGGGCTAGGCCATCAATTGTGGGCGCAGCTTGCGATCGTCATCGCGACGGTCTCCTATGCCGGCGCGGCGATCTTCGGCCGCGGCTTCAAGGGCCTTGATCCGATGATACCCGCCGCGGGTTCGATGCTTTGCGGCGCCGCCATCCTTGTGCCGCTGAGCCTGGTTGTCGACCGGCCATGGACGCTTGCGCCGTCGGGCGCATCGATCCTGGCCCTGCTCGGCCTGTCGGTCTTCTCGACGGCGCTGGCCTTCGTCATCTATTTCCGCCTCATCCACACGCTGGGCTCGGTCGGCACCACCTCGCAGGCCTATCTGCGCGTGCCGATCGGCGTCGGCATCGGCGCCGTCTTCCTCGGCGAAAGCCTCGGGCCGGCGGCCTGGCTCGGCATGGCCTTCGTCGTCGCCGGCGTCGCGGCGATGACCATTCCGGCCAGGCGGGCCAGGCTTGCGCAATAATTGCGCCTGGCATCCAGCCTGCTTATCTGCGAAGCGTCTTTTTCGATGAGGGATTGAAGACGCTGTGATCCTCGACGCCGCCCGCGCTGCCGCCAGCCGGTTGTTCTCTCCCGAATTCCGCTCCGTCTTTCTAAAGACGCTGGGGCTGACGCTGCTCGCTCTGCTGGCGCTCTGGGTCGGTTTGGAGAGCCTGCTCGAATGGCTGGCCTGGCCATGGCTGCAAACGCTGCTTCCAGGCCTGCCGTCCTGGGCCGGGTGGCTGGGCGGCATCATCGCCGGCATCGTTCTGGCTGTGGGGTTGGCCTTGCTCATCGCGCCGGTGACCGCGATCGTCGCCGGCCTGTTCCTCGATGATGTCGCCGAAGTGGTCGAACGTACCGACTACCCCAACGATCTGCCCGGCCGAGCCGTGCCGGCGCTGCATTCGCTTGCGCTGGCCGTCAAATTCTTCGGCGTGGTCGTCCTCGGCAACATCGTCGCGCTGCTGCTGTTGCTGGTGCCGGGCATCAACATTGCCGCGTTCTTCATCGTCAACGGCTATCTGCTGGGCCGCGAATTCTTCGAGTTCGCCGCCATGCGGTTTCGTCCCGAGCCCGAGGCCAAGGCGTTGCGCCGCAAACATGCCGGCACGGTGTTCCTGGCCGGGCTGGTCATCGCCGTGTTCCTTGCCGTGCCGCTGCTCAACCTTCTGACGCCGCTTTTCGCCGCCGCCATGATGGTGCACCTGCACAAGGCGGTTTCGGCGCGGGAACTGCTTTAATCGGTGCCGCCGCGGAACAGCGCCTGCAGCTTGCCGAACGGCATCGCCGCCCGGGCGAAGCCGAAGGTGCCGTCCTGCTGGATTTCGCGCGCCGCCGTCTCCAGCATGCCATAGGCGAAATTGGTCAGCCACGGTCCGAGCGAGATGCGCTTGGCTCCGGCCGTGGCAAGGTCGGCGATGGTGAAGCCGGGTCGGGCCATCACATTGACCGGCCGGCTCACCGACGAGCAGATCGTGCGCACCATTTCGACGTCGCCGATGCCCGGCGCATAGAGCACGTCCGCGCCGGCTTTCTCGAAAGCCTGAAGCCGCTTGATGGTGTCGTCGAGGTCTGTCTTGCCCCACAGGAAATTCTCGGCCCGCGCGGTGAAGACGAAATCATGCTTGAGCGCCCGGGCCGCCTCGACAGCGGCAGCGACGCGCTCCGTCGCCAGCGAGAAATCGTAGATCGGATTGCCAGGGTCGCCGGTGTGGTCCTCGATCGAGCAGCCGGCGAGACCGGCGGCTTCGGCCGCGAAGATGGTTTCGGCCGCCTGTTCTGGGCTGTCCCCCTTGCCGCGCTCCAGATCGGCCGAAACCGGCAGCTCCGTCGCGGCCGCCACCTCGCGGCAATGATGGATCATGGCTTCGAAGGTCACGGCGCCGTCCGGCAGGCCGCGCGAGAAGGCGAAGCCGGCGCTGGTCGTCGCCAGCGCCTTGAAGCCGAACGAAGAAAGAAGCTTTGTCGTGCCTATGTCCCAGGGATTGGGCATGACGAAGGTGGAGGCGTGCAGATCGCGAAAAATCTTGCCCTTGTCGTCCATGGCAGGTCCTCAATCATGAGTTGGGTCGTGCGGCGAATTTATAGCGGCCGCTTGAACCGGGCAAACGAATGCTTCCGGCTCAGAAACGTTTGGCGTTTTCTGCTGACAATTTCCCGAAAGCGTCGGAATTGCTTGCGTAACGCGATCTGGCTTTATGCCAGCGATAGGTGACGGAAATGTCGTGCGAGACCGCCTTGGGCGCCGGCTCCTCGCAACTCTCGCCGCTCGGCTTGGTGGCATCGGTCACCGTCACTTTGATCGCGGCGTAGGGTTTGTCGCCGCCGAGCGTCCGGAAGGACAGGTCCTGCGTGCGCTTGTAGGCGCAGACATTCTCGTCGAACGTGTTGATCTGGTCGATAGGCTCGAAGCGGTCGTCGCGGACGAGGATCAGGATCGTGCCGACATAGCCCTGGTTCGAATTGAAATGTGTGCTCATGGTGATGAGCGCGTCGTCGCCCGCACTGATCGGGAGTTTTCCTGGATCGCGAAAATAGGTGCTCCGGTCGGTTCCGACATTGACGGCGTCGAGCAGCTTCGGCTTGCCGGTGAGATCGTAGAGCGCCAGCGCGGCAAACCCTTCGGCGCTGTCCTGCGCTTGGCCGAGGTCGAGAAGCATCGCCAGCCGGTCCTTGCCGCCGGCCTTGATGGCCAGCATCGCCGCATTCGGCAGGTTGACGGCCTCGGGCGGCGATCCGCCGTCGTCGCCGCCGAGGATGTCGCGCATCTCGATCGGCGCGCCGCCTGTGTAGAAGCCGTCGTCGCCGGGCTTGAGATCAGGCACGATCATTTTGGCGAGGTCGAAATAGGTGACGTCCTGGTGCCCGGGAACGGCGCTGTTCAGTTCCGGAAAGCTGACGGCCTGCGCCATCGCGGCCGCGCACACGCATGGCAGCAGCAGGCATGCAAATATGAAACGGCATAAGGTGGAAATCACCGGCCGCGCCCCCTCGGATGCGCTCACGCTAGCACGGCGCGTTGCGATGCGCAGCCGGGTGCGATCAGCGGATCGGCACGAGCCCGGCAAGGTCGCGCATATCGTCGAACAATATGCCGCCGGCCGCCGCCAGGCCATCGCGATCGGAGAGCGGATCGGCGTAATAGGAGAACACCCGCATGCCGGCGGCAATGCCGGCTTGGGTACCGGCGACGCTATCCTCGATGACGATGCAGTCGGCCGGCGGGAAGCCCATCGTCGTTGCCGCATGCAGAAAGAGATCCGGGAACGGCTTGCCTCGGCTGACCATAGTGGACGAGAACATCGCATGCTCGAACAGCGGCAACAGCCCGGTCTGGCCCAGCGTGATGTGCATCTTCGCGACCCGCGCCGAGGAGGCGACGCAATAGGCGATGCCCACGGCCCGCACCTTATCGATGAAGTCGCGCACATAGGGGATTGCTTCGACCCCGTGCGAAAAAAGGTCCGGCAGGCCGGCATTCCAGCGCTCGACGAAGTCGGCGCCGAGCCGCACCTCGGTCGTCTCTTCGATCTCCTTCTGCACCGAGGCCATGCTGCGGCCGGAGAAGTTCTTGCGACAATATTCGAATGTGGTCGTAAACCCGGCGACGGTCAGCCATTCGGCGAGGCGCCTGTTGGCGAGGTTCTCAGTGTCGACCAGGACACCGTCGCAGTCGAAGATAACGAGCTTGGGGACTGCCATTCACGCGATGCCGGTCGACCCGAAGCCGCCTGCGCCGCGCGCCGTGCCGCCGGCCAATGCTCTTTCCTCGACCGCAACCTGGGTCACGGCCGCAAAAACGATCTGGGCAATGCGCATGCCGCGCGTCACCGAGAAATCCTCGTCGCCGAGATTGACCAGCAGCACCTTCACCTCGCCGCGATAGTCGCTGTCGACGGTGCCGGGCGTATTGAGGACGGTGAGCCCATGCTTAAAGGCAAGGCCCGAGCGTGGCCGCACCTGGCCCTCCATGCCTTCCGGGATTTCCAGGACGAGCCCGGTCGGCACCAGCGCGCGTTTTCCTGGCAGGATGAGCAGCGGCCGGTCCTCCGGCACCGCGGCGCGCAAATCCATGCCGGCGGCGCCTGAGCTCTCATAGGCAGGTAGAGGCAGGCCTTCGCCATGCGGAAGCCTGACGAAACCGACGGTGGGGCCGATGACGGAGGAAGAATGGACAGCCGTGCGCATGAAATCGATCCTATCGGCGCGTGCGGCGATTCGGTCAACTCGCCCGCCATACTATCAACGGCTTTCTTTCTGGCGTGACTATGGCCTCGCGGTCTATTTTGGCGATTGGCGAAAACACTCGTCACTTCGTCATCCACGGGCGGAGCAAGGAGCGAAGCGACGCGGCGCAGACCCGAGGATTCATTCCGTGACCTCAAGCGTCGCAACGGTGCAGAATTCTGCTCCGCCGCAGTCTCTGATCGAGGTAACGGAATGGATCCTCGGGTCTCCGCGTCCGCTTCGCTCCCGCTCCGCCCGTGGATGACGAAGTCGCGGAGGCCTCGGCCTACCTAGCGCAGTTCCACCGGCACCACGGTCGTCTCCTTGATCTCCTCCATGACGAAGGAGGCCGAGACGTCCGACAGCGCCACTTTGGCGATCAGCCGCTGGTAAAGGCGGTCATAGGCCTTCACGTCGGCGACGCGGGCCCTCAGCACATAGTCGAGGTCGCCCGACATGCGGTAGACGCCGGTGATCTCGGCAAAGCCGGTCACCGCCGCGCGGAATTTCTGCAACCAGTCCGGGTCATGGTTGGAGGTGCGGACCAGGATGAAGACGGACAGCCCAAGCCCAAGTTTGTCGGCATCGACCAGCGCGACGCGGCCGGTGATGACGCCATCTTCCTCCAGCCGCTTGACACGCCGCCAGCAGGCATTGCGCGAAAGCGCCACCCGCTCAGACAGCTGGTCGACCGACAGCGTGCCGTCGCGTTGCAGCTCAGCCAGCAATCTTCGATCAATCTCATCGATTTCCGTCGCCATGTTGGGATGAATGTCCCACAAAATATCGAAAAGCAAGGACCAATTGGGACCAATGAACCAAAGCCGTATGGCACGATACTCATTATCGGGACTCATCCCGGCAGGAGGGATCACCATGACGACACGGTTTACGGCGCTGTTCACGGCTCACCCGGAGAAGGTCGGCGAGACCTATTTCGGCCATATGGCTTTCGCCGCCTGGTTCTGCTCGCGCCTGTCGATGGCGGCTGGCGCCGCGCTCGTTCACGCTTTCTTGCCATTTCTATTCGAGACTACGGCGAGCCGAATCGTTCGCGAGCTCTATGAGCGCACGCACAACAGGGGCTCGCATGCGGTGAAGGAGCCAAAGGCTCTCCTGGACCGCGCCTGATAGATGGTGGAATGCGATGTGCCGGTGGGCGGCCTATCTTGGTGAAGCGGTCTTCCTCGAAGACATCATCACCGCGCCCTGCCATTCGCTGATCGCCCAGAGCCACTGCGCCCAGGAAGCCAAGTCGCCGACCAATGGCGACGGCTTTGGTCTGGCCTGGTATGGCGACCGGCCCGAGCCTGGACTCTACCGCGACATCCTGCCGGCATGGTCCGATCCCAATCTGAAGAGTCTCTGCCGGCAGATCAAGTCGGGCCTATTCCTCGCCCATGTGCGCGCTTCGACCGGCGGCGCCACCAGCCGCATGAACTGCCACCCCTTCGTCTCCGGCCGCTGGTCGTTCATGCATAACGGCCAGATCGGCGGCTTCGAAAGGATCCGTCGCGCGCTGGAGAACACGCTCTCCGACGCGGTCTTCGATCAGCGCGAGGGCACCACCGATTCCGAGCTCTTCTTCCTCTTGATGATCGACCAGGGACTGGCGACCGACCCGCAGGGCGCGGTGTCGCGGGCAACCGGTCGCGTCATCGAAGCCTCCCGCCGGGCCGGCATCGAGCCCTCTTTGAAACTGACGGCGGCCTTTTCGGATGGCGAGGCGCTGTACGCCGTCCGCTATGCCACCGACGGCCATGCGCCGACGCTTTATACCGGCGCCTTCGCGAAGCGCGAGGGCCATTGCATCGTCTCCGAGCCCTTCGACCGCAACGGCGGCGAGTGGCAGGCGATCCCGCCATCGAGCTTCGTCACCATGACGAGGGGCGGCACCGGCATCCGTCCGTTCGCGCCGGCGGCGGCCCCGCTGGCGCTGGTCGGCTGAAGCAAGATCCAGGCTGCCGGATTCAGGCAGAGATCAGCAAAACGTAAGCGCGGCGTAAGGACACCCAGGCTTCCTCCTGTCATCCGTGGCGCTCGACGGATCGCGAATCCATTCGCGCGCCCAGAACGCATCGACAGAGGATCAAACAATGTGCAGGTGGGCAGCCTATCTCGGCGATGCGATCTTCCTCGAGGACGTCATCGCCGCACCCTCCCATTCCCTGATCGTTCAGAGCCATGGCGCGAAGGAGGCGAAATCGCCGACCAATGCCGACGGCTTCGGCGTAGCCTGGTACGGTGACCGGCCGGAACCCGGCCTTTACCGCGACGTCCTGCCGGCCTGGTCCGATACCAATCTCAGGAGCCTTGGACGCCAGATAAAATCCGGCCTGTTCCTGGCCCATGTGCGCGCCTCGACAGGCGGCGCCACCAGCCGCACGAACTGCCATCCCTTCGTTTCGGGCCGCTGGTCGTTCATGCATAACGGCCAGATCGGCGGCTTCGAGAAGATCCGTCGCGCGCTCGAGAATTCCCTCTCCGATACGTTGTTCGACCAGATCGAAGGCAGCACGGATTCCGAACTGTTCTTTCAGCTTATGATGGGCGAAGGGCTTTCGGACGATCCCTACGGTGCGGTGTCGCGCGCCACCAGTCGCGTCCTTGAGGCTGCGCGCGGTGCCGGCATCGAACCGTCGCTGAAGCTGACGGCTGCGTTCAGCGACGGTCGGGCGCTTCACGCCGTTCGCTACGCCACCGACGAGCATGCTCCGACGCTTTATACCGGCGCCTTCGCCAAGGGAGTAGGTCGCTGCATCGTTTCCGAGCCGTTCGATCGCGACGGCCGGACCTGGCACGAGATTCCACAGTCGAGTTTCGTCACCATGACCCGCGACAGCACCAGCATCAAGTCTTTCGCGCCGGCGGCCATCCAGTTGGCTCTCGCAGGGTGAGGGAAATCGGCACTTGGCGCAATTTCGATCAAGCGCTCGCGAGCTTCGGATGCTGAATTCGGCTTGAAGCCGCGCCCTCATCCGCCATGTTCAAGGCGAAGCGCGGCAAGCAGCCGGAGTGTGCACATGGATATCGGGTTTTCGTCGACTGCCGAGCTCGCGGCAGCCATTGCCCAGCGAAAAATTTCGGCGATCGAGGCGCTCGATGCGCAGCTTGCCCAGATCGACCGGCACAACGGGGCGGTCAACGCTGTCGTCATCTTCGATCGCGAACAGGCGCGGGCACGTGCCCTGCTGGCCGATGCGGCAACGGCGCGCGGCGACACGCTCGGTCCGCTGCATGGGGTGCCGTTCACGCTGAAGGATGCGCACGAGACGGCGGGCATCAGGACCACCGTCGGCTTTCCACCCTTCGCCGACTACGCGGCCAATCAGGACAGCCCTGTGGTTGAAAGGCTTAAAGCAGCCGGCGCCATACTGGTCGGCAAGTCCAATGTCCCCACTATGCTGGGCGACTGGCAGTCCGACAACCCGCTGTTCGGGCGCACTCGCAATCCGTGGGATCCGTCGCGCACGGCCGGCGGCTCAAGCGGTGGCGCGGCCGCGGCAGTCGCGACAGGCATGACTTCGTTCGAAGTCGGCACCGACATGCAGGATTCCATACGCTTGCCCGCTGCTTTCTGCGGCGTCTATGGCCTGAAGCCAACTGAACATCGCGTGTCGCTGGCCGGCGCCTTTCCCGATCCCGGCGGCATGCCGCGCAGCGTGCGGCTGATGTCATGTGTTGGCCCGCTTGCTCGCAACATCGAGGATCTGGCGCTGATCTATCGGATCATTGCGGGACCGGACCGCGCGGACACCGACCTGGCGCCCGTGCCGGTTGAGCCGGTGCCGAAACTCGAACTCAAGTCGTTGCGCATCGCCGTGGCCGAATCTTTCCCGGGCTTCCCGGTTGCCGCCGAAATCCGCGCCGCCGTAGAAGGCCTGGCCGCGAAGCTCGCCTCGGCTGGCGCGGCTGTGGAGAGCGCGAAATTGCCGAAGCTCGACCTGCACGACGATTTGTCCGAAGGCGGTGCATTGATCGGCATGATGTTGGAAGCCGCGCAGCCGGAACCGCCGGAGCAGCCGACGCCGGTGTCGCGCTGGTTCGCCGCGCTTGCCCGCCGCGACCGGTCGATCTTTGCCTGGGAGCGGTTCTTTGACAGCTGCGATGCCTTGCTCTGCCCGGTGGCCATGACCACGGCCTTCCCGCACTGCAAGCCGGGCAGTCCGCTCAAGATCGACGGCAAGGAAGAGAGCTACTGGATGCTGCCGGCCTATGGCGCGGTGTTCAACTATTCCAGCCATCCGGCGCTCGCGTTCCCTTGTGGGCAGGACCGCGACGGCTTGCCGGTCGGCCTTCAATTGGTCGGCAGGAAATGGTCGGAAGCGCGGCTGCTCGGCATTGCAGCCGCGATTGCGTCGCTCACTGGAGGGTTTCGCCGGCCTCCTGGCTACTGAGCGAAACGCGACAGCGCGTAGGGTTCAAGCAACGCATCGCGCTTGTCGCCGAGGATTTCGCTGGCCGCAAACAGGCCTATAGCCGGCGCCAGCGTGATGCCGGAATGGGTGACGGCGACGTAGAGCGCGCCGATGCCTTCCGCGCGGCTGACGATCGGGAAACCGTCGACCGGCGTCGGACGGTAGCCGATCGTGTGGAAATCGAATTCCAGCCCGTTGGCGTCGCGCAGCATCGCTTTCGTCGCTGCGAACAGCGCCTGCGCGGCGGCCTCCGGATTCTCGCCCGGATCGCCGCCGCCGAAATCCGAGCCGGCGATGATACGGCCGTCGGCGGTTTGGCGCATATGCAGTCTGTCGGCCAGCACCAGCCCGTTGAGCAGCTTTGGGTGCGGTCGCGAATGCACGATCAGACCGGGCGGAGTCTCGATCGGCAGCTTGATGCCTGCCGTCGCGGCGATCGCCGGAGCGCCGGCGCCCGCTGCGATCACCACCTCGTCGGCGGCGATGATCTCGCCCGAAGCGACGACGCCCGTGACCTTGCCGTTGACCAGCGCCAGCCTGTCGACGGTTCCCGTGACGACCCGCGTGCCGCGCCGTTCGGCGTCGGCCAGCAGCGCCTTCGTGGTCGCCACAGGCTCGGCCACGCCTTCCTGCGCGACATAAAGCGCAAACTCGGGAAGCTCCGCCAAATTGGGCTCGATGCGCGCCGCCTGTTCCCGCCCGACCCGTTCGATGCCATAGCCCCAGGACGAATGCTCGGCCGCATAGGCCTCGAGCCTGTCCGCGGGCAGGTCGAAGCACAGGCCGCCGCACCACGCGACCGGCAGGCCCGGCACGTCCTTCGCCAGCCGTTTCCATTCGGCCATGGCGCGGATGCGCAGCCGGAAATAGGTTTCCGGATTGCCCCAGCTTGCATTGATCCAGGCAAAGGAATTCGGCGTGGCGACACCGCCGGCGCCGCTTTCCGAAACCACCGTCACCCGCGCGCCGGCTTTCACAAGATGCCAGGCGATCGAGGCGCCGATGATGCCGGTGCCGATGACGATGACTTGCTTTGCACTGCTCATGCCGGACCTTTGAGAGAGATTTCCCTCTCATGCCACCGCGCCGAGCAGACCTCAAGTGAGAGCTAGACGCTGCCCGCCGCTACCGCCTGCGCCCCGGCAATCAGGCCCTTCAGCTCGTCGCAGCGCCGCATGAGCCGTGAAGAGTCGACTTTCTTCGCAATCGCGAGCGCGGTGCCGAGCTCCAGCTCAGCGCCGGAACGATCGCCCATACTGATGAGCAGCGCCGCGAGCGACAGCCGGGCGTCAGCGACATTGATCGGCGAGCCGATCTCGTTCCAGTGCGAGCATGCGATCTGCAGCTCCCGGGCAGCCTCGGCGGGGCGCTCTTCCTGCATGAAAAGCTCCGCTTTGGCTTCCGCGGTCAGCGCCTGGATGGAGGCCATCGGCCAGCGCTGCGGCTGGGTCTCCAATTCGGCGATCACCTCCTTCGCCCGCTCGCGCCGATTGGTCCGCGCCGCCACCTTGGCGAGTGTGGCGAGGACCATGCCTCGCCGCAGCAAGGTCGGCCAGCCATTGCCCACCAGGGAACGCTCGAGAGCGCTGAAAGCGGCCTCCGCCTGCCCTTGCTCGAGTTGCAGCAGCGCAAGTCCGGGCTGCGGATCCCAGCCTGCTGCGTGCGATGCGCGGTAGGCCGTTTCGGCTTCCGTGAATTCTCCGGCCGCCAGGTGAATGTCGCCCAGCACGCGCAAGGCGTCGCCGGTCGCCCAGGGCGCGTCGAGTGCGAGCTGGTCGAGTGCCGCGCGCACAAGCGCTTCCGCCTCCTTCAGCGTGCCATGAACGCCGAGCACTTCGGCGCGATGCAGCCGGCACGAGCCCGAAAGGTCTTCCAACCCGTGTCCCCTGCACCAATCTTCGTAGCCGAGCGTCCATTGGTTGGCGCGCGACCAGTCGCCGAAATTCCGGCAAGCCCACAGAATGTTGCAATAGAGGATCCCGCCGACGACCGGGTCGACATCGCTGGACAGGCCGAGCGCGGCGGCAAGGTCCTGATCCTCCTGCCCGGCTTTGGTTTCACCGAGACACAGCTTGAAGAAGCCGCGATAGATAAGGCCGAGCGACTCCACCACCGGATCGTCGAGGTGCCTGCCGACCGCGAAGGCTTGCTCAGCCAGCGCAAGCGCCTGTTCCGGCTCGGCTTCCGCGCCCATGATGCGCGCCCCCATCCAGCACCAGAGACCGTGCTCCCTGCTGTCGGAAGCGGTATCGATCAACTGCGCGGCGCGCTTGTGCCAGCCCTTGGCGACGGCAAGCTCGCCTCTCTCGAGATGGATCCTGGCGAGGGTGATTGCGGGGGAAGCCGCGCGCAGTCGCTCGCCGGCCACGCCGTAAGCCGTCACCGCGCGCGCCAGAAGCGGAATGGCTTCGGCCGGCCGGCCCATGCATTCCAGCGCCAGCGCCCATTCCTCGAGATCGGCCGTCAGCAGCTCGTCGGCGGCATCCGCCTGCGTGAAAGAGGCCGCGGCGTCATGCCATTTCCTCGCTGCAACGGCAGCCCGCGCCGACAGAATTGGCAGGCCGGGGATCGAGGGCCTGCTGCCCCCATCGGCCGGCGCCGGCCTGGTTTGCAAGGCGGCCGGCTGATCGAGGCAAATCCGGTAGCCGAAGCGGGGCAGGTTGCGCAGCGCCGTCTCCATGCCGCCCTGGCGAAGGATGCCGCGGGCAAGGCTCGCCACGCGCTGCAGCGAAGCCTCGGTCACCGTCACGTCGGGCCACAGCGTCTCAAGCAATTCGTCCTTGCTCAAGGCGCGCTCCTGATGGCGCAGCAGGACGGCGAAGAAATCGAAGACCAGGGGCTGCACCTCGATCTCGCTTCCGGCGAGGCGAAGGGCGCGGGACTCCTCATTGAGTTCGAAGTCGCCGAAGCAATAAATTCCCATCGGCAGCAATCCCTGTAACGACAATAGGCAAAGGATCAGAATAAGATAAGGGCGGCGTAAGGACTGTTGGCCGCCTCTTTCGTAATTCTCCGTCTGCCTGGCGGGCCAAGCTGCAGTTTAGCTCAGCGGCCCCCGGGATGTCACGGGCACCGACCCGGTCGGGCGCCCGGTGGCATTTGAACCCAGATCAAGGAGATTATGATATGCACAAATACATCATCGAACGCGAGATTCCCAAGGTCGGCACCTTCGAGCGCGAGCAGCTTCGCGATGCGTCCAAGGCCTCAAATGCCGTTCTGGCCGAGCTTGGCCCCGACATCCAGTGGGTCGAATCCTTCGTGGCCGACGACAAGACCTTTTGCGTCTATCTCGCCAAGGACGAGGCGATCATCCAGCGTCATGCCAAGATGAGCGGCTTCCCGGCAACGAAGATCACGCAGGTCAAGCGCCTGTTCGATCCGACGACGGCTTACGCCGCAGCCTGACGGGGAGGATCGATCGTGAAGCGCTTTGCCGAAATTGTCCTTGCCGTCGGCGCCTCCGCGCTGTTTTGCGGCACCGCGGTCGCCCACGACATGCCCGATCCGGTGCTCAACCGGTCTCGGGAGATGGCGGCCAAGTATTTCGACATCGAGGTCGCCAAGGCGGACGGCTATCGGCAACTGTTCGAATGCACGACGCATGACCAGCACGGAACGATGGGCGTCCACTTCATCCATCCCGAGCGGGCCGGCGACGGCAGGCTCGTGCTCGGCGAGCCGGATGTGCTGACCTACGAGCCGGAGGCCGATGGCTCGATGCAGCTCGTCGGCATGGAATACATCGTCTTCGAAAAGGACTGGAAGGGCAAAGGTGTACCCGAATTCCTCGGCCGCACCCTGCAGCGCAAGACGACGGTGGGAGTCCATCCGGTGGACCCGTATTACGAGCTCCATGTCTGGCACTGGCGGCACAACCCGGCCGGCATGTTCGCCGACTGGAACCCGTATGTGAGCTGCGAGCACGACCGGTCCTGACACGCGCAGCGTCTTCGGGAGGGCCTGCACGGCCCTCCCGATCCCTTCGTTCAAACAAAAGGAAGATGATCATGCCATCCCTTCGCATGGGAATGAAGCCCGTCGCCCGCTCATCCGTTAACGGGCGTTTCTTCGCGACAGCCGTCGAAATATGCCGTTCCGGCCTGCGCGTCCTCGCGCGGATGGTCCGCATTCGCAGGGATCGCGCCTGGCTGGACGAGTTGCCGGACTACCTGTTGCGCGACATCGGTATCAAACGCTTGGAAATATCGTCGGTCACCAGATACGGCGGCAAGACCGATCGCGACGGAATGTGGAATTGAGGACCAAGGTCTTTTGCCGACGGCACGTCTCTCTGCTGCGCCGGTCGAACCGGTCTCTCCAAAACCGTCGACACGCCGGACAAGCGCTGCTAGAAGCCCGCGCCACAGACAGGATTCCAGAAATTGGCAGAAGACATCGAACAGGCGGTATCGCGCCGCCGCACCTTCGCGATCATCGCGCACCCTGACGCCGGCAAGACCACGCTCACCGAAAAGCTGCTGCTGTTCGGCGGCGCCATCCAGCTCGCCGGCGAGGTTAAGGCCAAGAAGGACCGCATCCAGACCCGGTCCGACTGGATGAAGATCGAGCGCGAGCGCGGCATCTCGGTCGTTACCTCGGTGATGACCTTCGAATATGACGACAACGTCTTCAACCTGCTCGACACGCCCGGCCACGAGGATTTCGCCGACGACACTTATCGCACGCTGTCGGCGGTGGATTCGGCGGTCATGGTCATCGACGCCGCCAAGGGCATCGAGCCGCGCACGCTGAAATTGTTCGAGGTCTGTCGGCTGCGCGACATTCCGATCATAACCTTCGTCAACAAGATGGACCGCGAGAGCCGCGATCCGTTCGAAATCCTCGACGAGATCGAGCAGAAGCTGGCGCTGGACACCGCGCCGGTCACCTGGCCGATCGGCCGCGGCAGGACCTTTTCCGGCACCTACCATCTGGCGCTGAACGCGGTGCGCAAGGGCGACGCGGAAAAGGAGCGCACGCCGGTCAACGGGCCCGATTCCAACCGCGTCGCCGGCCTTTTGCCCGAAAACGAGCGCGAGGCCTTCATCGAGGAACTGGAACTCGCGCGGGAGGCTTGTCGTCCGCTCGACGTGGAAGCCTTTCGCGAAGGCCACCTGACGCCGGTCTATTTCGGCTCGGCGTTGCGCAATTACGGCGTGCGCGACCTGATCGAGGCGCTCGGCGCCTACGGCCCGCCGCCGCGCGCCCAGGAAGCCGACGAGCGAACTGTGGAGGCGACAGAGGAGAAGATGACCTCCTTCGTCTTCAAGATCCAGGCCAACATGGATCCGAACCACCGCGACCGCATCGCCTTCGTCCGCGTCTGCTCGGGTAAGCTTGAGCGCGGCATGAAGGCCAAGCTGGTGCGCACCGGTAAGCCGATGAGCCTGTCGGCGCCGCAGTTCTTCTTCGCCCGCACCCGCGTCACCGCCGACGAGGCTTTCGCCGGCGACGTCGTCGGCATCCCCAACCACGGCACGCTGCGCATCGGCGACACGCTGACCGAAGGCGAGGAGATCCTGTTCCGCGGCGTGCCGAACTTCGCCCCGGAAATCCTGCGCCGCGTGCGCCTCGGCGACGCCATGAAGGCCAAGAAGCTGAAGGAAGCCCTGCACCAGATGGCCGAGGAAGGCGTCGTGCAGCTGTTCTCGCCCGAGGACGGCTCGCCGGCGATCGTCGGCGTCGTCGGCGCGCTGCAGCTCGACGTTCTGAAGGAACGGCTGAACATCGAATACACGCTGCCGGTTGATTTCGAGATGTCGCGTTTCTCGATCTGCCGCTGGATCTCGGCCGACGACAAGGCGGAAGTCCAGCGTTTCATCGAGGCGCATCGCGGCGACATTGCCCGCGACCTCGACAACGATCCGGTCTTTCTCGCCCAGCACGCCTTCTCGCTGAACTACGAAGCCGAGCGTTGGAAAGCGATCCGCTTCACCGCGGTCAAGGATTACCAGGTGCGTGATAAGGCGGCGTGAGTGTTTCTCCCTTCCCCCTTGTGGGGGAAGGTGGCCGCGGAGCGGCCGGATGAGGGGTGTTCCAGGGAACACCGACGTCTCGCTCCGCTGGAACACCCCATCCGTCTCGGCGCTGCGCGCCGATCCACCTTCTCCCACAAACAAGGGGAGAAGGAAAAAGTGCTCACCCCTTCGCCGCTTCCTCGATCTTGGCGATGTCGATCTTGCCCATCTGCATCATCGCGGACATCACGCGGCCGGCTTTCTCGCGGTCCGGATCCTGAAGCAGCCGCGGTAGTTGCTCCGGCACGACCTGCCAGGAAACGCCGAATTTGTCCTTCAGCCAGCTGCAGCGTCCCGGTTCGCCGCCTTCGGTGAGCCTGGTCCAGAAATGATCCACCTCTTCCTGCGTCTTGCAGTCGATCGACAGCGAGATCGCTTCGGTGAACTTGTATTGCGGCCCGCCGTTGAGGGCCTGGAACTGCACGCCGTCGAGCTCGAACGAGGCGACCAGCACCTGGCCTTCCTGGGGATGGCCCTTGGGCCAGCGCGTCACGCTCAGCACCTTCGAATTCTTGAAGATGGAGATGTAGTGGTTCATGGCCTCCTCGGCCTGGTCGTCGAACCACAGGAAGGTGGTGATCTTCTGCATGCCTTGCTCCTCGGGCTTCATGTTGGCTTCGTTGTCAAACGGTTCGGTGGCGATTTCGTGCCATTTCGATGCCGTCTGCCTCAAGGACGCTTCAGCGAGGCGTCATCCGACAGCGGCAGCAAAAATTTCCTGAAAAGCGCAAACTTGCCGAAGCATGCTGGCGCAGCGCAAAATGGTGGTCATGCCGGAACATGGCCGCTATAACCGCTGCCGACTAAATTCGAGCGCCGCCCGCCGCGCATCGGTGTGGCCAGCCAGCAAGGACAATCGAATGCCCGCCTATCGTTCCCGCACCACCACCCATGGCCGCAACATGGCCGGCGCTCGCGGCCTCTGGCGCGCCACCGGCATGAAGGATTCGGATTTCGGCAAGCCGATCATCGCGGTGGTCAATTCCTTCACCCAGTTCGTGCCGGGCCATGTCCATCTGAAGGATCTCGGCCAGCTCGTCGCACGCGAGATCGAGAAGGCCGGCGGCGTCGCCAAGGAGTTCAATACCATCGCCGTCGACGACGGCATCGCGATGGGTCACGACGGCATGCTCTATTCGCTGCCGTCGCGCGAGCTGATCGCCGATTCCGTCGAATATATGGTCAACGCGCATTGCGCCGATGCCATGGTCTGCATCTCCAACTGCGACAAGATCACCCCCGGCATGCTGATGGCCTCGCTGCGCCTCAATATCCCGACCGTCTTCGTTTCCGGCGGTCCGATGGAGGCCGGCAAGGTGGTGCTGGCCGGCAAGGCGCAGGCGCTCGATCTGGTCGACGCCATGGTCGCGGCCGCCGACGACAAGATCTCCGATGAGGACGTCAAGGTCATCGAGCGCTCGGCCTGCCCGACCTGCGGCTCCTGCTCCGGAATGTTCACCGCCAATTCGATGAACTGCCTGACCGAGGCGCTGGGTCTGTCGCTTCCGGGCAACGGGTCGACCTTGGCCACCCATGCCGACCGCAAGCGCCTGTTCGTGGAGGCCGGCCATCTCGTCGTCGATCTCGCCCAGCGCTATTACGAGCAGGACGACGAAACGGCACTGCCGCGCAGCATCGCCTCCAAGGGTGCCTTCGAGAACGCCATGGCGCTCGACATCGCCATGGGCGGTTCGACCAACACGGTGCTGCATATCCTTGCCGCCGCGCATGAAGGAGAGGTCGACTTCACCATGGGGGACATCGACCGGCTGTCGCGCAAGGTGCCGGTGCTTTGCAAGGTGGCGCCGGCCAAGTCCGATGTCCACATGGAGGACGTCCACCGCGCCGGCGGCATCATGGCCATCCTCGGCCAGCTCGACGAGGCCGGTCTGATCAATCGCGACCTGCCGACAGTGCATACGGCGACCCTCGGCGAGGCCCTCGACCACTGGGATATTTCACGCACCTCTGCCGAAAACGTCCGCGACTTCTTCCTCGCCGCTCCCGGCGGCGTGCCGACGCAGGTCGCCTTCAGCCAGGACCGCCGCTGGGACGAACTCGATCTCGACCGTGAGAAGGGCGTCATCCGCTCGGCCAGGACGCCGTTCTCGAAGGATGGCGGTCTTGCCGTCTTGAAGGGCAATCTGGCGCTCGACGGCTGCATCGTGAAGACTGCCGGCGTGGATGAGTCCATCCTGAAATTCACCGGCCCGGCCCGCGTCTTCGAAAGCCAGGACGCCTCGGTCAAGGCGATCCTCGGCAACGAGATCAAGGCCGGCGACATCGTCGTCATCCGCTACGAGGGACCGCGCGGCGGCCCCGGCATGCAGGAGATGCTCTACCCGACCAGCTACCTGAAGTCGAAGGGCCTCGGCAAAGCCTGCGCGCTGATCACCGACGGCCGCTTCTCCGGCGGCACGTCGGGCCTTTCCATTGGCCACGTCTCGCCGGAAGCCGCCGAAGGCGGCACGATCGGCCTGGTCCAGGAAGGCGACACGATCGAGATCGACATTCCCAACCGCAAGATCAATCTCGCCGTCAGCGAGGCCGAGCTCGATACGCGCCGCAAGGCGATGGCGGCCAAGGGCACCGATGCCTGGAAGCCGGCCGAGAAGCGCAAGCGCAAGGTGACGACGGCATTGCGTGCCTATGCGGCTTTCGCCACCAGCGCCGACAAGGGCGCGGTGCGCAAAGTGCCGGAGTAGGGCAGGTTTCCCCTTCTCCCCTTGTGGGAGAAGGTGGATCGGCGCGCAGCGCCGAGACGGATGAGGGGTGCTCCAGCGGAGCGAGACGCTCGCAAATTCCGACTGGATGAACGGCGCCACCAAGCTGGAACACCTCTCATCCGTCGCCTTCGGCGACTCCTTCTCCCGCAGGGGGAGAAGGAGAGGCGCTGCGTCACGGCATCAGCTGATATTCATAAAGCTTCTGGTAGAGCCCGCCCTGCTTGAGCAGCGTCTTGTGCGGGCCGCTTTCCACCACCTTGCCCTTTTCCAGCACCACGATCGTGTCGGCCTGGTGCACGGTCGACAGCCGGTGCGCGATCACGATCGTCGTGCGCCCGACGGTAAGCTGCTGCAGCGCGTCGCGGAACAGCGCTTCCGATTCGGCATCGAGCGCGCTGGTCGCCTCGTCGAGCAGCAGGATCTCGGCGTTCCGCAGCATGGCGCGCGCGATCGAAATGCGCTGGCGCTGGCCTCCGGACAACAGCGAGCCGTTCTCGCCGACCTCCGTATCGTAACCCTTGGTCATGGCGCTGATGAAGTCATGCGCGTTGGCGGCCTTGGCGGCGGCGACCACCTCTTCGTCGGTCGCGTCCTCGCGGCCGAGGCGGATGTTGTGCATGACGGTGCCGGCAAACAGGAACGTGTCCTGGCTGACATAGGCGATCTTGCTTCTGAGCGAATCGAGCGTCGCGAACGAGATGTCCTGGCCGTCGAACATCACCTTGCCGGTCTGCGGATCATACATGCGCATGATCAGGTTCAGGATCGTCGACTTGCCGCTGCCCGACGGTCCGACCAGCGCCGTCATCTTGCCGGCGTCAAGCGTCAGGTTGAATCCTTCGAACACCGGAGGGCTTTCCGGATAGGCGAAGCTGACATTGTCGAAGCGGATTTCGCCCGGACCGGGTTGGAGCGGCGTGGCGCCGGGTTTCTCGGCCAGCGTCAGCGGCCGGTCGGCGAGCTGGAACATCATGCGCACGCCGACAATGCCCGTCTCCAGCGAGATGCGGACGCGGGCCAGGCGCTTTGCCGGCTCATAAGCCAGCAGCAGCGCGGCGATGAAGGCCATGATGTTGCCCGGCATCTGGCCGCCCTGCAGCACCAGCAGGCCGCTGACCAGCACGGCGCCGGCAATCGCCAGCCCGGCCAGCGTTTCCATCACCGGGCTGGTGGCGGCTTCCAGCGTGGCGATGTTGTTGGCCCGGGTTTCGACGTCCGACACCGCCTTGTGCATACGCTTGCGCATCGCGGCTTCGAGATTGAAGGATTTGACGACCCGCACGCCGATGGCCGTTTCCTGCATCACATGCACGATCTGGCCGAGCGAGATGAATTCCATCGCCGCGATCTTGCGGACGCGTCTCAGGATGCGGTTGACGCCATAGATCGCCACCGGTCCGACGACGAAGCAGATCAGCGACAGCGCCGGCTGTTGCCAGACCATGACCATCACCAGCACAACCAAAGTCACCAGGTCGCGCACATAGGACGTGACGACGAGGTCGAGCACGCTGCGCGCCGCCTGCGCGTTGTTGGTCATGCGGGTGATCAGGTCGGAAGACGAGGTCGAATGGTAGAATTCGATACCTTGCGCCAGGATACGGTCGTAGATCTTGCGCTGCCGGTCGGCAATGATGGCATTGCCGACGCGGCTCATGAAATAGGTCTGGACGAAGGTCGCGATGCCCTTGAGAACAAAGATCGCCGCCACACCCCCGGCAATCAGGTTGACGCGGTCTATCCGCTTATAGACCACGAACTCGTTGGTGATTTCGCGCAGGATCCAGGCGCTTGCCCCCGTCATGAGGGCGACCACCAGCATCGACAATATGGCCGCGCCATAGCCGAACTTATGGTCATGGAAGGATTCTCTTACCAGCCTCGCGATGAGGCGTTGGTTTTCCGTCGAGCGGAAGAAGCGAAACAACGGCCGATCCTATGGCTGGCTGTGAGAAATTCGGATTCGCCACAAGGGCGCGTGGCGGCTTATAGAGCGAGTTGAGGCCGGATGGAACCTTTCGCCGTCGAGGGAAAGAAAAGGCTGCGGCAGGCTGTCTTTTCGGTCACGATAGCAGCCGATTCTGGTATTGGGGACGACGGCAGATGGATTTCGACTTGATCGTGCGCGGCGGCACGCTGCCGGATGGCAGGATTGCCGACATAGGGATTGCGGGCGAGGCCATCGTCGCGATCGAACCAAAGCTCCCGGGTTCGGCGGCGGCCGAAATCGACGCGAGCGGCAATCTCGTCTCGCCGCCTTTCGTTGATCCACATTTCCATATGGACGCCACGCTCTCCTACGGCATTCCGCGCATCAATGCGTCGGGCACGCTGCTCGAGGGCATCGCGCTCTGGGGCGAGCTGAAGCCGCTTTTGACGCATGAGGCCGTGCGCGAGCGCGCGCTCGCCTATTGCGACTGGGCCGTGTCGATGGGCCTGCTCGCCATCCGCAGCCATGTCGATGTCTGCGACGACCGGCTGCTCGCGGTGGAAGCCCTGCTCGACGTCAAGAAAACCGTCGCGCCTTATATCGACCTGCAACTGGTCGCGTTTCCGCAGGACGGCCTCTACCGCTCGCCGAATGCTCATGAAAACACCACCCGCGCGCTCGACATGGGCGTCGACATCGTAGGCGGCATCCCGCATTTCGAGCGCACCATGGCCGAGGGCGCCCGCTCGGTGACGGAGCTTTGCGAGATCGCGGCCAAACGCGGCCTGATGGTCGACATGCATTGCGACGAGACCGACGATCCGCTGTCGCGCCATATCGAGCAGCTGGCCTACGAAACGCAGCGCCTTGGGTTGCAGGGCAGGGTGGCCGGCTCGCACCTCACATCGATGCATTCGATGGACAATTATTACGTCTCGAAGCTTTTGCCGCTCATCGCCGAGGCCGGTGTATCGGCAATCCCCAATCCGCTGATCAACATCATGCTGCAGGGGCGCCACGACACCTTCCCGAAGCGGCGCGGCCTGACCCGTGTCAAGGAGATGCAGGCGCTCGGCATCCGCGTCGGCTGGGGCCAGGATTGCGTGCTCGATCCCTGGTATTCGCTGGGCACCGCCGACATGCTCGACGTCGCCTTCATGGGCCTGCATGTCGCGCAGATGTCGAGCCCGGCCGACATGGCGCGCTGCTTCGACATGGTGACCAACGTCAACGCCGCCATCATGGGGCTCGATCATCTGGGCCTTGCCGTCGGCAAGCGGGCGAGCCTCGTTGTGCTCGATGCCGGCAATGCGATCGAGGCCGTTCGCCTGCGCCCCGAGCGTCTCTGCGTCATCGCCAGGGGCAAGGTGGTGGCTGAGCGGACCAGGCAGGAAACGCGGCTGTCGATCGCGGGACGGCCGGCGCAGGTCAACCGGCGGCATAAGACAGCGTAGGTCTCCGCTCCCGGTTCGACCACTCGCGTTGGTGGCGCTTTCGCCAATCCAGGTCAGCGATCTGCTTTGTTGGGGCAGAACATCACGGTTTGCACTTGGCCGGAACGCTCGTGACCTCGTCATTCTATGGCGAAGCAAGGAGCGAAGCGACGCAGCGCAGACCATAGAATCCCGTTCCGTGATCTACGAGCTTTGCGGCGGTCCAGAATGGCCTCCGTCCTGCGCCGCGTTTCGCTCTTCGCGCGAGGTCACGGAATGGATCCTCGGGTCTGCGCGTCCGCTTCGCTCCCGCTCCGCCCGTGGATGACGAAGTTCCAGCGCTTCGGCCAGCCTCGATTTCCGCTGGTCTTACGGATTTCCCTCGTCAAGCCGGCCTCTTGCGGCTAGGGAGCGGCATGGCCTTGCTCGCCCGAAATTTCACGATCAGGAACATGTTGCTCGCCGGCATCCTGTTGATGCTGGCCGGCGACTTCATGTTCGCGCTGAACGACGCGATGGGCAAATGGCTGGTCGCCTCGTTCTCGGTCGGACAAGTGGTGCTGATCCGCTCGATCGGCGCCTTCATCGTGCTCGGCCCGATGATCGCCAACCAGGGCACCGGCAAGCTGTTCCATATGGACCGGCCGCTGTTGCAGGTCCTGCGCGTCGTGGCCACCACGACTGATACCGGGCTTTTCTACGCCGCAGTCGTCTACCTGCCGCTGGCCGACGTGATGAGCTTCTACATGGCCGGGCCGATCTACGTCGCGGCGCTGTCGCACCTCTTGCTCGGCGAAAAGGTCGGCTGGCGGCGCTGGCTGGCAATCCTGGTCGGCTTCTGCGGCGTGCTGATCATTCTCAAGCCGTCCTCGGCGGCCTTCTCGCTGTCGTCGGCCTTTGCGCTGGTGGGCAGCATCGCCTTCGGCTTCGCCATCATCCTCGGCCGCCTCCTGCGCGGCACCAGCGACACGACCTTGGTCACCTGGCAGACGATCGGCACGCTGATCGTCGGCGGCCTGCTCACCATCGGCGCCTGGCGCACGCCGTCGGCGCTCGATTTCGGCGCCATGCTACTGCTCGGCGTCGTCTCCTGCGCCGCGCATCTGATGATCACGAGGGCGCTGAAGCTGGCGCCGGCCTCGACGCTGGCGCCGCTGCACTACAGCCTGCTTCTGTGGGCGGTGGTCTTCGGACTGGCCTTCTTCGGCGACATGCCCAGCCCGCGCATCCTCGTCGGCGCCGCCATCGTCGTGCTTGCCGGCATGTTCATCTTCCATCGCCAGAAGGTGGTGGAGACCGAGGTGCCGCCGGAGAACGTGCCGAAGGGCGTGAATTAATGCATGTCGCGCAAAAGTGTGCAGCGGTTTTGCGATAACGACATGTATGAAAACAAAAGCTTGAAGGCTTGGCTTTCCGGTGCCTAACCCGCGCGCACGGCGGCGAGATGCCGCGAAAATTCCGCGGTCTCCATCAGCGCCTTGCAGCGGACAAAGCGACCGTCGGCATAGGCGCGGAAATCGTCGGCCGGATTGTCGTTGGCGAGCTGGATCAATCCCCAGAGCGTCCATAAAAGGTCGCACATCGCCTTGTAGATGACGATACGTCCGCGCGCCGCCGGCCTCGCCTCGCCGCCGAAATAGGCGCGCATCAGTTCCTCGTCCTGGGCCGCATCGAACCTGCCCTCGACCGAAAGGTCGCCGAGGTCCCACAGCGGATCGTTCATGCCGGAATATTCCCAGTCGACGATCCACATCCGCTCGCCCGTATCAAGGAAATTTTCGCACAGCGGATCGCAATGGCAGGCGGCGAGCGGGATAGGGTGCGCGGCGAGCGCGGCGCGCACCGCGCCTGCCTCGCGCACCACGTCGTGATAGCCGGCGGGCAGCGCCACGTCCTTCGTCGATAAGACCTTGAGATAGTCGTCGATCATCGCGAACAATTCGAAGCGGAAGGGGAACACCGCGCCCGAAGCATGCAGCTTGCGGAAGGCGTAGCCCGCTCGCGCGGGGCTGCCCGACCGCGCCTTGAATTTCTCCGGCGACATCGTCTCGGCGCCGGCGATAAAGCGCGTCGCCATCAGGCCGGACGCCGGATCGGCATAAAGCACCTCGGGGCTGACTCCGGCCTTGGCCGCCTCGCGCGCCGCCACCGCCTCGTTGGCGCGGTTGATATATTCTTCCGTGCCCTTGCCGGGAATGCGCAGACACGCTTCGCCGGCCCGGTAGACCTTGTTGGTCAGGCCGGCCAAACGCTCCAGCGGCCCGTCATAGCCTGCCAGCGCCGGAATGGCGGCCAACGCGGCGCGCGCCTCGTCCATCGTCATCCCCTTTACCATCACACGATGTTTTACAGCGGAACGGTTCCACAGTTTTTGCCGCTTGGCTACCATTGCGGGTACGAATCGGCGGCGGGAGCAGAAATGGCGGACGGCAAGCACAGCAACGCGCTAAGCGCGGCCTACGCCGCCAAGCGGCCGGAGGAAGTGGCCGCGGTCTATGACAGTTGGGCCGAGACCTATGACGCCGACATGTCGTCCGCCGGCTATCGCCACCCGACGATCTGCTTGGCGCTGCTTACCCGCCACCTGCCGCGCGGCGCCGAACCCTTGCTCGATGCCGGCGCCGGCACCGGCCTGATCGGCGAATGGCTGGCCATCACCGGCTATCCGACGGTCGAGGCACTCGACATCTCGCAAGGCATGCTGGACAAGGCCGGCGCCAAGGGCGTCTACACGGCGCTGCATCGCCTGGCGATGGGCGATGCTCTGCCCTTTGCCAACGACGCCTATGCCGGCATTGTTTCGGCGGGCGTCTTCACTTCGGGCCATGTCGGGATCGAGGGGCTGGACGAGTTGATCCGCATCTGCCGTCCAGGCGGGATCATCGTGCTGACCGTCAAGAACACGCTGTGGCAATCAGGCTTCGCCGAGCGCATTGCCGGACTTGAGGCTCAGGGCAGGTTGAAGCGCGTCGAGGAAACGGCGCCTTACGCCTCGATGCCGGGCGAGTCCGATACCGTGCCGAGCAGGGGGCTTGTGCTGCGCGTCAACTGACCGTTTCGTCGATCAGGCCTTAATCCTTGCCCCGGCCGGATCGTACATCGCCTCGAGATGGATCTTTGCCGGCGTGCGCTCCATCGCCACGACAAGCTCATAGTCGCCCGAGGCCAGAAAATCGTCGCTGACGCCGTCGGCATTGCGCACATAGCCGTAGCCGATGTTCTTCTCCACCGTGTAGCCGTAGCCGCCGCTGGTCAGGTAACCGACCGGGTCGCCATTGCGCAGGATCGTCTCGCGTCCGACCAGCACGATCTCCGGGTCGTCCACCGTGAAGCCGGCAAAGCGTTTCATCGGTGGCTTGCCGGCTGCCTTCTCCAGCGCCCGGCGTCCGACGAAGTCGGTATTCTTGCGAAGCTTCACGGCCCAGCCGAGCCCCGCCTCCTGCGGCATATCGTTCGGCGTGATGTCGGAACCCCAGGCGCGATAGCCCTTCTCCAGTCGCAGCGATTCCAGCGCCCGGTAGCCGACCGGGCGAATGCCATGCGCATTGCCCGCCGCCATCAGCGCATCGAAAACCTCGCCGGTGGCGGCGATCGGCACATGCAGCTCCCAGCCCAGTTCCCCGACATAGGTGACGCGCAGCGCCTTCACGCTGTGGCCGGCTATTGCGATCTCGCGCGCATGGCCGAAGGGGAAGGCGGCGTTTGAGACATCGGCGTCCGTCACCACCGACAGCACGTCGCGGGCGCGCGGCCCCATCAGCGACAGCGTGCCGAAATCCTCCGTGACGTCGGTCAGTCTGGCATCCAGGCCGGGGCCGATATGGTCGCCGATCCAGGAGAGGTCATGCGTGCGGAAGCCGGTGCCGGTGACGATGTAGAACCGGTCCTCGTCGAGCCGCGACACGGTAAGGTCTGCCTCGATGCCGCCGCGCGTGTTGAGCAGCTGCGTGTAGGTCAGCCGTCCGACCGGCTTGTCGACGTCGTTGGCGCAGATCCAGTCGAGCGCCTTCAGCGCGTCAGTGCCGGTCAGCTCATATTTGGCGAAGGAGGACTGGTCGAAGATGCCGACCTTCTCGCGCACATGACGGTGCTCGTCGCCGATCGCGCCGAACCAGTTCTGCCGGCCCATCGAATAGACGTCCTCGGCGCCCGCGCCATCCGGCGCGAACCAGTTCGGCCGCTCCCAGCCAAGCTTGGAGCCGAACACGGCGCGATACGTCTTCAGCCGCTCGTAGAGCGGCGAGACGATGCGCGGCCGCCCGGACAGATATTCCTCGTGCGGGAAGCCGATCGTGTAGTGCTTGCCATAGGCTTCCAGCGTGCGGTCGCGGACCCAGTCGCGGTCGCGGTGCAGGCCGGAGAAGCGGCGGATGTCGACCACCCACAGGTCGAGCGGCGCCTCGCCGTCGGCCACCCATTGCGCCAGCACCCAGCCGGCGCCGCCGCCGGACGCTATGCCGAAGGCGTTGAAGCCGGCGCCGACGAACATGTTGGCGCATTCGGGCGCTGCGCCGAGGATGAAGTTGCCGTCCGGCGTGAAACTCTCCGAACCGTTGATCATCTGCTTGACGCCGGCGGTTTGCAGCGCCGGAACGCGCACGATCGCCTGGGCCATGTGCTGCTCGAAATGATCGTAGTCGTCGTCGAACAGGCGGAACTCCCAGTCGTTCGGGACATCGCCGCCGGGAAGTCCGGTTGCCCAGGCCTGCGGGTTGGGCTCATAGCCGCCCATCACCAGCCCGCCGACCTCTTCCTTGAAATAGGTGCGGCGGTCGGGGTCGCGGATTGTCGGCGCGTCGGTCGCAAGGCCCGCGATCTTCTCGGTGATGATGTACTGGTGCTTGACCGGCTGCAGCGGCACGTTGATGCCGGCCATCGCGCCGACCTGCCTTGCCCATTGTCCAGCGCAGTTCACCACCTTGTCGCAGGCGATGTCGCCTTGTGAAGTTTTCACCGCTGTGACGCGGCCGTCCTTCATCATAAAGCCGGTGACGCGCACGCCCTCGAACAGTTTCGCGCCATGCATGCGCGCGCCCTTGGCGAGCGACTGGGCGATGTCTGAGGGGCTTGCCTGTCCGTCGGTCGGCAGCCAGGAAGCGCCGACAAGGTCGCTTGTCTCCATCAGCGGCCACATGCGCTTCACTTCCGCCGGCGACAGCAGCTGCATATCCATGCCGAAGCTTTTGGCCGTGGTCGCCAGCCGCTTGAACTCGGTCCAGCGGTCGGCGTTCGTCGCCAGCCGCAGGCAGCCGGTCATCTTCCAGCCGGTCGCCAGGCCCGTCTCGGCCTCCAGCCCCTTGTAAAGCTCGACCGAATATTTGAGCACGCGCGTGATCGAGGCCGAGGAGCGCAGCTGCCCGACCAGGCCGGCGGCGTGCCAGGTCGAGCCCGAGGTCAGCTTGCCCTGTTCGAGCAGCACCACGTCCGTCCTATGGTCGCGCGCCAGGTGGTAGGCAGTGGAACAGCCGATGATGCCGCCGCCGACGACGACGATTTCGGCATGGCCGGGCAAGGTCATGATCTGGTTCCGTATTTCGTCCGGTAGTTGTCCAGCGCCGCGTCGAGCCGGACGAGGTTTTCCTCGCTATAGGCGACATAGTCGATGCCGGGCGCATCGAGATAAAGCTCGGACACCATGCTCCACATCGCTTCGCGCAGCAGCGAGGCGCATTGCATGGCGGCATGCGAGCGGCGGATTTCGCCGTCCGGCTCCTTCATGAAGTAGGCGGTCATGAAGGCGAAGGATTCGTCATCGCTCAGGCCGGCGTTCGAGGCGGCGCCGGCGAGGTCGAACATTGCCGTGTTGAAGCCGGCATACTCGAAGTCGATCAGCCACAGTCGCTTGCCGTCGTCGAGGATGTTTGCCGGCAAAAGATCGTTATGGCCGAAGACGATGGGCAGCAGTTTTTGCGCCCGCTCGAGCTCGTCCGCCAGGGCCAGATAACGTGGCAGCTCAGCCCTCTTGCGGCTGCCGCCCTCGTCCAGCGTGCGCGCATAGTCGCGAATGACGTGGAACACCCAGAACATGAAGCCGGCGCCGGAGACATGCTTCGGCATCTCACGGTGAAAGCCGCGCAGCAGCGCGGCCACGCGGCCGAGATTGGCCCGCACATCCTCTCCCAGGAAGGTCTTGGCGCCGAGAAATTCCGTCACCAGGATGCCGGGCTCGGCATAATGCACGGCCGGCGCGAAGCCTGCCGCATGCGCCGCCCGTGCCGTCATCACCTCGCGCTCGCGAAAGACATGGTGGAAAGGGAAGTCCTGGCCGAAGCGCACGACATGCCGCCCGGCCGCGTCGGTGACGACAAAATTGGCGTTGCTGAGGCCGCCCGGCAGCGGCTCGATCTCAATGCCGCCGTTCCAGCACGGCAAGGCGCGGATGCGGTCTTCGGCACTCACGGCTTCGCTCCGGCCCCAACCGGTCCCGCGGAAAACAAGGCTGGGAGAACATGAAAAAGCCTCGTCGGTGCGAGACGCCAGGATCGGTATCCCGCACCGCACCGACGAGCCCCTTGGCCAGGTATGATATCCCGGCATCCGCCCCCGCGGATTCGATAAAAGCTCGCGCCTGGCTGGTTCCAGGCGATCTGGTCACTAGGTTGCGGCTCTGCCATCACCCTCCCGCGGCAGTTCCGAGCCTGTCACAAGGTCAATGTCACGCCAGCGTGGCAGCGCTGTCAATCCAAAAGCTGTGACCTTTTTTGGGTGTTTTGCCCGAAAATATAAGGGACTCCTTTCAAAGCGTGGGCAAAGCCTTAAATTCGGTCAAAATTCCCGGACGCCCCGATGATCCATTCGAAACGGCATGGCGAAATCCTGCGGCTCCTCAGCGAGGAGGGCACGATCACCATAGCCAGCCTTGCCGAGCGGCTCGGCGTCTCGCTGGAAACCGTGCGGCGCGACGTCAAGCCGCTCGCCGATGACGGCTCGGTGCTGAAGATGCATGGTGCCGTTGGCCTTTCCTCGATGCTGGGCGAGGCGCCGTTCGAGCGGCGCATGCGCGAAAATGCCGAAGCCAAGCGCCTGATCGCCAGGATGGTCGCGGCTACGATCCGCGATGGCGAGGCGATCATGCTCGATACCGGCACGACCACATCCTTCCTTGCGCGCGAGCTGCTCGGCCATCGCCGGCTGACGGTGGTCACCAATTCCTCCGACATTGCCCGTACGCTGGCGACGGTGAACGGCAACAAGGTCTATATGGCGGGCGGCGAGCTGCGCAGCGATTCGGGCGCGGCTTTCGGCATTTCGGCGATCGAGTTCGTCAGCCGCTTTTCGGTCGATCATGCCGTGATCTCGATCGGAGCCGTCGATGCGGCCGCCGGCCTGACCGACTATGATCTGGACGAGGCGGAGTTCGCCCGCATGGTGCTGTCGCGCGGCCATCGCTCGCTGGTCGTCACCGACCATTCCAAGTTCGGCCGGCAAGGCCTGGTCCGGGTCTGCGGCTTCGACGGCTTTTCCGAGCTTGCCACCGACCAGCCGCCGCCGCGCGATATAGCCGCAGCGCTGAGCCAGGCCGGGGCCCGGGTCAGTATCGCCGCGGCCTGACGTCGCCCAAGGAATAAGAGCTAGCCGAACACCAGCGACTGGTGCGCCGCAACCCCGGCCATCGCGCCGCCCGACACCGCGAAGGCGATGTTGTGCATCAGGCGCGCGGCGTCTCCTGCCGCGAAGACGCCAGGCACCGATGTCTGCTGCTTGTCGTCCACGACGATCGCCTTGCCGAACGGGCCTTCGTTGAAGGCGCAGCCCAGCTGCTCGGCGAGCGGGCTTGCCATCACGTTGCGCGGCGCGGTGAACAGCGCCCGCAGGCTCGCGGTGCGATTGCCGTCGAGCCTGACGACCAGACCGCCGGACCCGTCGTTCTGCACTTCGCTCACCTTGCCCGGCTCGAACCGGATGTTGCGCTTCTCCAATATCCGCGCCTGGTCAGCGTCCGGTTCGAACAAACCGTCGGCGAACAGCGTGACGTCGCCCCAGTCGGAGATCAGCTCGGCCTGGTGCAGCGACATCGGTCCGGTCGCCAGCACGCCGAGCGGCCCGCCGGCCACCTCGTAGCCGTGGCAATAAGGGCAATGCAGCACCGTCTTGCCCCAATGCGCGGCAAGTCCTGGAACGTCCGGCAGGATGTCCCGGACGCCGGTGGCCAGCACCAGCCGCGTCGCACCGAAACGCTCGCCATCGTCCATCCGAACCTCGAATCCAGTGCCGGCAATGGCGGCCCGCTCGGCGCGGCCCTCGATCACCGTGACGACGGGATAGGCGAGCAGCTGTGCCTTGGCCTCGCCGAGAATGTCCGCCGGCGCCCGTCCGTCCTGGCCGAAGAAGCCGTGCGAATGCTCGGCAAATCGATTCCGCGGCTCGCCGGCATCGATCACCAGCACCTTGCGCCGCCCGCGCGCCGCATACATGGCGGCGGACAGGCCGGCAAAGCTGCCGCCGACGACGATCACATCATACTGCATGGCTGGATACTCCAATGAGGTCATAACGGCGGCGGAAATCGGCCGTCAGGTCGGCCAGCGTGATATGGCCGAGCCGCTCAGTGAGCAGCCTTTCCGCCTCCAGGCGAAAATCGTCGAGCACGGCGATCACCGCCTGCTCGACTAGGCATCCGGGACTTTCCGGTTCGGTGCTGAACGGCAACAGCGTCTCGCCGAGCGCGCCGCTGATCTCGGCCAGCGAGATCTTGTCCGGCGCGCGGCCGAGCTGCCAGCCGCCGCCATGGCCGCGCGACGAGGTGACGATGCCGGCCTCCCGCAGCCCGGCAATGGTGCGGCGCACCACCACCGGGTTGGTGTGGATGAAGCCGGCAAGCTGTTCGGAGGTCAGTGCCCGCTCGGGGGCGTCGGCCATATGGACGAGGATATGCAGGGTTGAGGACAGGCGGCTGTTGCGTTTCATGTAACTTAGTTAGTTACGAATCGGAAGGTCGTCAAGTTTCGGACCTTGCCCCACTTCCCAACGCCACGTTGGCCGGTGTTTAGTCCGGCCATGGCTTTCACCATCCGCCAATTGCAGTTCTTCGTCGCCGTCGCCGAGCAGGGCACCGTCTCGGGCGCCGCGCAGAACCTGTCGATTTCCCAGTCCTCGGTCACCGAGGCGATCAAGGAACTGGAGAGCGATCTCGGCGTCGAGCTCTTCGAGCGCCATCCACGTGGCCTCAACATCACCCACAAGGGCCACCAGTTCCTGCGCCACGCGACCAAGATCCTGGCCGACGTTTCCGACGCGCGCCGCTCTTTCTCCAGCGAGCAGGCCGCCGCTGGCGGCCGTCTGCAGCTCGGCGTCACCTCGCTGGTTGCCGGCTATGTGCTGTCCGACCTGCTCGCCCGCTACCGGCGCGCCTATCCCGGCGTCGAGGTCTCGGCAATCGAGGACAATGGCGATTATCTCGAGCACCTTCTGGTCGGCGGCAAGCTCGACATCGCCGTCATGGTGACGTCCAACCTGCGCGACCGCACGGCGCTGCAGTCGGAAATCCTGGAAGTCTCGGCCTACAGGCTGTGGATTCCGCTCAGCCACAGGCTCGCCAGTGCCGACATTATCGGGGTCAATGACATCGTCTCCGAGCCGCTGATCATGCTCACCGTCGACGAGATCGAGGAGAACACCGGCAAGCTGCTGTCGGCGATCGGCGCCAGGCCGCATGTCGCCTTCCGCACCCGCTCGGTCGAGGCGGTGCGCAGCCTGGTCGCCACCGGCGCCGGCGTGGCGCTGCTGCCCGACCTCGTCTACAGGCCCTGGTCGCTGGAAGGCGACCGCATCGAATCGCGCGACGTTTCCGGCTCGCTGCCGGTGGTCCAGGTCGGCACGGTGTGGCGTCGCGGCTCCGCCCTGCCGCAGGCGGCTCGCGATTTCATTGGCCTCGCGCAGTCGCAGCGCATGGTGCGCCAGCGGCCATGATCATGTGGAGCGGTTGGGTTCGGCGACTTCGCCGTAGCCTTCCGCCCGGAATTGCGTCAACAAAGTATCGGTAAAACCGATATCGGCTTTCTGATAAATGAATTTGCGAAACCGGCTTTTTCACCGCACCTTCGCTCAGGGAACAAAGCTGCGCCCCGAGAGCGCTGCCGTCGGAGCATGAAGCTCCGACCCTTTGTAGTTTGCGCATGATCCTTTCCGAAAACCGAGCCGGTTTTCGGGGTCATGCGCCAAAATGGGAGATCGACGATGAATGCATTCCTGAAGTCGTGCACGGCGCTGACTGTCGCGCTGACTTTTTCCGGTCAGGCCATGGCCCAGGTCAAGGAACTCGGCAAGGGCGAGGGCGAGGTCAACATCGTTGCCTGGCCGGGCTATATCGAGCGCGGCGAGACCGACAAGAATTACGATTGGGTGACGGCTTTCGAGAAGGAAAGCGGGTGCAAGGTCAACGTCAAGACCGCCAACACCTCGGACGAGATGGTCTCCCTGATGAACGAGGGCGGCTTCGACCTGGTCACCGCTTCGGGCGATGCTTCACTGCGCCTCGTTGCCGGCAAGCGCGTGCAGCCGATCAACACCGATCTCATCCCGAGCTGGAAGACCGTCGACGACCGGCTGAAGGACGCGCCCTGGTTCACCGTCGACAAGGTCCATTACGGCGTTCCCTACCAGTGGGGTCCGAACATCCTGATGTACAACACCGAAGTCTTCAAGGAAGCGCCCAAGAGCTGGAACGTCGTCTTCGAGGAAATGAAGCTGCCCGACGGCAAGTCGAACAAGGGCCGCGTCCAGGCCTATGACGGGCCGATCCATATCGCCGACGCCGCCAACTATTTGATGTTCCACAAGCCGGAACTCGGCATCAAGGACCCTTACGAGCTCAACGAAGACCAGTACAAGGCGGCGCTCGAACTCTTGCGCACGCAGCGCACGCTGGTCGGCCGCTACTGGCATGATGCCGCGATCCAGGTCGACGACTTCCAGAACGAGGGCGTGGTCGCTTCCGGCTCCTGGCCCTATCAGGTCAATACGCTGGTCGCCGCCAAGAAGCCGGTCGCCTCGACGGTGCCGGAAGAGGGCGTCACCGGCTGGGCCGACACCACCATGATGGAAGCCGACGCCGCCCATCCGAACTGCGCCTATATGTGGCTCGAGCATTCGCTGTCGCCGAAGGTCCAGGGCGACGTTTCGGCCTGGTTCGGCTCGCTCCCGGTCGTGCCCGCCGCCTGCAAGGGCAACGAGCTGCTCGGCGACGAGGGCTGCAAGACCAACGGCTACGATAATTTCGACAAGATCAAGTTCTGGAAGACGCCGGTGTCGAAATGCGCCAGCCAGAACGACCAGTGCGTGCCCTATTACCGCTGGGTGTCTGACTATATCGGCGTCATCGGCGGCCGGTGAGTTCCCTTACCCTCCTCCTTGTGGGGAGGGTCGACGCGTAGCGTCAGGGTGGGGTCAGCATGGACGTTGGCGCCAACCACCCCCACCCGCGGCTTCGCCGCGACCTCCCCCATCGAGGGGAGGCAGGGCGCCGTGCGAACTCGCCTTCGTTTAACCGGCAACTGAACTGACTGGACCCATGACCTCTGCCGTTTCCTTCAAACAAGTCTCGCGCCATTTCGGCAGCGTGCGCGCCGTCGACGCTGTCGATCTCGACATCGTGCCCGGCGAGTTCTTCGCCATGTTGGGTCCGTCCGGTTCCGGTAAGACGACGTGCCTCAGGCTGATCGCCGGCTTCGAGCAGCCGACGACGGGCTCGATCTCCATCTTCGGCGAGCGCGCCGAAGGCGTTCCGCCCTATCGCCGCAACGTCAACACCGTCTTCCAGGATTATGCGCTGTTTCCGCATTTGAATGTGCTCGACAACGTCGCCTACGGCCTGATGGTCAAGGGTGTCGGCAAGGCCGAGCGGCTGAAGGCGGCTGAGGAAGCGCTTTCGCTGGTGCGCCTGCCGGGCTACGGCGCGCGCCGTCCCGGCCAGCTCTCCGGCGGCCAGCGCCAGCGCGTGGCGCTCGCCCGAGCGCTGGTCAACCAGCCCAAGGTGCTTTTGCTCGACGAGCCGCTCGGCGCGCTCGACCTCAAGCTGCGCGAGAACATGCAGGAGGAGTTGAAGTCGCTGCAGAAAGTGCTCGGCATCACCTTCGTCTTCGTCACCCACGACCAGGGCGAGGCGCTGTCCATGGCCGATCGTATCGCCGTCTTCAACGACGGCAAGATCATGCAGGTCGGCACGCCGGAGGATATCTACCAGCGGCCGAACACGCGCTTCGTCGCCGATTTCGTCGGCTCGTCCAATGTGCTGCCGCCGGATTTCGTCCAGCGCTATTCCGGCCAGCACCGTTGGGGGAGCTTGCGCCCGGAGTCGATCCGCGTTTCAGGCGCGGCAAGCGGCGACGGTGTCGCCGCCCGCCTTGTCGGCACGAATTATCTCGGCGCCACGACCAGGCTCGCGCTCGATGCCGACGGGTTGAGGCTGCATGCGGTGGTGCCGGCGGGAATGGCGCTGCCGGCCGAGGGCGAGGCGGTGATGCTGACGTTCAACCGCGACAGCCTGCATCTGATGGACGAGCCGGCATGAGCAAGGTTTGCGCGAGGCGCCCCCCTCTGGCCTGCCGGCCATCTCCCCCTCTAGGGGGGAGATCAGCAGTTTCTCGGCCTCGCCAATTCTGCCACGTTGGCGATTGGCGAAAGCGGCCGCGACATCCAATCTCCCCAATTGAGGGGGAGATGTCCGGCAGGACAGAGAGGGGGGCGAAGGATCGCGGCCTCTCCCCTGATCTCGTTCAACACGCGGCGACGCTATGACCATCGCCGCTGTTCAATCCAACCCCACACCCGCCATCTTGCCCGGCAGCGGCGGCATGCGCGGCGCGTTCTCCGACCTCTTCTGGCGCCGCCCAAAACTCCTGCTGCTGCTTATGTTGCTGCCGCCGCTTCTCTGGTTGGGCATTGTCTATATCGGTTCGCTGTTCGCGCTGCTCCTGCAGAGCTTCTTCTCGATCGACGAGTTTTCCGGCCTCATCAACCGCGAGTTCACGCTGAAGACCTATGGCGACCTGTTCCAGGCCGCCAATCTCGACATCATCCTGCGCACGGTGACGATGGCGGCGCTGGTCACGCTTGCTTCGGCAATCATTGCTTTCCCCATCGCCTATTATGCGGCGCGCTATGCGCGCGGCCGCTGGAAGGCGCTGTTCTATCTCGGCGTCATGCTGCCGCTGTGGTCGAGCTACCTGGTCAAGATCTATGCCTGGAAGCTGATCCTCGCCAAGGAAGGCATCCTCACCTGGCTGCTCGCCAAGCTCAACCTGCTTTGGCTGCTCGACGGCTGGCTGTCGCTCCCCGTTGTCGGCGGCAACTCGCTGTCGGTCTCCTTCACCGGCACGTTCATCGTCTTCGTCTATGTCTGGCTGCCCTTCATGATCCTCCCCGTTCAGGCCGCGCTCGAGCGCGTGCCCGGCAATCTGGTCGAGGCTTCGTCCGATCTGGGCGCCTCGCCGGGACAGACCTTCCGCAACGTGCTGTTCCCGCTGGCGCTGCCCGGCATCGTCGCCGGGTCGATCTTCACCTTCTCGCTGACGCTCGGCGACTACATCATCCCGCAGATCATCGGCACCTCGCGCCTCTTCATCGGCCAGGCCGTCTATTCGCAGCAGGGCACCGCCGGCAACATTCCTTTGGCCGCCGCCTTCACCGTGGTGCCCATCGTCATCATGGGCTTCTATCTCTGGGGCGCCAAGCGCATGGGGGCTTTCGATGCGCTCTGACCGTGGTCAATCTGCTCCGCTCGGCCTGAAGATCGCCGCCGCCTGCGGCCTGCTCTTCCTGCATTTGCCGATCTTGCTGATCTTCGTCTACGCCTTCACGACGGAAGAGAAGAGTTTCGTCTGGCCCCCGCCGGGGCTCACCACGCAATGGTTCGCCGTCACCTGGAACCGGCCGGATGTCTGGGAGGCGCTGTCGCTGTCGGTCCGTGTCGCCGCCATCTCCACGGCGATCGCGCTGGTGCTCGGCACGCTCTGCGCCGCGGCCGTCTCGCAGACGCGCTTCTTCGGCCGCGAGGCCATCTCTTTGCTGGTCATCCTGCCAATCGCGCTGCCCGGCATCATCACCGGCATTGCGCTGCGCTCGGCCTTCGCGCTCGCCGACATCCCGTTCTCGTTCTGGACGATCGTGCTCGGCCACGCAACCTTCTGCGTGGTCGTCGTCTACAACAACGCCGTCGCCCGCTTCCGCCGCACGTCGGGCTCTATGATCGAGGCTTCGATGGATCTCGGCGCCGACGGTTTTCAGACCTTCCGGCATGTCGTGTTGCCGAACATCGCAACCGCGCTGCTTGCCGGCGGCATGCTCGCTTTCGCGCTGTCCTTCGACGAGGTCATCGTCACCACCTTCACCGCCGGCCAACAGCAGACCGTGCCGATCTGGATGCTGGAGGAACTGATCCGCCCGCGCCAGCGCCCGGTCACCAATGTCGTGGCCATGGTCGTCGTGCTGGTGACGCTGCTGCCGATCCTCTTTGCCTATTACCTGACCCGCGACGGCGATCAGATTGCGGGCAGTGGAAAATGAAAAACAGCGAATAGGGAGTAGCGAATAGCAAATAGCGAATAGGGAAATCGATGGCCAAACCCTACTCGCTATTCGCTACTCCCTATTCGCTCCTGTTAAGGGAGAAATCCAATGGACACCCAAATGCTGATCGGCTCGAAATTCGAGAAGGGCACCGAGGCCGAGGAGCCGATCCTCAATCCGAAAACCGGGGCGACGATCCTCAACCTGCCGGAGGCGAGCCCCGCGCAGATCGAGGCTGCCGTTAGTGCCGCCGAACGAGCGTTCGTCAGTTGGTCGCGCACCACGCCGGCGCAGCGCTCCGGCTACCTGCTCAAGATTGCCGACCGCATCGAGGCCGAAGCGAAGGAGTTCGCCGCGCTCGAGGCGCTGAACTGCGGCAAGCCGATCAATGCCGTGCTCAATGACGAGATTCCGGCGATCGTCGACTGCTACCGCTTCTTTGCCGGCGCGATACGCTCGATGCCCGGCCAGGTCGCGGGCGAATACCTGCCTGGCCACACCTCGATGGTGCGGCGCGATCCGATCGGCATCGTCGCCTCCATCGCGCCCTGGAATTATCCGCTGATGATGATGGCCTGGAAGCTGGCGCCGGCCATCGGCGGCGGCAACACGGTGGTTTTCAAGCCGTCGGAGCAGACGCCGCTGACGACGCTGAAACTGGCGAGGATCCTTTCCGAGATCCTGCCCGAAGGCGTCGTCAATGTCGTGCTCGGCCGCGGCGACAGTGTCGGCAACACGCTGATCAACCATGCCAGGGTCAACATGATCTCGATCACCGGCGATGTCGCTACCGGCAAGAAGGTGCTGCAGGCGGCCGCCAAGTCGGTCAAGCGCACGCATCTGGAGCTCGGCGGCAAGGCGCCGGTCATCGTCTTCGACGACGCCGACCTCGGCGCCGTGGTCAACGGCCTGCGCGCCTTCGGCTACTACAATGCCGGCCAGGATTGCACCGCCGCCTGTCGCATCTATGCCGGCAAGAAGATCTACGACAAGCTCGTCGCCGACCTCTCCTCCGCTGTCTCGACCATCAAATACAATCAGCCGGACGATACGGACAATGAGATCGGACCGCTGATCTCGCGTCGCCAGCGCGACCGTGTGTCGAGCTTCGTCGAGCGTGCTTCGGAACTGAAGCACATCGAGATCACCACCGGCGGCAAGCCGGGCGAGGGCTCCGGTTTTTATTACCAGCCGACCGTCGTTGCCGGCGCGCTGCAGGAAGATGAGATCGTGCGCCGCGAAGTATTTGGCCCGGTCGTTTCGGTCACTCGCTTCGCGGATGTCGACGAGGCGGTGAGCTGGGCGAACGACAGCGACTACGGCCTGGCCTCGTCGGTGTGGACCAAGGACGTCTCGCGCGCCATGGCGACCGCCGCCCGCCTGCAATATGGCTGCACCTGGATCAACACCCACTTCATGCTGACCAACGAGATGCCGCATGGCGGCCTGAAGCAATCCGGCTACGGCAAGGACATGTCGCTCTACGCACTGGAGGATTACACCGCCGTGCGGCATGTGATGGTGGCGCATGGGTAGGCTCCTTTTTACCTCTCCCCTTGTGGGAGAGGTCGGATTGCCCCGATTTGCTCTTCGCAAATCGGATGGCAATCCGGGTGAGGGGTAGCTTGGCGCCAAGCTGGAGCACCCCTCATCCGTCTCGGCGCGGCGCGCCGAGCCACCTTCTCCCACAAGGGGAGAAGGCCGGGGCGGCGCTCAGGCCACTACTCCACGATCCGGAAGATCGTCCATTTGCTGGTGCCCGACACCACATAGGGTTCCAGCTCCTTGCCCCATTTGGCATGCGCGTCGATCTTGGCGATCTTGGCGAAGAACTCCTCCAACTGGGCCAGGCTTTCGACCTGGTGGTGCGCCTCGATCGTCGCTTCGCGCGCGCCCACGGAACCGGTCATGAGCTGGAACTTCATGTCGGCGAGCCCGACCTGCGAGCCGATCTCACGCTCCCATTTGCGCATCAGCTCGAGCGCGGTCTGCTTGTGACCGAACTTGGCGTCGATCTGCCATCTTGCGCTGAACATTTTGGTTCTCCTCCCTGATTTGCGGTTGAGCCCGCGGTTGATCTATTCGTCCCAAGCCTGCACGACGGTCTGGCGTGCGATACGGCCGTTCTTCAATTCCAGCATCGCCGCGCAGAACACCTTCGTGCCGTCCGGATAGGCGCAGGCCTGGGTGAAGGCGAGGCTGTCGCCCTCGGCGATCGTGGTGTCGACCTTGTGGGTCATCGCCCGGCTGCAGATGTCGTCCCAGAAGGTGCTGATCGCCGCCCGGCCGCGGATCTCGCGCGGCTTGCTCGGCGGATTGTTGCGGTCGATCACCCGCACCAGCGCGTCGTCATTGTAAAAGCTCGACAGGAGCTTGCCGTCACGGCCTTCGATCGCCTTCTTGATCGCCGCGCCGTCCACTGTCTGTGTCTTGGTCAGCATGTCATCCTCCATGTGCCCGTCTTCTCGATCGGGCTGTTGACGAGGGAAGGACTGCCCGGCGATCATCGTCGGGCAGGGATTTCGTTCACTGCGACTTGGCCTTGACGGCCGCGAACACGTCGTCTGTCTGTTTCTTGAAGGTCGCCAGGTCGACCTGGCTGCCGTTGAGCATCGTCGACCAGTGGCGCACGATCGCCGCCATGGCCACCGCCTCCTTGATTTCCTCGTCGCTCGCGCCGTTGAGCTTGGCGGCCTCGGTGTGGAAATAGATGCAGTACTGGCAGGGAATCTGCGCGGCGACCGCAAGGCCCATCAGCTCTTTGGTCTTGCCGTCGAGCGCGGTCTTGGGGTTGAGCTGCACGCCCTTGATCTCGGCCCAGGCGCCGGCGACCGCGACGTCCGGCAAGGTCTTGAACATGTCGGGCACCGAGCCGAGGGTGGCCTGGATGTCCTTGTAGGCGGCGCTGGCCGAAGCGTCTTCGGCATGCGCCGGGGTGATGGCCAGCAATGCGCCCGCGGCGAATGCCAGCAATCCGATCTTGCGACTGAGTTTCAGCATTTCATCCTCCATTTCGCAGCGCCCTTTCGGCGACATCGCCCGGCCTGCATGGGGAGAATTGATATCGCTTGTGGCGGCCCCGGCGCTTCCCCCGAAAGCGCCATGGCTCTCATGGCCCGTCCGGGCCAGTGTGCCTCGCCGAAAATGCCGCCGCCGCCGCCCGCGACGGCAGATCGAGCTTCAATAGAATGTTGGCGACGTGCCGCTTGACCGTGTGCTCGCTGAGGCTGAGCTCGGCGGCGATCGCCGCATTGCTCTTGCCATTGGCGATCAGGTTCACCACCTCGCTCTCGCGCGCCGTCAGCGCGGGCGGCTCGGCCGGCCTGGCCCTGGGCCGGCAGGCGGGCTCCAGATGCTGCTCCGACGTCGCCAGAACCGCCGGCATGGGCTCGTCCAGCTCGTCGAGGCTGACGCGGCCGGCATCGACGAAATGCAGGCCGGACCCTGTTGCGAGATCGGCGACCAGCCGCGAGGCGAGGATGTCGCCGCGTCCGGCATGCGTGGCGAGCTGCATCGTCACCCGCGCCGTCAGCCCGACCGGCTGGCCGCGTATTTCGATCTCGCCGACATGCACGCCTTGCGCGCTTGCCACGCCGATCTGCTGCGCCGCCTCGCGCAATGCCGCGGCGCAGCGCACGGCGCGCGCCGGCCCATCGAAGCGCGACATCATCAATTCGCCATGCGTGCCGGCCGTGCGGCCGCCATGGCGGCCGACAAGAAGCCGCCAGGTTTCCTGGAAGCGCTGGCTGCGCTCGCTCCACATGCGATCGCCGAGCCTGGCCGTGTCGTAGATGCGCGTCACCAGCAGCGCTGCCAACACGCGCTCGGTGTCGGCCACCGCGGGCTCGCCGGTGAGGCATTCCTCGATCAGGTCGGCCACGCGATCGACATCGCCGGTCCAGATCGGATGATCGCGCCCGGCTATCTCGACCAGCCGGGCATGCGGGATCTTCTTCGCCAGGAAGCGGCTGGCGTCAGGATCGACACGGACGTCGTTGCGGCGATGGATGATCAGCGTCGGCGCGCTGATCATCGCCAAGATGCCACGCACATCGATATCGGCGTTCATGCGGGCAAGCGCCGCCGCGGCGGTCGGGCTGGCAGAAAGCCGCTCGAACCGGGCCCACCACGGGGCAAAATGCGCATCGTCGACCCGGCCAGGCGCGAAATTGGGCAAGGTGGCCCCGGTGCCCCACGACGTCTCCGCCGTCTCGATGAAGGCCTCCAGCCGCTCCGGCGGCATCACCCATTTGTGGAAATGCGCATAGCCGCCATAAAGCACCAGCGCGCGCGTCCGCTCGGGATAGGTGGCGGCGAACAGCATCGCCATAGGCGCGCCTTCCGAGGCGCCGAGGATCGCCGCCCGACCGCTGCCGGCCGCGTCCATCACCGCGCGCACGTCGTCCATGCGGGCCTCTAAGCTCGGCAGATGACGGGCATCGACACGGTCGGAGAGCCCGGTGCCGCGCTTGTCGAACAGGATGAGCCGCGAGAAAGCCGAAAGCCGTTTCAACAGGCGGCTGTAGCCTTCGTCTTCCCAGTGCAGGTCGAGATTGGAGATGAAGCCCGGCACGAACACAAGATCGAACGCGCCTTGGCCGACCACCTGATAGGCGATCCGCACGTCCCCGCTGCGGGCATATCGCGTCTCGATCGGCCTCACGAGTTCTTCCGCCCGGCCCGACGATTTTCCGATCGTCAAACATAGCAGAGCCGCGCGGATAGCGGCAGCTTAAATTTTAGCAGAAAGAAATATAAGACCGCCCGGTCGCTACGCTATTTTTGCGAAGCGGCGACATCTGCCGGGAAGGCCGTAAGACCAAGCTTCATGTCGGCCTCCGCGGGGCTGATCGGCCGCTTGATCTTGGCCGAGGCGGCGACCACGAGCTCGTCGAAATTCTCGGTGCCGGCGTCGAGCATCTCGAAGAACTGGCGCCGCATCCGCGGCTCCCAGAACTTGTTGATGTGCTCGGCAACGCCGGCAATGCCTTCCTCGCGCGGTTTCGAATGAAAGAAGGCGGCGATCTGGTTGGCCATGCGCACCAGCTTCTCCCTGGTGCTGGTGATGTGGTCTTCGTCATGCGACATGCTTGGCAACTCCGGAAGCCACTCGTTCAGGGTGGGTGAAAATATCGAAATCGTCGCCGCGAACCAGCGCCACCAGCGTCATGCCGGCGGCGTCGGCCGTGCGGATGGCGAGCGCGGTCGGCGCCGAGACCGCCATGATGATCGCGGCGCCGATGGCGGCCGTCTTCTGCACCATCTCCACCGAGACGCGCGAGGTCACCACGACGGCGCCGCTCGCGCCGTCGATGCCGGCCCTGGCCAGCGCGCCGGCCAGCTTGTCCAGCGCGTTGTGACGGCCGACATCCTCGCGCGCCATGACGATGCCCTTGCCTGGAACGTAGAAGCCGGCGGCATGCACTGCGCCGGTCTCTTTGTGCAGCGGCTGCTGCTTCGACAGCAGGCGGACGGCGCTTGTTATATCCTCAGATTGAAGTGTAAGTCGCGACGCACCAACGGCGTCGACCGAGCGCATCGCCTCCTCAATGGATTCGATGCCGCACAGCCCGCAGCCGACCGGTCCGGCGAGCCTGCGCCGCCGCGCCTGGAAGCGCGTGTTGGCCTTGTCCTTGAGCCGTATCTGGATGTCGATGCCGGCGCCGAGATCCTCGACCTCGATCGCCTCGATCTCTGCCGGGCCGGCAATGATGCCTTCGGTCAGCGAGAAGCCGAGCGCGAAATCCTCGAAATCGGCGGGGCTCGCCATCATCACCGCATGCGTCGTGCCGGCATAGGAGAACGCCACCGGCGTCTCTTCCGGCACCATGCGATTCGCGGCCGCGGTGCCGCCGGCGCGATGCGCGAGGCGAGAGATCTGGGAAATGGCGGGACGTTCTTTCGTCACGAGGCGCGCCTCCCTGCACTGCCCACCCTTCGCAGCAACTCGCGCCTTTCCTCTCCCCCGTCGATCGGGGGAGAGGTGTCGAGCGAAGCTCGATGGAGTGAGGGTCGATCAGCCGTCAAGATTGAAGCTCTTGCCTCGACACACCTACTCCGCCGCCTGCAGCGGGGCGATGCGCCGGCTCTGCTTGGCCTGCTCGTTATAGTCCTTCTGCCAATCGGTCGGACCGTTGGACGGCGCCACCTGCACGGCGGTGACCTTGTATTCCGGACAGTTGGTCGCCCAGTCCGAGAAGTCGGTCGTGATGACGTTGGCCTGCGTGTCCGGGTGGTGGAAGGTTGTGTAGACGACACCGGGCGAGACGCGGTCGGTGATCAGCGCGCGCAGCGTGGTTTCGCCGGAACGGCTCGCCAGCCGTACCCAGTCGCCGTCGCGGAGGCCGCGGACCTCGGCGTCGTGCGGATGGATCTCCAGCCGGTCCTCGGCATGCCACGTGACGTTTTCGGTGCGCCTGGTCTGCGCGCCGACATTGTATTGCGACAGGATCCGTCCGGTGGTGAGCAGCAGCGGATAGCGCGGACCGGTCCGCTCGTCCGTCGCCACATATTCGGTGCGGATGAACTTGCCCTTACCGCGCACGAAGCCGTCGACATGCATGATCGGCGTGCCGAGCGGCGCCTTCTCGTTGCATGGCCACTGCACCGAGCCGACGCGGTCGAGCAGCTCGAACGAGACGCCGGCGAAGCTCGGCGTCGTCTTGGCAATCTCGTCCATGATCTGCGAGGGATGGGTATAGTTCCAGTCGAGCCCGATGGCGCGGGCAAGCTCCTGCGTCGCTTCCCAGTCGGCATAGCGCGCCTTCGGTTCAATGACCTTGCGCACCATGTTGATGCGGCGCTCGGCATTGGTGAAGGTTCCGTCCTTCTCGAGGAAGGTCGAGCCCGGCAGGAAGACATGCGCGTAGTTCGCCGTCTCGTTGAGGAAGAGGTCGTGCACGACCACGCATTCCATCGCGGCGAGGCCGCCGGCGACATGCTTGGTGTCCGGATCGGACTGCAGGATGTCCTCGCCCTGGATGTAGATGCCCTTGAACGAACCGTCGACGGCGGCGTCCAGCATGTTGGGGATGCGCAGGCCCGGCTCATCGTCCAGCTTCACGCCCCACAGGCTTTCATAGATGTCGCGCACCGCTTCGCCCGAGATGTGGCGGTAGCCCGGCAACTCATGCGGGAACGAGCCCATGTCGCAGGAGCCCTGCACGTTGTTCTGGCCGCGCAGCGGGTTAACGCCGACGCCCGGACGGCCGATATTGCCCGTGGCCATGGCGAGGTTGGCGATGGCGATCACCGTGGTCGAGCCCTGGCTGTGCTCCGTCACGCCGAGGCCGTAATAGATCGCGCCATTGCCGCCCTTGGCATACATGCGCGCGGCACCCCGGATCAGCTCCGGATCAACGCCCGAGAGCTTGCCGACGGTTTCGGGACTGTTTTCCGGCAGTGCGACGAAGGACGCCCAGTCCTGGAACTCGGCCCAGTCGCAGCGCTCGCGGATGAACGCCTCATCGAACAGGCCTTCGGTGACGATGACATGCGCCAGCGCCGTCAACACCGCCACGTTGGTACCGGGCTTCAAGGGCAGGTGGTAGTCGGCTTCGATATGCGCCGACTTGACCATTTCGGTGCGGCGCGGATCGAGCACGATCAGCTTGGCGCCCTGGCGTAGCCGCTTCTTCAGCCGCGAGGCGAAGACGGGGTGGGCGGAAGCCGGATTGGCGCCGATGATGACGGCGACATCGGTGAAGTCGACCGAATCGAAATCCTGCGTGCCGGCCGAGGTGCCGTAGGTCTGGCCGAGCCCGTAGCCGGTCGGCGAGTGGCAGACGCGCGCGCAGGTGTCGACATTGTTGTTGCGGAAGCCCTGCCGCACCAGCTTCTGGACGAGATAGGTCTCCTCATTCGTGCAGCGCGAGGAGGTGATGCCGCCGATCGCCGTGCGTCCATACTGATACTGGATGCGGCGGAATTCCTTCGCCGTATGGGCGATCGCCTCTTCCCAGGTCACTTCGCGCCATGGATCGGTGATCTTCTCGCGGACCATTGGCGACAGGATGCGATCCTTATGCGTGGCATAGCCATAGGCGAAACGGCCCTTGACGCAGCTATGGCCGTGGTTGGCCTTGCCGTCCTTGTAGGGCATCATGCGGATGACCTCGTCACCCTTGACCTCGGCCTTGAACGAGCAGCCGACGCCGCAATAGGCGCAGGTGGTGACGGCCGAGCGCTCCGGCATGCCCTTCTCGAGCACGGTCTTCTCGCGCAGCGCGTCGGTTGGACAGGCCTGCACGCAGGCGCCGCAGGACACGCATTCGGAAGCGATGAAGTCCTCATGCATGCCGGCGACCATGCGCGATTCGAAGCCGCGACCCTCGATGGTCAGCGCGAAGGTGCCCTGCACCTCCTCGCAGGCGCGCACGCAGCGCGAGCAGACGATGCACTGTGCCGGATCATAGGTGAAATAAGGATTGGATTCGTCGCGGGCGATGTAATCGACCGCCAACGAGCCATGGCCGGGCGCGACGCCGCCTTCTTGCTTGACGTGGTTGCGGCCCTCGACACCATAGCGGTTCTCGGTGAGGCCGACCGACTTCGCCACCGCGTCGAACTCGCTGGCGCCGGTTCCGGCCTTTTCGTTCCAGCCCATCGGGTGGTCGGAGACATAGAGTTCCATGACGCCGCGGCGGATGGCGTCGAGCCGGTCGGACTGCGTGCGCACCACCATGCCTTCGCCGACTGGCGTCGTGCAGGAGGCCGGCGTGCCGCCGCGCCCTTCGATCTCGACCAGGCAGACGCGGCAGGAACCGAAAGAGTCCAGCATGTCGGTGGCGCAGAGCTTCGGGATCTCGACGCCGCCTTCCATGGCCGCGCGCATGATCGAGGTACCTTCCGGCACGGTGATGCTTTGCCCGTCGACTGTCAGGGTCACCTGCTTCGTCGCTTTCGACTCCGGCGTGCCGTAGTCGATCTCTTCGATGAGTGTCGGGAAGTCGGCCTTGATGTTCATCTGCCAGCTCCTATTCAGCCGCCACGCGCGCCGGCGCGGGCTTGAAATCCTCGGGGAAATGCGTGATCGAGCTCATCACCGGGTAGGGCGTGAAGCCGCCCAGCGCGCAGAGCGATCCGAACTTCATCGTGTTGCAGAGGTCAGTGACCAGAGCGAGGTTCTTTTCCGCCTCGATTCCGGCGGCGACCTTGTCCAGAACCTCCACGCCGCGCGTCGAGCCGATGCGGCAGGGCGTGCACTTGCCGCAGCTTTCGATGGCGCAGAACTCCATGGCGAAGCGCGCCTGCTTCAGCATGTCGGCGGTGTCGTCGAACACGGTGATGCCGGCATGGCCGATCAGCCCGTCGCGCTTGGCGAATTCCTCGTAGTCGAACGGCGTGTCGAACAGCGCCCGCGGGAAATAGGCGCCGAGCGGGCCGCCGACCTGCACCGCCTTCACCGGACGCCCAGTGGACGTGCCGCCGCCGATGTCGTCGACGATCTCGCCCAGCGTCAGACCGAAAGCCGTCTCGAACAGGCCGCCATGTTTGACGTTGCCGGCGATCTGGATCGGGATCGTGCCGCGCGAGCGGCCCATGCCGAAATCCTTGTAGTAGGCAGCGCCCCTGTCCATGATGATCGGCACGGAAGCCAGCGAGATGACGTTGTTGATCACCGTCGGCTTGCCGAACAAGCCTTGGATCGCGGGCAGCGGCGGCTTGGCGCGCACCACGCCACGCTTGCCCTCGAGGCTGTTGAGCAACGACGTTTCCTCGCCGCAGACATAGGCGCCGGCGCCGACGCGGATTTCCATGTCGAAGGCGTTGGGCGAGCCCAGCACATTGAGGCCGAGCACGCCTGCCTTGCGGGCGATCGCGACTGCCTTGTTCATCGTCGCCACCGCATGCGGATATTCCGAGCGGATATAGACGAAACCCTTGGTCGCGCCTGTGGCGATGCCGGCGATCGCCATGCCTTCGATCAGCACGAAGGGATCGCCTTCCATGATCATGCGGTCGGCGAAAGTGGCGCTGTCGCCTTCGTCGGCGTTGCAGACGATGTATTTCTGCTCGCCCGCCGTATCCAGCACCGTCTTCCACTTGATGCCGGTCGGGAAGCCGGCGCCGCCGCGGCCGCGCAGGCCGGATTCGGTCACCTGTTTCACGATGTCCGCGGGCGCCATCGCCACTGCATTCTGCAGGCCGTTCAGGCCGCCATGCGATTTGTAGCTGTCGAGTGACAGCGGATCGATGATGCCGCAGCGCGCGAAGGTCAGCCGCGTCTGCTTGGCGAAGAAGGGGATCTTGTCGGGGGAGCCCAACCAGCGCTTGTGATGGCCGCCCTTGAGGAAGCCGCTGTCGAACAGGCTCTTGACGTCGGACGGCTTGACCGGCCCGTAGGCGACGCGGCCCTCAGCCGTCGCCACCTCGACCATCGGCTCCAGGAAATAGGCGCCGCGCGAGCCGTTGCGCACGATCTTGGCTTCGACGCCGCGCTCCTTGAGCTCCTTCTCGATCGCCTTGGCGACCTTTTCGGCACCAAGCGCCAGCGCGCCGGAATCTGCCGGGACATAGATGCGCGGGATCATGAACGTACCTCCGCGACGATCTCTTCGATCTTCTCGTCATCGAGCCGACCGATGACTTCGCCGTCGAGCATCGCCGACGGCGAGCAGGCGCAAAGCCCGAGGCAATAGACCGGCTCCAGTGTAACCGATCCGTCGCGCGTGGTCTCGTGGAAATCGATGCCCAGCAACTGCTTGATCTTGGCCGCGACGGCGTCCGAGCCCATCGATTGGCAGGCTTCCGCCTGGCAGAGCTTCAGCACGTGCCGCCCGGCGGGCTTGGCGCGGAAATCGTGATAGAAGCTGACCACGCCGTGCACCTCGGCCCGCGACAGGTTCAGCCCGTCGGCGATCACCGGCAGCGCGTCTTTCGGAACATGCCCGAACTCTTCCTGTATGCTGTGCAGGATCGGCAGCAACGGGCCTTCGAGGCCCTTCATCTCGTCAATGATCGCCGCCGTGCGCGACGCGATCTCGGTACTTGCGGCCTGCATGCTCACGCAGCGCCCTCCCTGGTCGTGGCGGCCAATGTATGTCACCCCAGCATATAGAGCGGTTTCGGGGCAACGACATGCATAGGGCGCAATATCGCTAAGTCCTTACGAAATCAGAGGAAACCTCCGAAATCAATAAAGCGCTTTCGTCGCTTGATAGAAATTTTCTATCAAGCTCCATCGGCTCGCATTGTCTAACCTAGCGGTGGGCGCGGAAATCGTCCGCCAGCGCCATCGCCTCTCCCAGAAGCGCCTGCACCAGCGGCGTGTGCGGCTCGCGCGGCGCCGCCACCAGCCCGACCGTGTGGCTGGCGTCCGGCTCGACGATCGGGATGGCCCGGATGGGCTCGGAAAAGCCGAACGTTTCCGCAAGGTTGAGCGGCATGATCGACGACCATTTGCCGGTGCGGATATGCGAGAACAGCACGATCATCGAATTCGATTCCAGCGTCGGCCGCACCTGCACGCCGGCTTCCGCCAGATGCTGGTCAATGATGCGGCGGTTCTGCATATCCGGCGTCAGCAGGCAGAGCGGCAACTGGCTGATCTCCGCCCATGTCACTTTGTCGCGGTCGGAATAGGGGTTTCCGACCGCGGTGATCAACTGGTAGCGCTCGTCATAGAGCGGCACGCTGGTCACGCGGCCGAGCGGCTCGTTGTCGAGATAGGTGATGCCGGCATCGACGTCGAAATTACCGAGCAGCGACAGCACTTCGATGGATGTACGCGACAGCACCGAGAAGGTGACGCCCGGATGCTTTTCGCGGAATGGCGTCGTCAGCCGCGCCACCATGGCGAGGGCCGTCGGGATCGCGGCGATGCGGATGCGCCCGGACAGGCCGTGGCGCGCCGCCCGCATCTCCTCGCGCATCGTGCGGGAGTCGCCGACGATGCGGCGCGCCCAGCCCAGCACCTGCGTGCCCTCCGGCGTCAGCCCCTGGAAGCGCGAGCCGCGCAGCACCAGCATGACGCCGAGCTGTTCCTCGAGCTGCTTGATGCCGGCCGACAAGGTCGGTTGGGTGACGCCGCACACCTCCGCGGCCCGGCCGAAATGCTCCTCCTTGGCGAGAGCGATGAAGAATTCCAGTTTGTCGATCATGCCGTCCGATCCGCCGCGGTTTGCCCAAGGGTCGGGGAAATCGCCCTGCTTCGCAAGACGCATGCGCAATCGGCCTCGTCCACATTTTGAGCCGGCTATCTGTTTTCCCGCGCCGCGCGTGGCGTTTTGTGAGATAGGTGGAAGCAGGGAGGACGACATGCTGGGTTGGTTTCGCAAGCTGTTGCCGCGCGAGGATCGCTTCTTCGACCTGTTCGAGCGGCATTCGCGCACCGTGGTCGGCGGCGCCGAAGCCCTTGAGCAACTTCTCCAGGGCAAGGACATCGACCGCTGGTGCCAAGAGATCATCGATCTCGAGAACGAGGCTGACGGCATCACCGCCGAGGTCCTGCTTGCCGTCAGGCGCTCCTTCATCACACCCTTCGACCGCGGCGACATCAAGGATCTGATCCAGTCGATGGATGACGCCATCGACATGATGCACAAGACCGTCAAGACGGTGAAACTGTTCGAAGTGAGGGAATTCGATCCGCTGATGCGGGAAATGGGCGGCGTCATCGTCCAGGCCGCCCGGTTGGTCGCCGAGGCGATCCCGCTGCTCGGCAAGGTCGGCGCCAACGCAGCGCGCCTCAACGCCATCGCCGAGGAGGTAATGCGCGTCGAGGGCCGCGCCGACGATCTGCACGAGCATGGCCTGAAGGATCTGTTCAAGCGTCATGGCCGCAGCGAAGCCATGGCCTATCTGATCGGTTCGGAGATTTATGGCCAGCTGGAGAAAGTGGTCGACCGTTTCGAGGATGTCGCCAACGAGATCAGCGGCATCGTCATCGAGAACGTTTAGGCGATGGACGCCACGATCGCCTTTCCCCTGCTGGTCGGCCTCGTTGCCGTGGCGCTGTTCTTCGATTTCCTCAACGGCCTGCACGATGCCGCCAACTCGATCGCGACCATCGTCTCCACCCGGGTGCTCAGGCCGCATTACGCGGTGCTGTGGGCGGCTTTCTTCAATTTCATCGCCTTCCTGTTCTTCGGCTTGCATGTCGCTGAGACGGTGGGAAAAGGCATCATCGACGCCAGCATCGTCACGCCGGCGGTGATTTTTGCCGCACTCGTCGGCGCCATCGTCTGGAATATCGTCACCTGGGTCGCCGGCATTCCGTCGAGCAGCTCGCACGCGCTGATCGGCGGGCTGGTCGGCGCCGGCGTCGCCAAGGCAGGCCTGGGCGCCATCGTTTGGTCGGGGCTCGGCAAGACTGTCGCGGCCATCGTGCTCTCACCGGCGACGGGATTCGTGCTGGCGCTCGTCCTGGTACTCATCGTCTCCTGGCTGTTCGTGCGCCAGACGCCATTCGCGGTCGACAACAGCTTTCGCGTGCTGCAGTTCTTTTCCGCCTCGCTCTATTCGCTGGGACATGGCGGCAACGACGCGCAGAAGACCATGGGCATCATCGCCGTGCTGCTCTTTTCGCAGGGCGCGCTCGGCCCGACTTTCCATGTGCCGCTGTGGGTGGTGCTCACCTGTCAGTCGGCACTGGCGTTGGGCACGCTGCTCGGCGGCTGGCGCATCGTCCACACCATGGGATCGAAGATCACGCGGCTGAATCCGATGCAGGGTTTTTGCGCCGAGACCGGCGGCGCCGTAACGCTTTTCGCCGCCACCTGGCTCGGTGTCCCGGTTTCGACGACGCATACCATCACGGGCGCCATCATCGGCGTGGGTGCCGCCCGCCGCGTCTCCGCCGTGCGCTGGGGCATCGCCGGCAATATCGTCGTCGCCTGGGTGATCACCTTGCCGGCGACGGCGGCGATTTCGGCGTTGACCTATCTCGCCACAAGGCTGGCCGGATGACGGGTTCCGGCCCCGCCTGAGAGTGGGCGCTATTTGCCCACCAGGTTCAGGATGTTGCCGTCGGGATCCTTGAACCAGGCCACCTTCATGCCCGAGCCGACATGGATGTCGCCTTCGAGCGACAGGCCGGGCATATCATAGTGCTCGAAGGTTATGCCCTTCGACCGCAGCGATTTGACGATCGTCTCGATCCGGTCGCCGACCGCCCAGGTTGCGGCCGTCGCCTTGTTGGTGCCGGCGAATTGCGAGCGATAGACATTGAGGAGCGTGTCACCGCTTTTGTAGACGATCAGCTCGCCATCCATGTCGTCCACTTGGCTGAGGCCCAGCGTGCCCTCGTAGAACGCCCTTGCCTTGGCGATGTCCTTCACCGCGAGATTGGCTGTCACATTGCTGTTTTCAAGCATGACCGTCTTCCTTCCCCGGTTGTCGTGATGGCGATGGAGATAGCGCGGGCGCACCGTTTGGCTATGACCGGGCCCGAACCTGCGCAACGGCCATGGCCAAAGCCGACACCATCCGTCGCTTTCCGGGGCACGCCGGGCGAGCCGTTGCGCCACGGCTTGGTTCTGCCGGCAAACTGCACTATCTGGACGCCAAACGCCGAGGAAAGATCATGACCGTTACCAAGGAATCCGTCATCGAGCGCCTGAAGACGGTGAACGGGCCGGACTTCACCGGCAACATCGTCGATCTCGGCATGGTTTCCGAGATTTTCATCGCCGATTCCAAGGTCTTCTTCTCGATCACCGTGCCCGCCGCCCGCGCCCAGGAGCTGGAGCCGCTGCGTGCCGCGGCCGAGCGCGCGGTGAAGGCTATCCCCGGCGTCGCCAGCGCGGTCGTCGCGCTGACGGCGGAGAAAAAGGGCGGCGGCATGGAAGCGCCGGTTCCGCCGCGTCAACCTTCGCAGGCTGCACCGCAGCGGCCGACTCCGCAGCCGGCGCCGCAGCGCCCTGCGCCGCATGCGCCCACCTCGCAGAGCCATGGCAGGCGCGGCGTGCCCGGCATCGACGCCATCATCGCCGTCGCCTCCGGCAAGGGCGGCGTCGGCAAGTCGACCACCGCCGTCAACCTGGCGCTCGGCCTTGCTGCCAACGGGCTGAAGGTCGGCGTGCTCGATGCCGATATCTACGGCCCGTCCATGCCCAGGCTGCTCAACATCCACGGCCGGCCGCAGACCGTCGACGGCAAGGTGCTGAAGCCGATGCAGAATTACGGTCTCAAGGTGATGTCGATGGGCTTCCTCGTCGATGAGGAGACGCCGATGATCTGGCGCGGCCCGATGGTGATGTCGGCGCTGACGCAAATGCTGCGCGAGGTCGAATGGGGTCCGCTCGACGTGCTGGTGGTCGACATGCCGCCCGGCACCGGCGATGCCCAACTCACCATGGCCCAGCAGGTGCCGCTCGCCGGCGCCGTCATCGTCTCGACGCCGCAGGATCTGGCGCTGATCGACGCCCGCAAGGGCCTCAACATGTTCAAGAAGGTCGACGTGCCGCTGCTCGGCATCGTCGAGAATATGAGCTACTTCCTCGCTCCCGACACCGGCAAGCGCTACGACATTTTCGGCCATGGCGGCGCGCGCCGCGAGGCCGAGCGCCTGGGCGTCACCTTCCTCGGCGAGGTGCCTCTGGAAATGGGCATCCGCGAAAGCTCGGACGCCGGCGCCCCGGTCGTCGCCTCCAAGCCGGAGGGCGCGGAAGCAAAGATCTACCGCGATATCGCCAGCAAGGTCTGGGAAAGGGTCCAGGAAGAGCGCGGCGCCGCCGAAGCCGCCGTGCCAAGCATCGTGTTCGAATAACTCCCCTTTCCTTTGAGGGTCAGGCGCCGACCTTCTCGCCGAACGTCGAGAAGAACTGCCCTGCCAATTTCTTCGATGTCGATTCGATCAGCCGGCTGCCGAGTTGCGCGATCTTGCCGCCGACCTCGGCCTTGGCGGCGTATTTGAGCACTGTCGAGTCTGCCCCGTCGGCGGTCAGCGTCACGTCGGCGCCGCCCTTGGCGAAACCGGCAACGCCGCCCTTGCCTTCGCCCTGGATGGTGTAGGAATGCGGTGGCTTGAGGTTTTTCAGCGTGACTTCGCCGTTAAAGGTCGCCTTGATCGGGCCGATCTTGAGCACCACGGTCGCAGCCATGGCGGTGTCCGAATTCTTCTCGAGACTCTGGCAGCCGGGAATCGCCACCCTCAGGATCTCCGGGTCGTTAAGGGCTTCCCACACTTTCCCGATGGGTGCGGCGATCCGCTCCTCGCCTTCGATCACCAAAGCCATCAAGACCTCCCGCATTGCTGATGCCGGTTGGTCGTAGCGCGCGGCCCGAAACAAGTCTATCGCACCAAAGTCCGGGTTCCGGCTGCGCCTGCCTCTTGCCTGCATGGACGCATTGTCCTATCGATTTGTCATACAAATACGGAGACCACCATGGCAGGCGCCCCCACCAAGAAAAAGAAATTTCGCTCGCAGGAGTGGTTCGACAATCCCGACAATCCGGGCATGACGGCGCTCTATCTCGAACGCTACCTCAATTACGGCCTGACGCGCGCCGAGCTGATGTCGGGCAAGCCGCTGATCGGCATCGCGCAGACCGGTTCCGATCTTTCGCCCTGCAACCGGCACCACCTCGAGCTCGCCAAGCGCGTGCGCGAGGGCATCGTCTCGATGGGCGGCATCCCCTTCGAGTTCCCCTGCCATCCGATCCAGGAGACCGGCAAGCGCCCCACCGCCGCGCTCGACCGCAATCTTGCCTATCTCAGCCTGGTCGAGGTGCTCTACGGCTACCCGCTCGACGGCGTCGTGCTGACCATCGGTTGCGACAAGACCACGCCGGCGCTGCTGATGGCGGCGGCCACCGTCAACATTCCGGCGATCGCCCTGTCGGTCGGCCCGATGCTCAATGGCTGGCACAAGGGCAAGCGCACCGGGTCCGGCACCATCGTCTGGGAATCGCGCCAGCGCCTGTCTGCCGGCGAGATCAACTATGACGAGTTCATGGACATCGTCGCCTCCTCGGCGCCGTCGACCGGCTATTGCAACACCATGGGCACCGCCACCACGATGAACTCGCTGGCCGAGGCGCTCGGCATGCAACTGCCGGGCTCTGCCGCCATTCCCGCGCCGTACCGCGAGCGCGGTCAGATCGCCTACGAGACCGGCAAGCGCATCGTCGACATGGTGCATGAGGATCTGAAGCCCTCCGACATCATGACGCGGGAGGCCTTCGAGAACGCCATCGTCGTCAACTCGGCCATCGGCGGCTCCACCAACGCGCCGATCCACCTCAACGCCATCGCCCGCCATCTCGGCGTGCCGCTCGACAATGACGACTGGCAGAGGATCGGCCTCGACATCCCGCTGCTGGTCAACCTGCAGCCGACGGGCGAGTATCTCGGCGAGGATTATCATCATGCCGGCGGCGTGCCGGCGGTCGTCGCCGAACTGATGAAGGCCGGGCTGCTGCCGCATCCCGGTGCGATCACCGCCAACGGCAGGACGATGGCCGACAATTGCAGGGATGCCGTTAACGAGAACTACGACGTCATCCGCAGCGCCGACAAGCCGCTCAAGGCCAATGCAGGCTTCATCAACCTCAAGGGCAATCTGTTCGATTCCGCCATCATGAAGACCAGCGGCATCTCGCCCGAATTTCGTGAGCGCTACCTCTCAAACCCGAACGATCCCGAGGCCTTCGAAGGCAACGCCATGGTCTTCGACGGGCCGGAGGATTACCACGCCCGCATCGACGATCCGGCGCAGGGCATCGACGAGCACACGATCCTGTTCATGCGCGGCGCCGGTCCGGTCGGCTATCCGGGCGGCGCCGAGGTGGTCAACATGCAGCCGCCGGCCTACCTGATCAAGAAGGGCATCCACGCCCTTGCCTGCATCGGTGACGGCCGCCAGTCCGGCACGTCGGGCTCCCCGTCGATCCTCAATGCCTCGCCTGAAGCCGCGATCGGCGGCGGGCTGGCGCTGCTCAAGAGCGGCGACCGCGTCCGCATCGACCTGAAAAAGGCCACGGCCAATATCCTCGTCAGCGACGAGGAGATCGCCAAGCGGCGCGCCGCGCTGCAGGCCAATGGCGGCTATCACTATCCCCAGCACCAGACGCCATGGCAGGAGATCCAGCGCGGCATGGTCGACCAGTTCTCGGCCGGCATGGTGCTGAAACCGGCGGTGAAATACCAGGACGTCGCCCATACCAGCGGCGTGCCGCGCGACAATCACTAAGCCTATTTATTCGGCCGATCAAAGGGGCGGCTTGCCGACGGCGAGCCGCCCTTTCCTGTTGCCCTTGTTTCATCTCCAAGGAACCCACAGATAAGCTCGACCTCGGCAGCTCAGGAAGGGACAGATCATCGTGGCGAAACGGCGCTCTTCCCTCGGCTTTCTCGGCATGTTCGGCCGCTCCGGCGATCTGCGCCAGCTCGACGACGCGTTGCGTGCGGCCGACCTGCATCCGGCGCTGGTACCAGAGGGCGTGAAACTCACCATCGTCAACCTGATGAACGACCGCTGGCCCGACGAGCCGCCGGCGGACGCCTATGCATCCGTGGCGCAGCTCTGCGGCTATTGCGTCGCCGGGCGCCATGTGTTCGAGCAGGCCAACGGCCGCGAGCCGACATTGCAGGTCGAGCGCCGCATCGAGGCGGCGCTGGAGGCCGGCGACAGTTTCGACGCGCAGATCGTGCTGATGACGCTGCACGCTAAGCTGATCAACGCCGAGGTCGTCGAGCGCTACGGGCTGAGCGCGGAATGATCAAACGAACAGGATGCGTTGAGATTTCGGTCAGGCCGAGTCGAAAATGGCGGGTTCCGAGAACCGGCCTACGCCGGCCGTAGCCTTAACTTCCGCGCCGCCGCCCATGAGTGCTTCGGCCGGCGAAGGCGGAAGCGCAGGAAGGCATCGTTTGCAGGCCGGCCTCACCTGAATATTAGCCGCCCATCTTGCTGCGCGGCAATTTGATCATCTCGCCGAAGCGGGCGCGCAATTTGTCGTCCAGCAGGCGCGAGACATGGCGCGGGAAGCGCTCGGCAAGCACGCGCTTCTTCTCCGCGATCGCCCGCGACAGGATGTCGGGCCGGCCCTTTTCGTTCCATTCCTTGGGCGAGAAACGGTCGCCGACGGCGGGATAGAAATATTCCGTCTGCATCAGCTTCAGCGTCTGATCGTTGCCGAGATAATGGCCGGGGCCCTTGAGGCAGACATCGGCGATGGTATCGATCGACAGCGCATCGTCGGTCACCTCGATGCCGCGCACGCAGCGCAGGCAATGTCCGAGCATATCGTTGTCGATGATCAGGCTTTCGAGGCAGAAGCCGAGCAGCGAGGCATGCATGCCGGCCGATTCATAGACCAGGTTCAGGCCGGACAAGCCCGCCATGACATTGGTGATGCCCTTCTCGTAGCCGGCCTGGATGTCAGGCAGCTTCGAGTCCGACATGCCGGCGGCCGAGCCCCCGGGCAGGTCATAATATTGCGCCATCTGTGCGCAGGCCGCGGTCAGCACTGCTTGCTCCGCCGAGCCGCCCGACATGGCGCCGGTCCTGAGGTCGGAAACGAACGGCCAAGTGCCGAAGATCGCCGGATGTCCAGGCTTGACGGCATTGACATAGACCAGGCCCATCAGCACTTCCGCGACCGCTTGCACGACGGCGCCGGCAATGGCGGCAGGTGCGGTGGCGCCGGCCTGGCCGGCCGACAGAAGCAGGATCGGAATGCCGCCTTCGACGCAGGCCTCCAGCACGCCGCAGGCGTCCTCGGCGAACTTCATCGGCGGCACGACGAAGCAGTTCGAGTTCGACACGAACGGCCGCGCCCGGAAATTCTCCTCCCCGCCGGCGATTGCATAAAGCATTTCCAGCGCTGGCTTGACGTTCTCGCGCACGGTGAACGAGGTGCCGACATGCTTGGACGTCCCCATCACGCAGGCATAGAGCGTGTTGAAATCCATATCGAGCGGGTCGGGAATGTCGCGCGGCACCATGGTGCGCTGGAAGAAGTGGATGTTGTCCAACCCATCGACCAGACGGGCGGCGTCGTAGAGGTCCTGCAGCAGCGATTCGCGATATTCGCGCTTCTCGACATCGACCAGATGCACCGCCGCGCCCGCCGTGCCGTAATGCACGCGTTTGCCCTGGATCAGCATGTCGTGCTTCGGATCCTGGCCATGGAGGGTGAAGTTGCGCGCCGCCTTTTTGATCGTGTCCAGCACCAAGGCGCGCGGCAGCCGAACGCGGCCGTCATCGCCGTGGGTGGCGCCGACCCGGGTCAGCGCCTCGATGCAGGACGGTATGGCATTGGCGAAGCCGACCGTTTCCAGCAGCGTCAGCACCGCTTCGTGGATGCGCTCGCGGTCGTTCTGGCTCAATGGGCCATAGCTGCCGCCTTCAAGCCCCGGCCGCACCGGACGGATGTCGTCGGCCAAGGGCGCTGCCCGCATCGCGCGGCGCGCTTCGCGCCCGCCGGAACGCCGCGAACGCTGGTCCGACGACGATTCCTGCTTCTCGAGAGCCACTGACATGGAAGCACTCCACCTTTTGTCTTTTTCTGCGCGGCGAACGCGGCGGTTGGTCCACCATCGGCTGCCTCGTCCCCTTCTGGCTCCGACTATGCCGCCGGCATTGGCACAGCCTATGGGCCAAGCAATCCCGTCGAATATGCCAGAGTGCTAAAGCGGCAAACATGCGCCCAAACAAAAAGAGCCGGCGCGGTGCCGGCTCTTTTTCAGGAGGTCCGTGGCGATCAGGCGGCGGCGGGCCTGCGCCCGGCGGCGGTGGCAAGTTCGCGGATGCCCGGCTCGATATGCTGCAGCGAGATCGAGGAGATGCCCAAGCGCATGAAACGAGAGGGCTTTTCGCTGCGATCGAAGAACCGGTCGCCGGGTTCGATGATGACGCTGCGCGAAGCGGCCGCTTCCGCAAGGCCGCGTGAATCAGTGCCGCGCGGCCCTTCCAGCCACAGCGATGTGCCGCCCGCCGAGTCGGTCGAACGCCACTCTGGCAAGAAGGCGGAAATCGCATGGACCAGACGCTTGCGCCGTTCGTCGAAGGCGGTGGAAAGCCTGCGCACCAGCGCCTCGTGATGGCCGAGCGACAGGAACAGCGCAACGGCGCGCTGATTGTTCGCCGGCGGGTGCCTGAGCATGAAGCGGCGCAGTGCGCGAAGCTCGGCGATCAGCCCGGCCGAGGCCACGATGTAGCCAAGCCTGAGACCCGGAGCCAGCGTCTTCGACATCGAGCCGACATAGATCACGCGGCCGGAACGATCGAGGCTCTTCAGCGCCTGCTGCGGCGCCTCATCGAGCAACTGGCTGTCATAGCCGTCCTCGATGATGATCTGGTTGTTGCGGTTGGCGCGTGCCAGGAGATCCTGCCGCCGTTCCGCCGACAACGGCACCATGGTCGGGCAGTGGTGGCTGGGCGTGACGAAGACGAAGCCGGAATCGCTGGGGATCGCCGAGGTCACGATGCCCGACTGGTCGACCGGAACCGGCTGGATATCGGCGCCGGCCAGCCGGAAGATCGAGCGGGCGTCAGGATAGCCCGGGTCTTCCATGGCCACTTTCGAGCCCTTGGTCATCAGCAGCGTGGCGAGCATATAAAGCGCGTTCTGCGCGCCCAGCGTCACGATGATCTCGTCCGGATTGGCGAAGATACCGCGCCGCGGCAGAAGCCTGGCCTGGATCTGTTCGATCAGCAGCGGATCGTCGCGATCCACCATGTCGGACGCCCAGTTGCGGATCTCGAGCACCGCCAGCGCCATGCGGTTGCACTCGCGCCATTCGGCGGTCGGAAACAGCGCCGGATCGAACTGGCCGTAGACGAACGGATAGGAGGACTTGATCCAGTTGTCGTGCTTGGCCGGCGGCGGCATGTCGCTCGCGGCGATCTGCCGGCGCGCCTTCCAGTCGATCTCATTCTGCTGGTCGGGCGCTTTCTGGTGCGGCTTGGCGGGGGTGGCCAGCACGTCCGGATTAACGAAATGGCCGCGCCGTTCGCGCGCCACCAGGAAGCCCTGGTCGACCAGCTGCTGGAAGGCGAGCACCACTGTGCCGCGGGCAACCCCGAGTTTTTCCGCGAGAATTCGGCACGACGGCAACGGCATCGAGGCGGCGATCTGTCGGTCGAGAATGGCCGCGACGATCGCCTGGCGGATCTGCGCCTGGAGGGTTTGGCCGGATTCAGCCGAAATCCGGAACAGGCCGGACCATATGGCCGTGTCATTGCGCTGTGGCATGGGAAATCTTCCTCGGACGGCCAGCTGTTTTCACTTGGCTGGACCAGTGGAGTGTATGGGTGGCATAAGGGGTTGCGCCAATCAATTTTTCTGATCGCTGGGATTTATGCCAGTGATCTATCAAGCGCGACGCGAAGCGTCGTCGCCGCACGTTCAGGCGCGATGCGCAGCATCCAAGCGCGATGCGCAGCATCCAAGCGCGATGCGCAGCATCCAAGCGCGATGCGCAGCATCGTCGCGGCCCAGCCGAGGCGCGATGCGCAGCATCGTCGCGGCACTGTCCCAAGGCGCGATGCGACAGCATCGTCGCCCTCCGCCCAGCGCCCCGCCGCGAAAGCCCCGCACCTCACCATCCAACACCGCCCCTCATCAAAGCGTGAATGCGGTGCGGCAAAGCCGCGCTTGAACGAAATGGAAATCGGCTCGATAGAATGACGCGCCGACACGCGCCGGAAACATCCAGCCTGTTAAAATGGTCTAAAAACCCGCCAGGAGCCCGCCAGTGGATCAGTCAGCCTTCGACAAGCAGGTCACCGCTCTGCGTGAGCAGCGTGCGGCGGCCAAGGGCACAATGCGCGAGGCCTTCGCCGCCGATCCCAAGCGCTTCGAGGCATTCTCCGTCACCGATGGCGACCTTCTGCTCGACTGGTCGAAATGCGCCGTCGACGCAAATACGATGACGATGCTGGAAAAGCTCGCCGCCGCCGCCGATCTCGCCGGGCGCCGCGCCGCCATGTTTGAGGGCGAGAAGATCAACATCACCGAGAACCGCGCCGTGCTGCACACCGCGCTGCGCAACCTGACCGGCAAGAGCGTGATCGTCGACGGCCAGGACACCAAGGCCGATGTGATCGCCGTGCTCGACGCCATGGGCGCCTTCGCCGACGCCATCCGCTCCGGCAAGGCGGCCGGCGCCACCGGCAAGAAGATCACCGACATCGTCAATATCGGCATCGGCGGCTCGGACCTCGGCCCGGCGATGGTGACGCTGGCGCTCGCGCCCTATCATGACGGACCGCGCGCGCATTACGTCTCCAATGTCGACGGCGCCCATATCCATGACACGCTGAAGGGTCTGTCTGCCGAGACGACTTTGTTCATCATCGCCTCCAAGACCTTCACCACGGTCGAGACGATGACCAATGCGCAGACGGCGCGCGATTGGGTTCAGAAGGCGTTGGGCAAGGAAGCGGTCGGCAAGCATTTCGCCGCCGTCTCGACCGCCCTCGACCTAGTGGCGAAGTTCGGCATCGAGCAGGACCGTGTCTTCGGCTTCTGGGACTGGGTCGGCGGCCGCTATTCCGTCTGGAGCGCCATCGGCCTGCCGGTGATGATTTCCGTCGGCCCGCGCAATTTCCGCGCCTTCCTCGACGGCGCGCATGAGATGGACGAGCATTTCCGCTCGGCGCCGATGCAAAAGAACCTTCCGGTGCTTCTGGGGCTGATCGGCTGGTGGCATCGCGTCGTCTGCAAATATCCGGCCCGCGCCGTCATCCCTTACGACCAGCGCCTGTCGCGCCTGCCGGCCTATCTGCAGCAGCTCGACATGGAATCGAACGGCAAGAGCGTCACGCTGGACGGCACTGCGGTCGCCACGCCGACCGGCCCGCTGGTCTGGGGCGAGCCCGGCACCAACGGCCAGCATGCCTTCTTCCAGCTCCTGCATCAGGGCACCGACTTTATCCCGGTCGAATTCCTCGCCGCCGCCGTCGGTCACGAGCCCGAATTGAAACACCAGCATGATCTTTTGCTCGCCAACTGCCTGGCGCAGTCGGAGGCCCTCATGAAGGGGCGCACGCTGGAAGAGGCGCGCGCCCAGATGCTGGCCAAGGGCATGAAGCCGGCCGACGTCGACCGCATCGCGCCGCACCGCGTCTTCTCGGGCGATCGCCCCTCGCTGACCATTCTCTACAGAAAGCTCGACCCGCGCACGCTCGGCCGGCTCATCGCGCTTTACGAGCACCGCGTCTTCGTCGAAGGCACGCTGTTCAATATCAATTCCTTCGACCAATGGGGCGTCGAGCTCGGCAAGGAACTGGCGACAGGCCTGCTGCCTGTCGTGGAAGGCAAGGAGACTGCCGCAAAACGCGACGCCTCGACTGCCGGGCTGGTGGGACATATCCACCAATTGCGCGGCGCGGAGTAAACGGGATTGGCGGATATCAAGGGAATATTGTTCGACAAGGACGGCACGCTTGTCGACTTCAACGCGACCTGGCTCGGCGTCGCCGACTTCATGGCGATGGATGCCGCCGAGGGCGATCGCTGGAAAGCCGATCGGTTGCTCGCCGCCGCCGGCTTCGACTTCGTCACAAAGCGCTTCAAGCCGGATTCGATCTTCGCCTCCGGCTCGAACATGGACGTCGTCGAGCTCTGGTTCCCGCGTCTGTCCGAGGAAGATCAGATGCACGCCGTTTCCCGCTTCAACGAGATCACCTCGGCGCAAGGTTCGGCTATGGCGGTCGCACTGCCGGGCGTCGTCGACTCGTTGCGGGCCTTGCACAAACGATCCTATCGCATGGGCGTCGCCACCAACGATTCGACCAGCGGCGCCGAAAAGACGCTGGCTACGCTGGGCATCGCGCAGCTCTTCGATGCCGCCTTCGGCTATGACGCCGTTGCTAACTCCAAGCCGGCGCCCGACACGGTCGTCGCTTTCTGCGACCTGACCGGGTTGAGGCCCGGCGAGATCGCCATGGTCGGCGACAACCGACACGATCTCGAAATGGCCCGCGCCGGCGGCTGCGGCCTGGCGGTGGGCGTGCTCTCCGGCACCGGCACGCGCGACTCGCTGGCGCCGATGGCGGACGTCGTTCTGGACTCGGTCGCCGACCTGCCGGATTTTCTGACTGCGCGGGTGAACGTGCCGGCGGGTTAGACCGGGCGCCGTCCCAGGAAGACGCCTCAATCAGCCATTCTCCGATGCGACTGCTTCTTGGCCCGATTGCCGCAGCTGTTCATCTCGCACCACCGTCGCGAACCGTTCTTCGTGCGATCTATGAAAAGCCAGCGGCAGTCGTGCGGCGGGCATTGTTTGAGACGCGATAGTTCGTCGCCGCGAAGCAGGTCGAGAGCCGACCACGCGATTGCCCCGGTGATGCGATTGGCGCCTCGGAAATGCAACGACACCGGCGATCCAGCGAGCGCGGCGGTTCTGAGCGCTTCGGCCGCGTATCTTCGGATGGTATCGAGCGCGGCAGCGGGAGGTTCGTCGCCGTGAGCGATTGCCGAGCCGGCGTCGCTTACGGCGCGGCGAAGGGCGAGAACGTCTTTGACCAAAGCTTTGTGGTCGGCCGAAGGAAGGGCGAAATCATCGTCGATCAGGCCCGTTTGCCTTGACCACGCCAGGATGTCCGCCGCCGTCGCGAGATGGTCGATTTCCCGGTCGGTGCCGCGCCGACTGATGGTGTTGGCGAGGTCAAGGGCCAGGTTGCCGGCGATACGATGGGGAAATGACATTGGTGACGGCTTTCATTTCCTCGCTGCGTTGGCGCGGTTGCGCCCAAACAACGCCAATCCTGCGGCTACCAACAACAGTGCGGCGCCGCCGATCTCGGCCGCTCCGACCTTTTCGCCGAACAGCCAAACGCCTACGGCCAGTGCAACGATGGGCGAGATGAAGGCATAGAGCCCGGCGCGGGCGGTGCCCCATTGTTCAAGCAGACGCAGATAGATCGTGTAGGCTACGATGGTTCCGAGGAGGGAGAGGAACAACAGGCTTGCCGCAGCCGGAGCGACGTCGATTTTTCCTGGCAGCGTCGCCGAAACCTCGCCCAGAAGGAACGAGACGACGATCAGCGCCGCGCCGCCGAGAACGGCGTGGATCGCGGTGAGCGTCAGGGGCTTGATCGGGCCGATCAGCGGCCGCGCAATGACGCTCCCCGCGCAGTAGCACGCCGTGCCGGTCACGATAGCGGCAAGGCCCAATCCGTTTCCGGATTCCTGCTCGACAAGACGCGTCCAGAAGAGGCCAAGGAGACCTGTGCAGCCGAGCGCCAGCGCCAGGCCGTGCCGCCAAGTGGGCCGCTCTTCTCTGAGCAGGACTGCCAAGCCAAACAGAAGCACCGGAACCAGCGCGAGATTGACCAAGCCGGATAGGCCGGACGGGACCGTTTGCATGCCCCAGAACAGCAGTCCGTAGGTTCCGGCATTCGTCAGCAGGGCCGATATGATGACTCGCATCGACCGGCCTTCCGCGAAGGCCGATAAGGCTCCCTGTGTCCAAAATGCCAGGATTCCCGCGGTCAGCAGATAGCGCAGCCCCGCCAGAAGGATCGGGGGAACGCCGGCCTCCAGGCCGATCTTGACTGCCGCCCAGGTCAGCCCCCAGATCAGCGCCATGAGGCCGAACAGGGCGAGGTTGCTCATGGCGTCGTCAGCGCAGATTCTGATCGTCAACGAGGATGCGGTGGATTTCGATGCGCTCGGGCAGTTCGATCAGAAATTCGGCGTCGCGGTCCAGATGATGGACTTTGATCGGATCGCCTTTGGTGAAAGCGGTCATCGCCTCAATGTCGGGCCAGTAGGAGATGGTCGTGAACCAGGTCTCGTCTTCCCGGTCCTCGCGAAAGAGCTGGACGCCGAGCGCAGTCTGCCGAAGCGAAGGAATGCCCTCTGCCTTCAAATAGCTTTCGTAGCTGTTCGCGACATCGCGATGGGTGCGGCCGCGCCAGACGCGTGCGATGGTTGGTTTCGTCGCCATGTTTGTCTCCTTGGGTTCCGGGTTTCGCAGAGAGCCGTGCCTACGGCAACGTTCGCGAGAGGAAGTCGCGCACCAGCCGCAGGGCTTCCTCGAAATGTGTTTCCAACAGCCAATGGCCGGCCTCGTCGAGGATATGGAGTTCCGCATTCGGGAGGTCGCGCCGATAGGCGAGCGCCGACTGCTCGGGCATGTAGCCGTCCTGCGGTCCCCAGACGATCAGCGTCGGCGGTCGGTGCTCGCGCAGATAGGATTGATATCGCGGGAACCATTCGATGTTCTGCTCGAGCTTTTCCATCAGCCGGACCGACACCGCCTTCCGGATCGGTGTGTTCATGAGCGGCCAATGCAGCTTCCACAGATCGGGAGGGACGCGGCTGGCGACGTCTTCGGAGACCTCGCCAATGAACTCCTTGCGGAATCCCTCCTCGCTGACCGCCTCCTCAAGCGGACGGTGCCTCTCGACCGATTTGTCTGCCCACCAGGCTTTGATCGTGTCGTATTTCGGCCCGAGCACATCCTCGTAGATGTCGCCGTTCTGGATGACCAGCGCCGCGATCCTGTCAGGATGCGCTATCGCGTGACGGAGGCCGATCTGAGAACCGTAATCGTGGAGCCAGAGCGCATAACGCTCCAAATGCAGCGCATCGGCAACGTCAGCGAGAACGCCGGCATAGGCGTTGAAATCATAGTCGAACTCGGCGGGGTCCGGTGTGTCGCTGTAGCCGAATCCAGGCCAGTCGAATGCTACTGTTCGCCAGCGGTCGGCCAAGCCCGGCATCAGGCGTCTGAACTGGTAAGACGAGCACGGGTAGCCATGCGGCAAAAGAAGAACGGGAGCATCGGGCGGCCCTGCTTCCCGCAGAAATATCGTGTGGCCGCCGATCTTTGATCGACGGTGATTTGCGTCGTGGATTTCCATGACTGCTCCGTCTCTTCGTTAGAACTGGTAAAACGGGTTTAGCTGGTCCCTGTTCCGAGCTTTGCTCTCGGAACCATCAATAAGAAAGTGCTGTGTGACCGGTGGCGCCCGAGGTGAGGCGAGGGGCGATTGCTGGACTCCTTAGTCGCCCTTTATCGGACAAAGGCGAACACCGCGCTGGGCCTGGGTTCGCTGCCGCCGTTTCCGCCGACATCCGGCACGTGATATTCGCCGAGCAGGCAAAGCCGTGGCCTGGGCAGCCAGGCGCGGCCGGGATCGCCGACCAGCACATCGATGCCGGCGGCGAGGCAGCGGTCGAGGAACGGCATCATCCGCTGCCCGACATCCTGCGCGTAGAAGACGTCGCCGGCGAGCACCAGGTCGACCACCGGCGGGGGGCCGTCGGTGAGGTCCTTGTCGTGTATCTCGATGGCGACGCCGTTGGCTTGCGCATTGAGGCGGAGCGCCACGATGCCGTTGCGGTCGATCTCCGCCGCGATCACCGCGCGCGCTCCGGCTTTTGCCGCGGCAATTCCGACCAACCCCGAGCCGGCGCCGAGGTCGAGCACGCGTTTGCCGGCTACGATTGACGGACGGTCGAGGATATAGCGCGCCAGCACGGTGCCGCCGGCCCAGGCATAGGCCCAGTAAGGCGGCTGTGGCTCGGCCGCGATCTCGTCGCTCTCGTCTTCCGGTTCGAGCAGCCGCCGCAGTCCGCTGCCGGGATGCGCCTGATAGAGTAGCACCTCCGGCACTGACGGCACCGGCGCCAGCCGCATGTTCGCCTTGATGAATTCCGCCGGATCGAGCCGCTTGTCTCGCTCCCGTGCCTTGCCGGCGGAACAATCGCTCAAACCTGGTCCCGCAGCGCCCGCCGCAGGATCTTGCCGACCGGTGTCTTCGGCAACTCGGTGCGGAATTCGATGAATCTCGGCCGCTTGTAGCCGGTCAGGTTCTCGCGGCAATAGGCCATCAACGTCTCGACGGTGAGCGCCGGATCCTTCTTCACCACGAACAATTTAGGCACCTCGCCGGAATGCTCGTCCGGCACGCCGATGGCCGCCACTTCGAGCACGCCGGGGTGATGCGCCACCACCTCTTCCAGTTCGTTGGGATAAACGTTGAAGCCGGAGACCAGGATCATGTCCTTCTTGCGGTCGACGATCTTGGTGTAGCCGCGCTCGTCCATGAAGCCCATGTCGCCGGATTTGAAGAAGCCGTCCTTGGTCATTGCCTTGGCGGTCTCGTCGGGCCGGTTCCAGTAGCCGGCCATAACCTGCGGGCCGCGGATGCAGATCTCGCCCACTTCGCCGAGCGGCACGTTGTTGCCGTCGTCGTCCCGAATGGCGATCTCGGTCGAAGGCAGCGGCAGGCCGATCGTGCCGGTGAAATCGGCCGAGCTGAACTTGTTGGCGGTCGCCACCGGCGAGGTTTCAGAGAGCCCATAGCCTTCGCTCACCGGACAGCCGGTCAGCGCCTTCCAGCGCTCCGCCACGCCCTTCTGCACCGCCATGCCGCCGCCCAGCGTCAGGATCAGCGGCTTGAAGTCCAGCTTGCGGAACTCCTCATTGTTGAGCAGCGCGTTGAACAGCGTGTTGAGGCCGGGGAAGATGTGCATCGGGTATTTCGCCAGTTCCTTGACGAAGCCCCGGATGTCGCGCGGGTTGGGGATCAGCACGTTCTGCGCGCCCTGCTGCATGCCCATCAGCGCGTTCACCGTCAGCGCGAAAATGTGATAGAGCGGCAGCGCGCAGATGAAGTTGAGATGCGCCGGCTTCGGCTTGACCGTATAGGCGTCCTCCACCCACAGCGAATTCTGCGCGACGTTCGAAAGCACGTTGCGATGCAGCAGCACCGCACCCTTCGAGACGCCGGTAGTGCCGCCCGTATATTGCAGGAAGGCGATGTCGTCGCCGGAGACCGTCGGCGGCTTGAAGGCGATGCTCGCGCCGGTCTTGAGCACGGCGTTGAATTTGACATGGCCAGGCAGCGACCATGCCGGAACCATCTTCTTAACGCGTCGCACCACGAGGTTGACGATGGCGCCCTTGAGGCCGCCCAGCATGTCGCCCATGGCGGCGACGATGACATGCTTGACCGGCGTCCTGGCGATCACCGCCTGTAGCGTGCTGGCGAAGTTCTCGAGGATAACGATCGCCTGCGCGCCGGAATCCTTCAGCTGGTGTTCCAGCTCGCGCGGCGTGTAGAGCGGGTTGACGTTCACTACGGTGTAGCCGGCGCGCAGTATGCCCATCATCGCCACCGGATATTGCAGCACGTTCGGCATCATCAGCGCCACGCGCGCGCCCTTCTCCAGGCCTCTCGCCTGCAGATAGGCGCCGAACGCGGCCGACAGCCGTTCGACCTCGGCATAGGTGATCGACTTGCCCATGCATACGAAAGCCGGCCGCCCGGCGAATTGCTTGCAGGCGCCGACGAGGAACTCGCCGATGGACTTGTAGGGCAGGGCGCCGATCTCGGCCGGCATGTTCTTGGGATAGCTTTTCAGCCACGGCTTTTCCGGCAGGCCGACGGTGAGCTCGGTGATCGCCTTCGGCAGGCTCTTCGAGGCAGGCTTCGCGTTGTCCGTCGCTGGCGCCGTCTTCGCGGCGGGCGACTTCGCGGCCGCTTTTCCGGCTTTTGCCGCCGCGGGCTTGGCAGCGGCCGGCTTTAGGGCTGACTTTGCGGTCGTCTTCGCCTTCGGTGCGGCTGCGGCCTTGGCAGTCTTGGGCGCATCGCTTGCGGCGGCGCCCTTGGCCTTTGCGTTCACCGGGGCTGTCGTCTTGGCTGCTTTTGCCACCTGTCTCTCCCTGTCGCCTTCGATCTCGGCGCCCGCTTCCAGGGAAGCGTCCTCCACGCCGTCGCGGATTTTCGGGAAATCCCGCCCATAGTCTATGTATTGCCTCTATCGGCGACGGTGCAAGCCTTGCCCTAGCGGCAGGGTGGGGAAAGATTTGCCGTCGAAATCTGATGATCCGGACACTTCCGCAGCATGTCCGGCGGCGGGCAGATCTCCGGCAGTCGGGGCCTGTCGGCTCGTTTTAACAGGCGGGCGATCAATAAAAAAATGCCGTCGTTAATAATGTTGTGAGCAGAAAAAACTACTCATTTTTTCTGCGGTTTGAGCAAACGCTAGATTCTTTTCCTGCTTCCCATGGGGTACGCAAACGAGGTGTTCCAAAGGCGAAGAAACGGTGCTTATATGCGCCCTTCGCGAGCCTGATAGAGGGGCTTGAGAGAACATCAGGGAGTGGTCAATGAAAAAGACAATGACTTTTGCAGCCGCGTTGCTGGCTGCAAGCGTCCTCAGCGGCATGGCCAGTGCTAAGACGCTCGTTTATTGCTCGGAAGCGTCGCCGGCCAATTTCGATCCGGGTACGACGACCGGCGGCAACGACTTCGACGCGTCTTCGCGCACCGTCTATTCCCGCCTGGTCGAATTCAAGCATGGTGGCACCGAGATCGAGCCCGGCCTGGCAGACAAGTGGGAAATCTCTGACGATGGCCTGGTCTATACTTTCCATCTGCATCCGGGCGTGAAGTTCCAGACCACCGACTATTTCAAGCCGACGCGCGACCTCAACGCCGATGACGTCGTCTTCTCCTTCGATCGCCAGTTCAACAAGCAGAACCCGTGGAACGGCGACAAGTATCTGCCGAACCTCACCTGGGACTATTACACCGGCATGGACATGCCGAAATACGTCGCCAAGTGGGAGAAGGTCGATGACCTCACCGTCAAACTGACGCTGACCGAGCCGAACGCGCCGATGCTGGCCAATCTCGGCATGGATTTCGCCTCGATCGTGTCGAAGGAATATGCCGACCAGCTCCAGAAGAACGGCAAGATGGCCGACTTCTCGACCAAGCCGGTCGGCACCGGCCCGTTCCAGTTCGTCGACTACCAGCTGGATTCGGTCATCCGCTATGCTGCCAATCCCGACTACTTCAAGGGCAAGGAAAAAATCGACGATCTCGTCTTCGCCATCACGCCTGACGCGACCGCCCGCATCCAGAAGGTGCTCGCCGGCGAATGCGACGTCGCGCCCTATCCGAACCCGGCCGACATCGCCACCATCAAGACCAACAAGGACGTGACGCTGATGGATCAGGCCGGCCTGAACATCGGCTATATGAGCTACAACACCACGATCCCGCCGCTCGACAAGCCGGAAGTGCGCCATGCGCTCAACCAGGCAATCGACCGGGAGGCCCTGATAAAGTCGCTGTTCCAGGATGCCGGCGCGACGCCCGCCGAGAACCTCATCCCGCCGACCATGTGGTCGTGGAACAAGGACGTGAAGACCGATACCTACAATCCGGAAGCGGCCAAGAAGGTTCTCGCCGATGCCGGCTTGAAGGAAATCCAGCTCTGGGCTGCCGATCGCGTTCGTCCCTACAACCCGAACTTCCAGCGCGCGGCTGAGCTGATCCAGGCCGACTGGGCCAAGGTCGGCGTCAAGGCGAACATCGTCAACTACGAGTGGACGAAGTATCGCGAGGAAGGCAAGAAGAAGGACCGTCCCGGCGCCTTCCAGATCGGCTGGACCGGCGACAATGGCGATCCGGACAATTTCTTCGCCACTCTCTTCGCCTGCTCCGCCATCGGCGTCTCGAACTACTCCAGCTGGTGCGACAAGGATTTCGAGGACCTGATCCAGAAGGCCAAAAAGACCAGCGACCAGGCCGAGCGCACCAAGCTCTATGAGCAGGCGCAGGTGATCTTCGCCAAGCAAGCGCCTGCTTTCCTGCTCGCTCACAGCCAGGTTTACGCGGTCGTTCGCAATAATGTCACCGGCTTCAAGATGGACCCGCTCGGCATTCACCGTTTCGACGGCGTTGACAAGTCCGAGTAATATTGCGAACGGGGCGGCGCAACTTCCAGCGCCGCCCCGTTCCATTTGATGATGCTCCGATATCTTCTCAACAAAATCGCCCTCCTGATTCCGACCCTGGTCGGCATCACCATCTGTGCCTTCGCCTTTGTCCGGCTGCTGCCGGGCGATCCGATCCTCGCCATGGCCGGCGAGCATGGCGTCGCCCCCGCCCGCTACGAAGAGCTCAAGCAACAGTTCGGCTACAATCTGCCGATCTGGGAGCAGTATGCGCGCTATGTCGGTGAGGTCGCCACCGGCGATTTCGGCGTTTCCATCTCGTCCAAGCGGCCGGTCCTCGAGGAATTCAAGACGCTCTTCCCGGCGACGCTGGAATTGTCCTTCTTCGCCATGATCTTCGCCATGGTGATCGGCATTCCCGCCGGCATTTTTGCCGCCGTCAAGCGCGGCTCATGGTTCGACCAGTCGCTGATGGGCACGGCCCTTGTCGGCTATTCGATGCCGATCTTCTGGTGGGGCCTGCTGCTCATCATCTTCTTCTCGGGCTATCTCGGCTGGACGCCGGTCTCGGGCCGCATCGGCCTGCAGTTCTTCTTCAAGCCGATCACCGGCTTCATGACCGTCGACAGCCTCCTCTATGGCAAGTGGGATGCATTCCGCTCCGCGCTTAGCCATCTCGTCCTGCCGGCGATCGTGCTCGGCACCATTCCGCTGGCAGTGATCGCGCGCCAGACGCGCTCGGCCATGCTCGAGGTGCTGGGCGAGGACTATGTCCGCACCGCGCGCGCCAAGGGCCTTTCGGCAGCGCGCGTCATCGGCGTGCATGCGCTTCGCAACGCGCTTATCCCGGTCGTCACCACCATCGGCCTGCAGGTCGGCACGCTGCTTGCGGGCGCCATCCTCACCGAGACCATCTTCGCCTGGCCAGGCATCGGCAAGTGGATGGTCGATTCCATCTTCAAGCGCGACTATGTCGTCGTGCAGTCGGGTCTGCTTTTGATCGCGCTCATCGTCATGGCGGTGAACCTCATCGTCGATGTGCTTTATGCCGTCATCAACCCACGCATCAGGGCGGCATAAATGACCCAGACCGAAATCGCCCCGATGGCCGCCGGCAGCCCGGATCGTCTCACCGGCCTCAAGACCTTCTGGCACTATTTCTCGGTGAACCGCGGCGCCGTGATCGGCCTGTTCGTGTTCATCCTTTTGGTGCTCGCCGCGCTTTTCGCGCCGCTGCTTGCGCCTTATGCACCCGACGTCCAGGATAAGACCGCATTTCTCAGGCCACCGGCCTGGCAGGCCGGTGGCAGCACGCAATATCTGCTCGGCACCGATCCGGTCGGCCGCGACATCCTCTCGCGCCTGCTCTACGGCGCGCGCTTCTCGCTGCTGATCGGCGCGGTGGTGGTCACGCTGGCGCTCACCGGCGGCATCACGCTCGGCCTGCTGGCCGGCTATTTCCGCGGCTGGGTCGACGTTGCGATCATGCGCGTCATGGACCTGATCCTGGCCTTTCCGTCACTGCTCCTGGCGCTGGTGCTTGTCACCATCCTCGGCCCGGGCCTGTTCAACGCCATGCTGGCGATCGCATTGGTCCTGCAGCCGCATTTCGCCCGCCTGGTGCGTGCCGCCGTGATGGCCGAGAAGAGCCGCGAATATGTCGTGGCGGCGAAGGTCGCCGGCGCCGGTCATCTCAGGCTGATGCTCGCCACCATCCTGCCCAACTGCCTTGCGCCTTTGATTGTCCAGGGCACGCTGTCCTTCTCCAATGCTATCCTGGAAGCCGCGGCGCTCGGCTTCCTTGGCCTCGGCGCCCAGCCGCCGACGCCGGAGTGGGGTACCATGCTGGCCACGGCGCGCGAATTCATCCTGCGCGCCTGGTGGGTGGTGACCTTCCCGGGTCTCGCCATCCTCATCACCGTGCTTGCCATCAATCTTGTCGGCGACGGCCTGCGCGATGCCCTCGATCCCAAGCTCAGGAGGTCGTGATGGCGCTGCTCGACATCCAGAACCTCGTCGTCGAATTCCAGACCGCGTCCGGTCCGTTCCGCGCCGTCGACGGCGTCTCGCTCCATGTCGACGAGCGCGAGGTGCTCGCCATCGTCGGCGAATCCGGCTCCGGCAAGTCGGTGTCGATGCTGGCGGTGATGGGCCTGCTGCCATGGACGGCGACCGTCACCGCCGACCGCATGGCCTTCAACGGCCGCGATCTGTTGAAAATCGACCCGGCCGACCGCCGCAAGATCATCGGCAAGGACATTGCCATGATTTTTCAGGAGCCGGTCGCCAGCCTCAATCCCTGCTTCACCGTCGGCTTCCAGATCGAGGAAGTGCTGCGTTTCCATATGGGCATGGACAAGGCCGAGCGGCGGGCGCGCGCCATCGAGCTTTTCAAGCAGGTCGGCATTCCGGAACCGGAGGAGCGGCTGAATTCCTTCCCGCACCAGATGTCGGGCGGCCAGTGCCAGCGCGTCATGATCGCCATGGCGATCGCCTGCAATCCGAAGCTGTTGATCGCCGACGAGCCGACCACCGCGCTCGACGTCACCATCCAGAAGCAGATCCTCGACCTGCTGGTCTCGCTGCAGGCCAAATACGGCATGGGCCTGATCATGATCACCCACAATATGGGCGTGGTCGCCGAAACCGCCGACCGCGTTATCGTCCAGTACAAGGGCCGCAAGATGGAGGAGGCCGACGTGCTGTCGCTCTTCGAATCGCCGAAGAGCAACTATACGCGCGCGCTGCTCTCGGCGCTGCCGGAGAACGCCGTCGGCGACCGGCTGCCGACCGTCTCCGACATGCTGTTCGAGCCCGCACCTTCAGGAGCCGGCGCATGACCAAGGTCGTCGAAGGCAAGGACATCAAGCGCGACTACCATGTCGGCGGCGGCCTGTTCCGCGGCGCGCGCACCGTCCATGCGGTGAAGGGCGTGTCCTTCAGCGTCGAGAAGGGCAAGACGCTTGCCGTCGTCGGCGAGAGCGGCTGCGGCAAGTCCACGCTCGCCCGCATCATCACGCTGATCGATCCGGCCACCTCAGGCGAGCTCTTCATCGACGGCAACAAGGTCGATATCGCCAGGGACGGGCTCACTAAGGAAATGCGCCGCAAGGTGCAGATCGTGTTCCAGAATCCTTATGGCTCGCTCAATCCCCGCCAGAAGATCGGCGATGTGCTGGGCGAGCCGTTGCTCATCAACACCGACAAGCCGGCCGAAGAGCGGCGCGACCTGTCGATGAAAATGCTGAAGAAGGTCGGTCTCGGACCCGAGCACTACAACCGCTACCCGCATATGTTCTCGGGCGGCCAGCGCCAGCGCATCGCCATTGCCCGGGCGCTGATGCTGAACCCGAGCCTGCTGGTTCTGGACGAGCCGGTCTCGGCGCTCGACCTCTCCGTGCAGGCGCAGGTGCTGAACCTGCTTGCCGACCTGCAGGACGAGTTCCAGCTGACCTATGTCTTCATCAGCCACGACCTCTCGGTGGTCCGCTATATCGCCGACGACGTGATGGTCATGTATTTCGGCGAAGCCGTAGAATACGGCCCGCGCGACGAGGTCTTCTCCAACCCCAAGCACGCCTATACCAAGACGCTCTTCGCCGCGACGCCGCGCGCCGACATCGCCAGCATCAAGGCGCGGCTGGCGAAGAAGGCGGCGTAGGCCTCCTGCTTCGTCATTCTAGGGCGGAGCGCCGCGAAGCGGCGCGAAGACCCTAGAATCCATGCCGGTACCTCAGCCGAAGAATGCAGCGGAGTAGAATTTCTGCACCGTGAGCGGCGCTCTCACGTCACGGAATGGATCCTCGGGTCTGCGCGCGTCGCTTCGCTCCTTGCTTCGCCCGTGGATGACGACGCGGAGGTGGTCGGGATCACCCCAACTTCGCAATAATCGCCCGCAGCGCTTCTCCAAAACGGTACACCTCTTCCACCGTGTTGTAATGCACCAGCGAGGCACGAATGGCGCCGCTGTCCATCGACAGGTTCAGCCGCTTCATCAACCGCGGCGCATACATGTGGCCGTCGCGTATGCCGATCTGCATGGCGGCCATCTCCTCGACGATCCGCTGCGGCGACAGCTTGCCGATGTTGAAGCAGAAGGTCGGCACGCGCTCGGTGATGCGCGCCTCGTCAGCGACGCCGTAGATCGTGGCATTGCAATCCTTCAGCACCTTCAGCATTGCGCGCGCCAGCATCAGCTCATAATTGCGGATGGCGTTCATGCCGGCGACGATGTTGTCGCGGCGCGAGCGGTTGTTTTCGGGAAGGAAGTTGCGGCCGATCGATTCCAGATAGCGCACCGCCGCGTCCATGCCGGAGACATTCTCGTAGATGAAGGTGCCGGCTTCGACTTTGTAGGGCGGCTCGTCGGGAATGAAGTCCTCGCGGAAGGTCGGCAGCCGCTTCAGCGTGTCGAAGCGGCCCCATAGGAAGCCCATATGCGGCGAGAAATTCTTGTAGCCGGAGCAGACGAGATAGTCGCAGTCCCAGGCCTGCACGTCGATCAGCCCGTGCGGCCCGTAATGCACGCAATCCAGGAACACTTCGGCGCCGGCCGCATGCGCGATCCTGGCCACCGAAGCGACGTCGACGATCGAGCCGATCGAATGCGCCGTCACCGTGCAGGCGACGAGGCGCGTGCGCTCCGACACCAGCGGCTTGAGGTCGTCGACATGCAGATTGCCGTTCTCGCGCATGCGCCACCATTTGAACTTGGCACCGGCGGATTCCAGCGCCAGCCAAGTGGCGATGTTGGCGTCGTGATCCATGTCGGTAACGACGATCTCGTCGCGCCCCCCAGGATCTTTCGAGAGCATCTGGCCGATGCCGAGGCTGACCAGGCGGATGAACGAGGTGGCGTTCATGCCGAAGCAGATTTCGGACGGACTGTAGGCATTGATCAACAGCGCCACACTCTCGCGTGCGTCGGCGACCGACTGATCGACGGTGACGCTGCGGCCATAGCGGCCGCCGCGCTGCACATTGTGTGAAACCAGATGATTGGTCACGGCGTCGAGCACGCTTTGCGGGATCTGCGCGCCGGCGGCATTGTCCAGGAAGATGAAGTCGCCGGCCTGTTGAAGCGCCGGAAACATGGCGCGGATCTTCTCGACCGGGAACGCGGCGGCGTTGGTATTGTCGGACTGGTGCTTGTTCACGGGCAGGCTCCTGCGGGGGACTTGGACGATCGGTGGACGGGGTTCAGCGCGTCTTCTCGGTCTGGAAGCGGCGCTCGAGCAGGCTGACGAGGCGCACCATCGGCCAGAGGAAGATGAGGTAGACAAGCGCCGCGCCGATCAGCGGCGAGGGATTGGCGTAGAGCGACTGCGCATTGGTCGCTTCCTTGAGCAGCTCCGGCAGTGCCACGGTCGAGGCGAGCGAGGTATCCTTGAACATCGAGACGCAGTTGCTGGTCATCGGCGGGATGACCACGCGGATCGCTTGCGGCAACACGACCTTGCGCAGGGTCAGCATGAACGGCAGGCCAAGCGCCTGCGCCGCCTCAAACTGGCCGCGCGGAATGCTTTCGATGCCGGAGCGAAATACCTCGGCCGAGTAAGCCGACATGATGATGGCGAAAGCCGTCACGGCGGACGCCCAGGACGACAGGCGTATGCCGAGGAAGGGCAGCGCGTAGTAGATCAGGATCAAAACCACCAGCACCGGCAAAGCGCGAAAGATGTCGGTGTAGCCGACTGCGAGCAGCCGCAGCGGCTTCGGCGCATAGAGCCGCACGAGGCTGATCGCCAGCCCCGCCGCGATGCCGATGACGATGCTCATCACCCCAAGCAGCAGCGTGTTGAGAAAGCCGCGCAGCAGCGCCGGCAGGCTGGCTGCAATAACGCCGGGATTGAAGAAGGTGTCGATCAGCGACATGGGAGCGTTCCCGAACCGTTTTGCGTCCAGAGCAATTCCACGAAAAGTGCGAAACGGCTTTTCATCCGCAATTGCATCAAATCAAGGAGACAGACGCCAGAGCCAAGCACCGACACCGATTTTGCCGCACCGGCTTCGGCGATGGCAGGGCTCATCCGTGAAAAAACGGACGTGCCGGCCTCTCGCGCCGGCACGTCCTGTTGCGTTCGTCGCCGCTCAGGCCTTGGGCAGCGGCATTTCCTTGACCGTGGAGGAGTCCGCCGGAGCATCGCTGTCGAACCACTTCTTGTGGATCGCGGCCAGCGTCCCGTCCTTCTTCATCGCCGTCATCGCGTCGTTCAGCTTGCCGAGCAGCGGGTGGTCCTTGGTCATCATCAGGCCGTATTGCTCGCCGGTCTTGATGCGCTGCTTGACGACGAGGTCCTTCATCTTCTTGAAGGAGTATTGCATGCCGGGGATATCGCTGACGGCGGCGTCGACGCGGCCGGCGCTAAGGTCGAGCAACAGGTTCTGCTGCGTGTCGTAGCCCTTCACGTCGCTGAAGCCGTCGGCTTGCTGATGGTCCTTGACCCAGGTTTCGCCGGTGGAACCGGAAAGCACGCCGACGACCTTGCCCTTGAGGTCCGCCTCGGTGCTGATCGGGCTGTCGGCCTTGGTGGCGATGCCCATGTCGGAGTCATAATAGGGCTGCGTGAAGGACTGCGACTTCAGCCGCTCCTGCGTGATGGTGATCGAGGAGATGGCGACGTCAATGCGCTTGGAGGTGGTAGCGGCGAACAGCGCCTGGAACCCGAGATCGGCGATGTCGGTGGTCATGCCGATGCGCTTGGCCGCCTCGTTGACGATGTCGACCTCGAAACCCTCGAAGGTGCCGCTCTCGTTCTTGTATTCGAAAGGCGGATTGGTCGGGTAAGCGCCGACATTGAGCACATCCGCGGCGTAAGCGGTGGCGGGGCCGGCGGCGATGCCGATGGCGGCGGCCATGAGAAGCAGGTTGCGACGAGTAAAGCTCATTTCTGTTCCCTCTGTTGTTGAACGGGCGGGTTCGACCCGCACGGCTTTTTGCCGCCCCGCTTCCGGCAGGGCGTCAATTCATTGCGGCGGTCATGCGTTGAAGCGCCGTTTCTATCTGGTTGCTGTCGCGGCACACGCACATGCGCAGGAACGCCGCAGCCGAATTTCCGAACAGGTGACCGGGCGCAAGCCCGACCCGCGCCGTCTCCAGAATGCGGGCGCAGGCGCGGCGCGCGTCGTTCTCGCCCTCCAGGGCGAAGAACGCATACATGCCGCCGCGCGGCTTGGTCGGCAGGATGGTGCCTGGGATTTGCGCCAGCCGGTCATAGGCGAGGTCGAGGCCTATCCTGATCCGCTGCCTGATTTCCTCGACCAGCGGCTCGCCCTGGCGGATCGCCGCGACGGCGCCGGCCTGGATCGGCGCGGCGGTGCCGCTGTTGACATATTGCGTCATCGCGCCGAGCTGGTCGGCAACGCCTGACGGATGGGTCAGCCAGCCGATGCGCCAACCGGTCATCGCCCAAGCCTTCGAGAAGCTGTTGACCGACAGCACCCTGTCGCCGTCCTCGGCGATCTGCAGGATGGAAGGAGCGACGTCGCCCTCGAGATAGAGCCGGCCGTAGACCTCGTCGGAGATGATCCAGATGCCGGTGCGCCGGCTGAAGTCGAGCAGCGCCTGCATCTCCTCGCGCGTCGCGGTCCAGCCGGTCGGATTGGACGGCGTCGACAGGAAGATCGCGCGGGTGCGCGCATCGCAGCTTGCAAACAATCGGTCGAGATCGAGTTGCCAGTCGCCCTTGAAGTCGAGCGAGAACGGGCGCGGCTCGCCGCCGATCAGATGGATGGCGTTGTGGATGTTGGGCCATTGCGGCGCGACATAGACGACGTTGGTGCCGGTATCGACCAGCAGTTCCAGCCCCAGATAGAGCGCCTGCATGCCGCCCGGCGTCACCGTGGTCCGCGCGATCGGGATCGAGCGGCCGTGGATGCGCGTCTGGTATTCTGAAAGCGCCTCGTTCAGCGGGCCGTGCCCACGCATGTTGGGAACGTAGAAGGTCAGGCCTTCGTCGAAGGCGGCCTTCGCCGCGTCGCGGATGAAGGCTGGCGTCACCATATCGCCTTCGCCGTACCAGAGCGCGATGACATCGCCGAGTTCCCGCGCGCGAACCGCGAGGTTGGCGATGTTTTCGGTGTGCAGATCGCGAATCTGGGCGCGCACGCCATCGAAAGCATAGCGCGCGCTGGACGATGAATGGGGCAGTATGAACGACAAGGACCGAACCCCTCTCACCCGGAACACTGCGATGGACCGGAAAAGCCCCTCCAGCCGGACAGTCGCGATCTTGATGCTATCCAAAGTACGGCGCTTTTCAAGGCGAAAGTTTTAAGCTTAAAGTTTGGCGACCCTCTGCCTTGCCGATATGCTCTCGCCTAGCCGGCCCCTTGCGCCAGTTCAGCGCGGGCGGCGGTGCCGTTGGCCGCGGCCCCGGCACCGAGAAACATCGTGTCGCTGGCCAGCACGAAGAAACTCGCGCCGATTGCTGCCCATCGGCTGACGGTCTGGGGGCTGGCGCAAAATATGCCGGCAGTCCTGCCATGTGCGATCGTTACGCGAATGATTGTTCCGATCGCCTCGGAGAGCTTGTCCGCGCCTGCCGGGCCGACCGCGTCGATCGACACCGAGAGATCGCCAGGGCCGACGAAGACTACGTCGACGCCGTCGACCGCCGCGATCGCTTCGATATTGACCAGTCCCTCCGATGTCTCAACCTGGACCGCGACGATCGTTCGGTTGTTGGCGGAGGCAAGATATTCGGGAATACGATAGCCATAGCCCGCGGCCCGGCCGGGACCGACACCGCGCGCGCCTTGCGGCGGATAGCGCGAGGCCTTCACCGCAATCGCGGCCTGCTCCGCTGTCGAGACGCGCGGCACGAGCACGCCTTGCGCGCCGCTGTCCAGCGCAGCCTGAATGGCTTCCGGCGCATGGCCGGGAACCCGGACCATCGCCGGCACGCGATGCACGTCGGCTGCTCGCACCATGGCCTCGATCATGTCGCGCGAGATCTGCGCGTGCTCCCAGTCGATGCATAGGAAATCGAGGCCGGACAGCGCCATCACCTCGACGGCGACCGGATGGGGAATGGCGGCGAATGACCCGACGAGGTTCGTCTTGCCGATGCACTTCTGGCGGAACTCGCTCATGCCATCCCCTTTTTGAGTTGCCCAATGCATACCCGCAAATGACGGCGAGGCGAAGCTGTTTCAGGCTTGAAATATTTTCACGCCGGCCTAGCGTGTGGCGTCCCGCCGCGAGTTTCCGAGATGATCAAAGCCCATCCCCTGCACGGCCCGAACAGACTGAAGCTCGGCGTCTTCTCGACCAACGCCGATGGCGGGCTTGCCATCACCGACGTGCCGGAACGCTGGACCGCGAGCTGGCAGGATAACCTGACGGCGGCGCAGATAGCCGACCGCGCCGGCCTCGAATTCATGTTGCCGATCGCGCGCTGGCGCGGTTTCGGCGGCCGCAACAAGGTCCGCGAATTCTCCTTCGAGACCTTCACCTGGGCGGCGGCGCTCGCGGCCGTGACCGAGCAGATCGGCCTGTTCATGACGGTGCATGTGCCGCTGGTGCATCCACTCTACGCCGCCAAGGCGCTGGCGACGGTCGACCACATCAGCCAGGGCCGCGCCGGGCTCAACATCGTTTGCGGCTGGAACCCGAAGGAATTCGGCATGTTCGGCACGCCGCTGGTCGAGAAGGGCTATGACCAGGCGGCGGAATGGATTGAAATCCTCGAGCGGCTCTATGCATCGAGCGAGCCTCTCGACTACGAAGGCACTTATTATTGGCTCAAGGAGGCGGTGAGCCGGCCGACCAGTCTCCAGGTTCCGCGGCCGGTGACGATGAATGCCGCTTTCGGCGGCCCGGGCCGGGATTTCGCCGCTGCCAGATGCGACTATCTGTTCACGACCTTTTCCGAGATGAACGATGCCGGCAAGCATGTCGCCGACATCAGCGAGCGCGCCGACAAGGCGGGCCGCCATGTCGGCGTCTATACGGTTGCGCATGTCGTCTGCCGCCCGACGGTGGAAGAGGCGCAGGCCTATTACACGCGCTACGCCGTCACGATGGCCGATCACGAAGCCGTCGATGCCCATATGGCCGGCAAGAAGGAATTCTCCCAGTCGCACGATCCGCATGCCTATGATCTCTACCGGCAGCGCTTTGCCGGCGGCGCCGGCACGTATCCATTGATCGGAACCCCTGAAAAGATTGCCGCCGATATGGTCGCCATTGCCGGGCATGGCTACCAGGGCATCGCATTGTCCTTCGTCAACTACACCCAGGAACTGCCCTATTTCTGCGACCATGTTCTGCCGATTTTGAGACAGGCGGGACTGCGACGATAAGGTCCGTTCGGTACCTGCTGGCGGGGGCTTTCGCTACTTCGTCATTCCAGGGCGGAGCAGGAGCGAAGCTCCGTCGCGGAGACCCTGGAATCCATTCCGTTACCTCGGACGCAGGGCGCAGCGGAGCAGAATTCTGCACCGATGCGGCGCGTCGAAGTCACGGAATGGATCCTCGGGTCTGCGCTGCGTCGCTATCGCTCCTTGCTCCGCCCGTGGATGACGAAGCGATGGGGCGCTTATTCCGGGATAACAGCTGTCGCCTGAATCTCCACCTTGGCCCGGTCCTCGACCAGCGCCACCACTTGCATCGCCGCCATCGCCGGAAAATGCCGGCCGATCACGTCGCGATAGGCCTCGCCGATGCCTTTGAGGTTGCCGACATATTCGGCCTTGTCGGTAAAGTACCAGGTCATCGAGGTGATGTGCCGCGGCTCGCCGCCGGCTTCGGCGAGCACGGCAACGATGTTGGCGAGCGTCTGGCGCACCTGGCCGACGAAGTCGTCGGTCTCGAACCGGCATTCGGCATTCCATCCGACCTGGCCGCCGATAAAGACGAGCCGGCCATGCGCGGCCACACCATTGGCGTAGCCGATCGGTTTGGCCCAGCCTTCCGGCTGCAGGATCGTGTGCATGTCCAGTTCCCCCTGGTTCAAACTCGTTGTCACGCCCCGCCCATCACCTGCCTGGCGATGACCACCTTCTGCACGTCCGAGGCGCCCTCATAGATGCGCAACGCCCGGATCTCGCGATAGAGGCTCTCGATGATGTGTCCCTTGCGGACGCCGTCGCCACCATGCAGTTGCACCGCCTTGTCGATCACGTCCTGCGCCTTGTCGGTGGCGAAGAGCTTGGCCATGGCGGCCTCGCGCGTCACCCGCGCGGCGCCCATGTCCTTGGTCCAGGCGGCGCGGTAGATGAGGAGCGCGGCCGCATCCACATCCAGCGCCATGTCGGCGAGGTGACCCTGCACCATCTGCAGCTCCGCCATCGGCGCGCCGAACAGCTTGCGCTCGGCCGCGCGTTTGACGCTTTCGTCCAGCGCGCGCCGCGCAAAGCCGAGGGCCGCCGCGCCGACCGTCGAGCGGAACACGTCGAGCACCGACATGGCGACGCGGAAACCGTCGCCCGGCTTGCCGATCAGCGCGGAAGCCGGAATGCGGACATTATTGAAGGAGAGCCGCGCCAGAGGGTGAGGGGCGATGACCTCGAGCCGCTCGGCGACGCTGAGCCCCTTCGTCTCCGCCGGCACGACGAAAGCGGAAATTCCTTTCGCGCCAGGCGCCTCGCCGGTGCGGGCAAACACGACATAGAGGTCGGCGATGCCGCCATTGGAGATCCAGGTCTTTTCGCCGCAAAGCACATAGTCGCCGCCTTCGCGGACAGCGGTCATTTCCATATTGGCGACATCCGACCCCGAGCGTGGCTCGGAGAGCGCAAAGGCGGAGATCGCTTGGCCGGCCCGCGTCTTCTCCAGCCAGCGCTGCTGGTCCGGCGTGCCGAACAGCGTGATCGCGCCAGTGCCCAGCCCCTGCATGGCGAAGGCGAAATCGGCGAGTCCGTCGTGGCGGGCAAGCGTCTCGCGCGTGATGCAGAGCGTGCGCACATCGAGCGGTCCGGGTTTGGCCGGGTCGAGCGCCGTCGGCTTCAGCCACCCGTCGCGGCCGAGCATCGCCACGAGCGCGCGGCAGGCGGCGTCGACGTCGTGGTGGTCGACGGGAAGGTTTTGTTGGCACCAGGCTTCGAGACGCTCGGCGAGCTGGCGGTGGCGATCTTCGAAGAAGGGCCACGAGAGGAAGGTGCGGTCAGGCATTTGCACCTCCGCAGTGCTTAGGGCGTTGCGCTCTACGGCGCCCCCCTCTGTCCTGCCGGCCATCTCCCCCTCTAGGGGGGAGATTGGCAGTTTTGGCGTCCCGCTCAATCCTGCGGCGTTGGTGGTTGGCGAAAGCGAGGGCGACATCCGATCTCCCCCCTAGAGGGGGAGATGGCCGGCAGGCCAGAGGGGGGCGCTGTCCCGCCAACCTCTCCAAGAACACACCCATCCTCAACTCCCCTCGAACACCGGCTTTTCCTTCGCGGCGAACGCCTTGTACGCCCGCTCGAAATCGCCGGTCTGCATGCAGATCGCCTGCGCCTGCGCTTCCGCCTCGATCGCTTGCTCGAGGCCCATCGACCATTCCTGGTTGAGCTGCGTCTTGGTGATGCCGTGCGCGAAGGTCGGGCCGGAGACGATGCGCGCCGCCATGTCGAGCGCGTCGCCCTCGAGCGCATTGGGTTCGACCAGGCGGTTGTAAAAACCCCAGCGCTCGCCTTCGGCGGCGCTCATGGTGCGGCCGGTGTAGAGCAGTTCGGCGGCGCGGCCCTGGCCGATGATGCGCGGCAGGATCGCGCAGGCGCCCATGTCGCAGCCGGCGAGGCCGACGCGCGTAAACAGGAAGGCGGTCTTTGCCTCCGGCGTGGCGATGCGGATGTCAGAGGCCATGGCGATGATCGCGCCGGCGCCGACCGCGACGCCGTCGACGGCCGCGATGATCGGCTTGCCGCAGTTGAGCATCGCCTTGACGAAATCGCCGGTCATGCGGGTGAAGGCGAGCAGCGCCTTCATGTCCATCTGGACCAGCGGCCCGATAATGTCGTGGACATCGCCGCCCGAGCAGAAATTGCCGCCATTGGGCAGGAACACCACGGCATCGACGTCGTCGGCATAGACGAGCTCGCGAAACGTGTCGCGCAGCTCGGCATAGCTGTCGAAGGTCAGCGGGTTCTTGCGCTCCGGCCGGTCGAGCCGGATCTTCGCGATCTTGCCTTCGACCCGCCAGAGGAAGTGCTTCGGCTTGAGCTTGGCCATGGCGCTCATTCGCGTCCCTCCCAATTGCTGCGGAACGATTTCAACATGCCGGTCAGCTGCCGCGCCTCGTCCTCGCTGACATTGCCGAGCAGCTCGCCGACCCAATTCTCATGCGCGGCGGCGATCGCGGCGAAGGATTTCGAGCCTTCCTCGGTCAGCCGCACCATCGAGGTGCGGCGGTCGCCGTTACGGCGCGCCCGCATCACCAGCCCTTCGGACACCAGTCGGTCGACGATGCCCGTCACATTGCCGTTCGACACCAGCAGGAAGCGCGACAGGTCGCTCATCAGCATGCCTTCCGGCGAGCGGTAGAGCGCCGCCATCACGTCGAAGCGCGGCAGCGTGGTGTCGAACTCCTTCTTCAAACGCTCGCGCAGCTCCGCCTCGATGGTGCGCGAGGCGCGTAGCAGGCGTATCCACAGCCGCAGCCTGTCCTTGCCCGGTCCGGCGGAAGTCGGTCCCGCTACCATGTCTCGCCTCCCGAAATCGAAATGGCCTGCCCGGTGATCGACCGCGCGGCGTCGCTGCACAGCCAAAGCACCGCCGCCGCGACTTCTTCCGGCTGGATGAAATGCCCCTGCGGGTTCGTCGCCGCAAGGCTCGCGCGCGCCTCGTCGGTGGAACGCCCGGTCTTCTCGACGATGCGCTGGACGGACTCCTCTAGCATCTCGGTTTCGACGAAGCCCGGGCACACGGCATTCACGGTGACACCGGATTTGGCGGTCTCGGCAGCCAAGGCCCGCATCAGGCCGACAACGCCGTGCTTGGCCGCGACGTAAGGTGCGACATAGGCATAACCCTTGAGGCCCGCGGTCGAGGCAATGAAAATGATCCGGCCGGTCTTTCGCGCGAGCATTCCGGCGAGCCCCGGCTTCACGGTCAGGAAGGCGCCGGTGAGATTGACGTCGAGCGTGCGCTGCCAGTCGGCCAGCGCGGTCTTGTGCGCCGCCACGCTGCCCGCCATGCCGGCGTTGGCCACGACGATGTCGAAGGGTCCGCGTGCGGCTTCCGCCTTCTGGTACACGTCCGCCATTGCGGCCTCGTTCGTGACGTCGGCGGTGACGGCAAAGATGCGGTCGCTTTCCTTCGCCACCTCGGCCAGCGCCGCTTCGCGCCGCCCGCATATGGTGACGGCCACACCTTCTGCCGCCAGCGCTTCCGCAATGGCCTTGCCGACACCTGAGCCGCCGCCGGTGACCAGCGCGTGCTTGCCGGCAATTTCGCGCACGGCGCTCATACTTTGAGCCCCGCAGCCGCTTCGCGCTCGGCCAGCCGGTAGATCTGGTCGCGTCCCGGCAGATAGGGATCGGGCCATTTGACGCCGCGGTCGCCGAGCGTCACCGCCGCGTGCAGCGTCCAGTAGGGATCGGCAAGATGCGGCCTGGCCAGCGCCACCAGATCGGCGCGGCCGGCCATCAGGATCGAATTGGCGTGGTCGGGCTCATAGATATTGCCGACCGCCATCGTCGCCATGCCGACCTCGTTGCGGATGCGGTCGGAAAACGGCGTCTGGAACATGCGGCCATAGACCGGCTTGGCGGCGATGGTGGTTTGCCCGGCCGACACGTCGCAAAGGTCGACGCCCGCTCCGTGCAGAAGTCTGGCAATCTCGACCGCATCCGAAGGCGTGACGCCTTCGATGCCCACCCAGTCATTGGCCGAGATGCGCATCGAGATCGGCTTTTCAGCCGGCCACACGGCGCGCACCGCATGGAAGACTTCCAGCGGATAGCGCATGCGGTTTTCCAGCGAGCCGCCATAGTCGTCAGTGCGGCGATTGGTCAGCGGCGTGATGAAGGCCGAGAGCAGGTAGCCATGCGCGGCATGGATCTCCAGCATGTCGAAGCCGCAGCGCGCGGCCATCTCGGCCGAGGCGACGAACTGGTCGCGAACCACATCCATGTCGGCGCGGTCCATCGCCTTCGGCACCTGGTTTTTCGGCGACCATGGCACGGCCGAAGGCGCCATCACCGGCCAGTTGCCGTCCGGCAGCGGCACGTCGGTTCCTTCCCAGCCCACCCGGGTCGAGCCCTTGGCGCCGGAATGGCCGATCTGGGCGCAGATCTTTGCTTCGGTCTCGGCATGGACGAAATCGACCAGCCGCTTCCACGCGACCTCATGCTCCGGTCTGTAGAAGCCAGGACATCCGGGCGTGATGCGCCCTTCCGGGCTGACGCAGGTCATCTCGATATAGAGCAGGCCGGCGCCGCCCTTGGCGCGCTCGGCATAATGCGAAAAATGCCAGTCGGTCGGACAGCCGTCGACGGCCTTGTACTGCGCCATCGGCGAGACGACGATGCGGTTGCTGAGCGTCATGTCGCGCAGCTTGAACGGCGCGAACATCGGCGCGCGGCGTAAGCTGTTGCCGCCGGCGCCGGCCTTGCGCTGGAACCATTCTTCGGCGCCCGCCAGCCATTCGGCATCGCGCAGCCGAAGGTTCTCGTGGCTGATGCGCTGCGAGCGGGTGAGCAGCGAATAGTTGAATTGAACTGGATCTAAACCGAGATATCGTTCGACTTCTTCGAACCATTCCAACGAATTGCGCGCCGCCGATTGCAGCTTCAACACCTCGGTGCGCCGCGCATCCTCATATTTTCGGAAGGCCGCCTCAAGGTCCGGCTCGGACTCGACATAATCGGCGAGCGCCACCGCGCTTTCCAGCGCCAGCTTGGTGCCGGAGCCGATGGAGAAATGCGCTGAAGCCGCCGCATCCCCCATAAGCGCCAGGTTCTTGTACGACCAGCGCTCGCACAGCACCCGCGGGAAGTTGATCCACGCCGAACCTCGAATGTGGTTGGCGTTGGTCATCAGCGGGTGGCCGCCGAGATGCTTTGCAAAAATGCGTTCGCAGACCGCGATCGATTCCTGCTGCGTCATCTGGCCGAAGCCGAACGCAGCCCAGGTCGCTTCGCTGCATTCGACGATGAAGGTCGCGGTCTCGCTGTCGAACTGGTAGGCATGCGCCCATACCCAGCCATGCTCGGTCTTCTCGAAGATGAAGGTGAAGGCATCGTCGAATTTCTGCGTGGTGCCGAGCCAGACGAACTTGCATTTGCGGGTGTCGATGTCGGGCTTGAAGACATCGGCGAAGGCCGCGCGTGACTTCGAGTTCAACCCGTCGGCGGCGACCACCAGGTCATGCGTTTCCATAAAGGGTTTCGGGTCGGAAATATCGGTCTCGAACATCATCTTGATGCCGAGCTCGCGGGCGCGCCGCTGCAAGAGGATCAGGAGCCGCTTGCGGCCGATGCCGCAAAAGCCATGACCTGAAGACACGGTGCGCACGCCGTCATGGATGACCGCAATGTCGTCCCAATAGGCGAAATGTTTCTTGATCCAGACGGCGCTGACCGGGTCGTTCCTGGTCAGGTTCTCAAGCGTCTCCGCCGACAGCACCACGCCCCATCCGAACGTGTCGTCCGGTCGGTTGCGCTCATAGACCGTCACCTCATGCACGGCATCGCGCAGCTTGAGCGAGATGGCAAAGTAGAGGCCGGCTGGTCCGCCGCCGAGAACCGCAACCTTCATGTCTTGCGATCTCCTCTAGAGCAATTCCAGGAAAAATGCGTAGCGGTTTTCCGTCCAGAATTGCATGAAACGCTCTAAGGCATCGGGAACGCCGGCAAGGCGGCGACCCAACTGTCAGTATCGCGCTGGCCGGCCATTATTTCAAGCTTAAAGTTTTATAATTGAATGATCGACGCCGGCTGTTTGGTCGTCACTTGGTCGGATTCTTCGGGCTCCACAGCACCGTCTCGGCGTCCTTTTCATACGCCATGCCTTCGGGGTAGCTGATCGCCTCCAGCTGCAGCCCCCACGGCGCCTGGAAATAGAGGATGGTCTGGCCTGCAGCCGGCCCTTCCTTCACCGGCAGCGGTCCCATCCGGGTCTTCACGCCCTTGGCCTCGAGATAGGTTTTCGCGGCGGCAACGTCGTCGACATAGAAGGCGATGTGGAAGCCGCCGATATCGCTGTTCTTCGGCGTCAAATCCTTCTGGTCGGGCGCCGTGTATTTGAACAGTTCGATGTTCGATCCATACCCGCAGCGCACCAAGGTGATCTCCTCGATCACCGCCTTCGGATCGACGCCAAGCAGGTCCTGCATGAAGGTGCCCTTGTCGTCCGCGAACGGCCCGAAGGACATCGCCTTCTTGCAGCCGACGACATTGGTGAAGAAGTCGACGGCCTGCTTCATGTCGGGCACGGTGATGCCGGTGTGGTCGTGCCCGCGCATGCCGGGGATTGAATCCGCGGAAGCTGCTCCTATTGCGCCGAACAAAGAGGCCGCGAAGGCCGCTGCCTGGATTACGTATTTCATGTCACCCTCCGTTGGCGGGCTGACTTGTCCTTGCGCACATCCGAGGCCCGCTGGTCGGCGTGCGGATCAAAACTCACGTCATGCCGACGCCTTGGGCCGCAGCCAGTCCGGGTCGATTTCCGGCAGCGGAATGGCGGCGAGCAGGTCGCGCGTGTAAGTCTCCTTCGGGTTCTCGAACAGCGCGTCCGTGGCGCTGGCCTCGACGATCCTGCCTTCGCGCATCACGATGACCTGCTGGCAAAGCCGCCGGATCACCGACAAATCGTGGCTGATGAAGGCCACCGTCAGCCCCATCTCGGCCGCTAGCTTTTCCAGCAGCGTCAGGATCTGCGCCTGCGTCGAGACGTCGAGGCCAGAGACGATCTCGTCGGCCAGCACGAATTTCGGCGACAGCGCGAGCGCCCGTGCGATACCGACACGCTGCCGCTGGCCGCCCGACAATTCGTGGCGGTAGCGGCTGGCAAAATTCTGCGGCAGGCCGACGCGCTGCAGCGCTTCCGCGACGCGTTCCTTCAGCCGGTCGCGAAGGCCGTTCTGCCGCAAGGGTGCGGCGATGATGTTGAAGATCGTATGCCGCGGATTGAGCGACGACATCGGGTCCTGGAAGATCATCTGCAGGTCGCGGCGCAGCGGTCTCAGCTCCGCTTCCGAAAGATAGCTGATGTCGCGCCCCTCGAAGCCGATGGAGCCGGCACTCGGTTCGAGCAGCCTTACCAGCGCGCGGCCGAGCGTCGACTTGCCGGAGCCGGATTCGCCGACGATGCCGGTGACAGATCCCTTTGGCAGGTCGAAGTCGAGCCCTTTCAGGATTTCGGCCAGCGGCGCGCGGCCGATCAGCGGCTTGCGCGTCATGTCGGGCAGCGCCACCTTCAGCCCCCGTACGGAAAACAGCGCCTCAGCCATGGCCGGGCCTCCAGGCCTGGTCGGCGGCGGCGATCTCTGCGGCCAATCCGGCAAGCACGCTTTCGTCCACCGGCTTCAGCGAAGCAAACGGGTCGGTGTAGCGCGGTGTCGCCGCCATCAGCGCGCGCGTATAGGGGTGCTGCGGTGCCGCAAACAGCGCCTCGGTCTCGGCCTCTTCGACCACCTTGCCGGCATAGAGCACCGACACTTTCTGGCTGATCTTGGCAACCACGCCGAGGTCATGGGTGACGAACAGGATCGCCGTGCCATGATCGCGCTGCAGTTGCGCGATGAGCCGCAGGATCTGTTTTTGCACCGTTACGTCCAGCGCCGTCGTCGGCTCGTCCGCGACAATCAATCGGGGCTCCGCCGCGAAAGCCGCCGCGATCAGCACACGCTGACGCATACCGCCGGACAATTCATGCGGATAGCTCTTCAGCACGCGCTCGGGGTCGCGGATTTGCACCTCGTCGAGCAACTGCCATATGCGCTGGTCCGCCCTCTCGCCGCTCCAGCCGAGGATGCGCACCAGCCGGTCGGTCATCTGCGGGCCGATGCGGCGCGACGGGTTGAGCGCGGTGAGCGGATCCTGCGGGATCAGCGCCGTGCGCGCGCCGATCAGGGTCCGCCGAGCCTTCGGATCGAGGCGGCCGAGGTCCTCGCCCTCGATCAGCATCTCGCCTTCGACGATGCGCACGCTTTTCGGCAGCACGCCGAGCACCGCCTTGCCGATCATCGTCTTGCCGGCGCCGCTTTCGCCGACAAGCGCGCGCACCTCGCCCGGCTGCACGGCAAGCGATACCGAGCGCAGCACGCGCTGGCCGTTGGGCAGCACGGCGCTCAAGTCGCGGATGTCGAGGCACGCGCTCATCGCAGCACCGGATCGAAGCGCGCCTTCAGCGCCTCGCCGAACTGACTGAAGGAAAGAACGGTGAGGATCAGCGTGATCAGCGGGAACACCAGCACCCACCAAGCCTGGTGGATCGACAGCCGACCCTCGGCGATGATGCTGCCCCAGGTCGGGTCGTCGGTCGAGATCGACAGATTGACGAAGGACAGAATCGCCTCGACGATCACGGCGATGCCCATTTCGAGCGACAGCAGCGCCACCACCGACGGCAGCACATTGGGCAGCACTTCGCGCAGCATGATGCCGATACGGCCATAGCCGGCAATGCGCGCGCTCTCGACATAATCCATGCGCGCCTGGCTCATCGCCTCGGCGCGGATCACCCGGCAGAAGCGCGTCCAGTCGATGATCGCGATGGCGAGGATGACGGAGCTCAGGCCGGTGCCCAGCACGGCCACCAGCAGGATCGCGAACAGCACCGGCGGGAAGGCCATCCAGACATCGACGATGCGCGAGATGATGCGGTCGGGCCAGCCGCCGAAATAGCCGGCGATCAACCCTAGCGCGGAGCCGAGCAGGCAGGCGGACGTCGCCGCCGCAAAGGCGACGATGAAGGCGATGCGGCCGCCGAAGATCAGCCGCGACAACAGATCGCGTCCCAGGCTGTCGGTGCCCAGCCAATAGCCGGGCTCGGCGCCGTCCAGCCAGAAGGGCGGCAGGCGCTCCAGCATCAAATCCTGCGCCAGCGGGTCCTGCGGCGCGATCAATGGCGCGAAGATGGCCGCCAGCAGCGCCAGCAGCAGCCAGACCCCGGCCAGCCACAGCCGCGGGCTCGGGCCGCGTCGAGCGATGCGCGCCTCATCCATGGCGCAGCCTCGGATTGAGCAGCGCATACGTCATGTCGACGGCGAGGTTGATCAGCACGAAGAGCAGCGCGAACACCAGCACGATGCCCTGGATCAGCGGCAGGTCGCGGTTGATGACGGCGTCGATCGCCATGTTGCCGAGGCCTTCGTAGGAAAACAACCGCTCGACGATGACGGTGCCGCCGATAAGGAAGGTGAACTGCACGCCGACCAGCGTCAGCGTCGGCAGCGCCGCATTCTTGAGCGCCTCGCGCAGGATCACCTGTGTCTCCGAAAAACCTTTCACGCGCGCCAGCACCACATAGTCGAGGTCGAGCACTTCCTTCAGCGACTGTTTGAGCAATTGAGCGATGATCGCCGCCAGCGGCAGCGCCAGCGCGACGGCCGGCATCAGCATGTGTTTCAACAGGTCCCATGTCAGGTCGAAACGAAGCCTGAGGATGCTCTCGACCAAGTAGAACTGGGTGGCGAAGGGCAGATCAAGCTGCGGCGACACCCGGCCCGAAATGTCGAACACCGGCACCAGCACGCCGAACAGCAGGATCAGCACTAGGCCCCAGAGGAAATCGGGGATGGAAAGCGTCGCGCCGCTCACAATGTCGATGCCGGCTTCGACCGCCGTTCCGCGCGAGCGCGCGCCGAGGATCGCGGCGGTCGTGCCGATCGCGATCGCCATCAGCAGCGCGACCGTCGCAAGCTCCAGCGTCGCCGGCAGCCGGTTGAAGACGAGGCCGAGCACATCCTGACGCAATGATATGGACGTGCCGAAATTCCCATGCAGCACGCCGCCGAGCCAGATGAAGAATTGCTGCACGATGCTCTTGTCGAGCCCGTAGAGCGCGCGCAGCCGGGAGATGTCGTCATCGCTGGCGCCGGGCGGCAGCATCATCGCGATCGGGTCGCCGGGCGCGACGCGGATGACGACGAAGACGACGACGGCGACGCCGAACAGCGTCACCAGCATCGTCAACAGACGAACGAGGAATCTTTGCAGCAGCATGCGCCCATATGTCCGGATGAAAATGCGCGCCGTCTTGCGGACGGCGCGCGGTAATCCAGAACCGACGATCAGGCGGCCGGGCTCATCAGCGCTGGCAGCAGCGCGCCGGACACATGCTGCACGACATTCACCTTCTTCGAATGCACGATCGGTTGCGCATATTGGATCAGCGGCAGCACATAGGCCTGCTCGGCGATGTATTTGTCGACGACCTTCCAGCCAGCGATGCGCTTGGCTTCGTCCTTCTCGCCCCACAGCGGGTTGATCATGTCGATCAGGTCCTGGCTGTCCCAAACCGAATGCGGGCTCGGGCCATACATGGCGAAACCGGTCGAGGTGGTCGGATCGCCAATCGAGTTGCCCCAGTTGTAGAAAGCGGCCGGAGCCAGCTTGTCGGCGGCGCGCAGCTCGTAATGCTTGGCGATCTCGTAGACCTCGATATTGGCCTCGATGCCGACCTTGCGCCACATGCCGACGATCGCCTGGATCATCTCATAGTCCTTGGGCTTGAAGCCCTTAGTGGTCTGGATGGTAAACTTGACCGGCTTCTTGGGCGAATAGCCGGAGGCGGCGAGCAGCTCCTTGGCCTTCTCCGGATTGTGCTCGACCTTGATCGACGGATCAAAGGCCGTGTATTCCGGCGTCTCCAGCGTGGCGATCGGCTGGCCGTAGCCGCGCAGCAGCCGCTTGACCAAAAGCTCCTTGTCCACCGCCATCACGGCGGCCTGGCGGACATTCTTGTCCAGCATCGCCTCGATGTCGTTGAAGAAGATCATGCCGATGTCGGAAACATTCTTGATCGAGCCGGCAAGCCCGTCCTTGGCAATCAGCCGGTCATATTCCTCATAGGGGATTTCGAGCGTCACCTGCGAGGAGCCGGACTCGATCTCGGCGACGCGGCTCGCCGCGTCGGTCACGAATTTGATCGTCAAGTTCTCGAAGGCGGGCTTCGTGCCCCAGTAGTGCGGATTGGCCTTCAGCCGCAGGAAGGCGTTGCGCTCGAACTTGTCGACCATATAGGGGCCGGTGCCGATCGGCGCCTTCTCGAAGCCTTCCGCGCCGACCTTCTCGTAATAGGCCTTCGGCAGGATGTAGCCGGTCAGGAACGACATCCACTTGAAATAGACCGGGTCGAACTGCACGACATCGCCGGTGATCTTGTTGCCGTCGATCTTGAAGTTGTTGACGTTCTTCCAGACGAACTGGATCGGATTGCCGGTCTTCTCGTCGCCGGCCCGCTGCAGCGACCACACCACGTCCTCGGCCGTAAAGGGCGAGCCGTCATGCCATTTCACGCCGTCGCGCACCGTCATCGTCACCTTGGTGCGGTCGTCGTTCCAGCCCCATTCGGTGAGCAGTCCGGGCGTGAAGGAAAGGTCCGGCTTCTGCCCGATGATCTGGTCGAACACCGATTGATAAAGGCCCTGGATGGTCGGGTTGACGGCCGAGGGGCCGGTCGTCGGGTCCCAGGAAGGCAGATTGACGTTGTAGGCGATGGTGAGTTCGTCCGCCGCCTTTGCTGCCCTCGGCAGGCCAAACGTGGCGGCACTGAGCGCCGCTGCGCCATATCCAAGCAAGTCACGTCTGTTGATGGTCATGGTCGTTCCCCTTGTTGGTTGTCATTTGTCTGCGCGGCGTTTTCATTCGGTGGTGGGCAACCGCGCCTTGTCCATCCCGGATTTCTTAGGCTCAACTTCCTCCCAGCTGTTGGGCGAGCATGTAGCCCGAGCCTGCGCCCGTGCCGGCGCCGGGCCATGTCGCGGCGCCGGTGAGGTAAAGGTTCGAGACCGGCGTGTTCCAGCGCGCGAAGCCCCGCGCCGGGCGGAAGAGGAAATTCTGCGCCAGGTGATGGCTGCCGCAGATCTGGTCGCCGCCGACGAGGTTCGGGTTTTCGCGCTCGAGGTCGAGCGGCGAGAAGATCGCACGGCCGAGAATCTTTTTGCGCAATCCCGGCGCATAGCTCTCGATGATGTCGAGCACGCGCTCGGCATAGGCATCCTTTACCGCATCCCAGTGCGCCGGCGCGATCTTGCCCTCGGCATCGCCGAGGATCTCCGCCGGCAGCATGCGCACCTGCACCCACAGCACATGCTTGCCTGGCGGTGCGCGCGACGGATCGACGGCCGTCGGCTGGCCGACGACCAGCACCGGCTGTTCAGGCAGCAGGCCGGCGATCGCCTGCTGGTAGGTGCGCGACATGGCGTCGAGCGAGGGCGGCAGATGCACATAGGCGAATTGGCGAAGCTCGGCGCCGGCGCTCCAGTCCGGCAGGTCGTCCAGCGCCAGATGGATCATCATCGTGCCTGGCGCGTGGCGGAATTTTTTCATCGCCGCATCGAAACCGGCGTCACCGGAACCATTGGGCAGCAGCCCGCCTGCCAGCGCCTTGGGCGCGACGCCGGCGATGACGGCCTTGGCCGCGACATGCGTTTCGCCGGATGCCAGCCGCACCCCCGTCGCTCGGCCGCCGGCCATCGTGATCTCCGACACCTCCGCGCCTGTTACGATCTTGCCGCCGGCCGCCTTGAGCATGCCCGCAAGCGCCCGGATAATGGTATCGGCGCCGCCTTTGCCGAGCACCATGCCGAAACTCTGGTTGGCCATCGATTCCAGATAGGGGAACACAGCACCCCCGGCGATGTCGGGAGCGAAATCGAGATGCATGCCCCAGGCCGCGAGTGTCGTGCGCACATGCGGCGTTTCGAAATTCTCCTCGAGCCACGCGCGCGGCGATGACAACAGCAATCGAGCCGTATCGAGCGCGCCGGCCAGGCCCTTCTTGCGCCAGATGTTCCACGCGCTGCCGGCCAGCGCCCTTGCGCTCATCGGCGAGCCCAGCAGGCGGAACAGATGCTCGGCTTCCCCCGGAAAAGCACCGACCAGCCGGCGCCACGTGTCTGCATCCGCCGCCGAGAAGGCGGCCAGCCGCGAGGCCGTCTTTTCCAGGTCGTTGCTGACGCCGAACCATGTCCCGTCCGGGAAGGCGCTGGCGAAACAATCGGCCACGGGCGCGAATTCCAGTCCGTGGCTTTTCAATTCATTTGCATATTTCCGATGGAAGGCCGAGCCGGCGAAGAGGCTCAAATTCATCGCCCCGAAATCGTGCCGGAAACCGGGAAGCGTGTACTCGGCGGTCCGTACGGCGCCGCCGATTGCCTCGCTGCGTTCGAAAACCGCGATTTTCCAGCCTTTGAGCGCCAGATGCGCGGCGCATGCCAGACTGTTGTGGCCCGCCCCGACAAAGATGGCGTCGAACTCGCTCACGCCCCGCCCCAAAAATGCTTTATGCTTAAAGATAATTGCAGATGCATATGTTTTCGTCTAGTAGGTATATTAAGGGCCGCAACGAGCCTTGAAGGTCACGAACAAGAGGGAACAAAAGACCATGGACACGCAGAAACTCCTCGGCGAGGTCGCCGGCCAGCTGCTTTCGGGCGCCATCAAGGTGGTCGATCTGACGGCGCCGCTCGGGCCGAACACGCCGCTGATCAAGCTGCCGCCGGAACTCGCCGTCGACACGCCGAAGGTCGAGATCCACGCCATCTCCAAATACGACAAGAACGGCCCGTGGTGGGCCTGGAACTGGCTGAAGCTCGGCGAGCATTCGGGCACGCATTTCGATGCGCCGCAGCACTGGATCACCGGCAAGGACTATCCGGACGGTGCCACCGACACCATTCCGGCGCAGAATTTCATCGGCCCGGTCAACGTCATCGACTGCTCGAAGGAAGCGGCCGCAGATCACGACTTCCTGCTCACCGTCGACCACATCAAGGCCTGGGAGGCCAAGCACGGCGCCATCAACCCCGGCGAGTGGGTGGTGATGCGCACCGACTGGTACAAGCGCAACGGCTCGGAAGCGGAGTTCCTCAACGCCAACGAGACCGGCCCGCACACGCCGGGCCCGACGGCCGAGGCCATCCAGTTCCTGATCGCCAAAGACATCAAGGGCTGGGGCTCGGAAACGATCGGTACCGACGCCGGCAAGGCCGGCGGCATGGAGCCGCCATTCCCGGCCCACACGCTGATGCACAAGGCCAACCGTTATGGCCTGGCCAGCCTCTGCAACCTCGACCAGCTGCCGCCGAAGGGCGCGATCCTGATCGCCGCCCCGCTCAAGATCGAGCACGGCACCGGCAGCCCGATCCGGGCATTGGCGCTGGTGCCGGGCAAATAGGCGAGGCGACGGTCTTCGGGAGAAGATCATGCTTGCGGGCGATGGAGTGATCGGGACGTTGGGACGACCGTTCTGTAGCGCTAGCGCTCTACGGCGCCCCCCTCTGTCCTGCCGGACATCTCCCCCTCCAGGGGGGAGATTGGATGTCACCCCCGCTTTCGCCAATCTCCCACGTCGCAGCACGATGTGGGGCGCCAAAACTGCCAATCTCCCATGTCGCAGCACGATGTGGGGCGCCAAAACTGCTGATCTCCCCCCTAGAGGGGGAGATGTCCGGCAGGACAGAGGGGGGCGCGAAGGAACTCGGCTTCGCGCGATTGACGCCCTCGTACCCGCGAGCCTCCAATGAACGCCCCCGATCACATCATCGTCGGTAGCGGCATCAACGCCCTCGTCTGTGCGGCGATGCTTGGCGCCAACGGCGCCAAGGTGCTCGTGCTTGAGCGCAACGACCGCATCGGCGGCTGCATGCGCACCGAGGAGATCACGGCGCCAGGCTTTGTCCATGACGTGATGGCCACGACCTTCGTGCTGTTCATCACGTCTCCGGCCTTCGCCGCGCTCGGCAAGGACCTCGCGCGGCACGGGCTGGAATTCTGCCACACCGCTATGCCGACCGGCGTGCTTCGGCCCGACGGCAGCCATGCCGTGCTCACCACCGACCGCGCCGCCAATGACGCGGCGCTGAACCGGATTGCGCCCGGTGATGGCGATCGCCATGGCGACGATGTCGGTGGCATCGAGCGCAATGCCGGGCTGCTGTTCGGCCTGCTCGGCGGTGCGCTCTGGTCCTATCCAACGACGAAGCTGTTGGCTGGCGAAGCCTGGCGGCGCGGTCCGCGCGACCTCGCCGCCTTCATGGGCGAGGCGCTGGTTCCCGCGCGCGGCTGGCTGGAAACGACTTACAGTTCCGACCTCGTCCGCGCGCTCTGGGCGCCTTGGGTGCTGCATGCCGGGCTCAGCCCGGAAGACGCCTTCTCCGGCCAGATCGCCAAGGTCATCGCCTTCGCGCTGGAGGCCGCCGGGGCGCCGATCGTCAAGGGCGGCGCCAAGAACCTGCTCGCGGCGTTCGAGGCGCTGATCAGGGAACGCGGCGGCGAGATCCGCGTCAACGCCGACGTCGCCTCGATCGTCCAGACCGGCGGCCGCGCCAGCGGCGTCCGGCTCGCCTCCGGCGAGGTGCTGACACCGGCGAAAAGCGTCATCTGCTCGGTCACGCCGACGCAGCTCTATAGCCGCCTGCTCGGCGACGCGGCTCCGAAGCGCGACGTCGAAGCGACGCGCGTTTATCGCTATGGCAAGGGCAATTTCCAGGTCCACTATGCGCTGGACAAGCCGCCCGCATGGCGCGGCGAGGGCCTGGACAAGGTGGCGCTGCTGCATTTGACGCCGGGTTTGGATGGCGTGTCGAAGGCCTGCAACGAGGCGGTGCGCGGCCTGCTGCCGGAAGTGCCGACCATCTGCGTCGGCCAGCCGCATGTGCTCGACCCGTCGCGCTGCCCCGAGGGCAAGGCGATCCTCTGGCTGCAACTGCCGGAGGCGCCGCGCCACATCAGGGGTGATGCTGCCGGCAAGCTCGAAACGCCCGCCGACGGCCGCTGGACCGAAGCGCTGCGCGAGGCCTATGCCGACCGGGTCGAAGCGATCCTCGCCAACCACATCGACGGTTTCCGCGAGACGGTCATTGCGCGTCGCGCCTATTCGCCGGCCGACCTCGAAGCCATGAACATCAACCTTGTTGGCGGCGATCCCTATGGTGGCTCGTCGACCATCGACCAGTCCTTCCTGTGGCGGCCATTCAAGGCGAGCCGCAACCACGAGACCGGCATCAAGGGCCTCTATCATATCGGCGCCTCGACCCATCCAGGCGCCGGCCTTGGCGGCGGTTCTGGCTTCCTTCTGGCGGGGAGGCTGTGATGGAACAGAAGCTTCCGGAAAGGCGCCAGCGTATCTCCACCCTCGGCCAGATCGGCCTGCAGCAATTCGCGCCCTATCTGATGAACCGTATCATGGGCCGCTACAATGCCACGCTTCGCGACAACTTCCGCAAGCAGGGCCTGACCATCCCGCAGGTGCGAACGCTCGCCGTGCTGTCGGTCGCTGACGGCGTCACCGTCAACGATCTCTCGGTCTACACGGTGATCGAGCAGTCGACCTTGAGCCGCACGCTCGATACGCTGGAAGGCCAGGGCCTGGTGCGGCGCGAGCAGGGCGTCACCGACAGCCGCATCCGCCATGTTTTTCTTACCGATGATGGGCGAGCGCTGTTCACCCGCGCCTGGCCCGCAATGCATGACGCTTTCGAAGCCATGTTCGACGGTATCGACGATGCCGAATACGCCGCGCTGATCGCGACGTTGCAAAAAATGCTGAAGAACATCCGCAAGCACGAGATCTAGATGCACGCGACGCCCCATGGAAGGCGGCAACGGAAGGAGGCGGAGATGGCCGAACGGTCTTTTGCCAAGGAAGTCGAAAAGCTGAGGCTTGGCGCCGGCGAGGAATTCGCCGGCGAGGGCATCCTCGCCATCACCAAGGCGCTCCTGCAGTGCGGCGTAGGCTATGTCGGCGGCTACCAGGGCGCGCCGATCAGCCATCTAATGGATGTGCTGGCCGACGCGCAGGACATCCTGGGCGAGCTCGGCGTGCATTTCGAGGCGAGCGCTTCCGAAGCGACCGCCACCGCCATGCTGGCCGCCTCCGTGCATTATCCAATCCGGGGCGCCGCCACCTTCAAGTCGACGGTCGGCACCAACGTCGCTTCCGACGCGCTGGCGAACCTGGCCTCCGGCGGCGTCACCGGCGGCGCGCTGATCATCGTCGGCGAGGACTATGGCGAGGGCTCCTCGATCATGCAGGAGCGCAGCCATGCCTTCGCCATGAAGAGCCAGGTCTGGCTGCTCGACCCGCGCCCGAACCTGCCATCGATCGTCAAGGCGGTCGAGGACGGATTCGAGCTGTCGGAGGTGTCGAACACGCCGGTGATGCTGCAGGTGCGCATCCGCTGCTGTCACGTCCATGGCCACTTCATCGCCAAGGACAACAAGCGCCCGCCGATGTCGGTCGCCGATGCGCTGTCCGCGCCGCGCCGCGACACCGGCCGCATCGTGCTGCCGCCCGCCTCCTTCCTGCATGAGAAGGAGAAGGTCGCCAAGCGCTGGCCGGCGGCGGTGGATTTCATCAAGAGCCGCAAGATCAACGAGATGTTCGGGCCGGATCACGGCTCGGTCGGCATCGTCATGCAGGGCGGCATGTATAATTCCGTCATCCGCGCGCTGCAGCGGCTCGGCCTTGCCGACACCTATGGCGAGACCGACGTGCCGCTTTACGTGCTGAACGCCGTCTACCCGCTGGTCGACGATGAGTTCCTCGCCTTCTGCGAGGGCAAGCAGGCGGTGCTGGTCGTCGAGGAAGGCCAGCCCAATTATATCGAGCAGGCCTTTGCCGCGATGCTGCACAAGGCCGGGCGCGGCACTAAACTGGTCGGCAAGGAGCATCTGCCGATGGCCGGCGAATATACCGGCCAGGTGATGCTCGACGGCATCGGCTCCTTCCTGCGCGCCAATGCCCCGCATCTGCTGCCGGGCGAGGTCCGGGCTCCGAACAAGGCGGGTGAAGGCGTCGATACGGCCGACCTCATCAATGTCGTTCCCGGACGGCCTCCGGGCTTCTGCGTCGGCTGTCCTGAGCGGCCGATTTTCGCCGCGACCAAGCTTGTCGAGCAAGAGCTCGGCAAGCACCACATCGCCTCCGACATCGGCTGCCATCTGTTCTCGATCATGCCGCCTTTCGAGCTCGGCGCCACCACCATGGGCTATGGGCTGGGGCCGGCCTCGGCCTCCGCCTTCAACTCGCCGGAGGCAAAACGCCGCTCGATCTCCTTCGTCGGCGATGGCGGCTTCTGGCACAACGGGCTGACCTCCTCGATCGGCAACGCCGTGTTCAACAAGAATGACGGCGTCATCGTCATCGTCGACAATTTCTACTCGGCGGCTACCGGCGGCCAGGATATCCTGTCCTCGCGCGCCAACAACCGCACCAAATCGACCAAGCATCCGATCGATGAAGCGGTGAAGGGCATGGGCGTCAAATGGCTGCGCCACATCGACCGCACCTATGATGTCGGCAAGATGCAAGCCGCGCTGCGCGAGGCGCTGACCACCGAGGAGAAGGGTCCGAAGGTCATCGTCGCCTCGTCCGAATGCATGCTCAACCGCCAGCGCCGCGAGAAGCCGCTGGTCGACAAGGCGATCAAGGGCGGCGAGCGCGTGGTCAAGCCGAAATTCGGCGTCGACGAGGACATCTGCACGGGCGACCACGCCTGCATGCGGCTGTCCGGCTGCCCGTCGCTGTCGGTGAAGTCGCTCGACGATCCGCTGCGCGACGATCCGGTCGCCTCGATCGACCAGAACTGTGTCGGTTGCGGCAATTGCGGCGAGGTGGCGGATGCGGCCGTGCTTTGCCCGTCCTTCTACCGCGCCGACGTCGTCCACAATCCAGGCCGATGGGACCGTTTCCTGGAAGGCGCGCGCCGCGCCGCGATCGGCCTTCTGCAGCGTCGCCGCGAGAGCCGCAGATTGACGTTCGCCGATGCTTGATCAGGCTTCTCCCCTGCGCCCCAAGGCGGGCGCCTCTGACGACGAGCGGGTGATAAAACTCGCCGTGCTCGCGGTCGGCGGCCAGGGCGGCGGTGTGCTCGCCGACTGGATCACCGACGTCGCCGAGCGCAACGGCTATATCGCCCAATCGACCTCCGTGGCCGGCGTCGCGCAGCGCACCGGCGCCACGATCTACTACATCGAGATGGCCCGCGACACCGGCCGGCTGCCGGTTTTCGCGCTGTCGCCCTCGCAGGGCGATGTCGACATATTGATCGCCGCCGAGCTGATGGAAGCCGGCCGCGCCATCATCCGCGGTTTCGTCACGCCCGAACGCACGACGCTGATCACGTCCTCGCACCGCATCGCCGCCGTCTCGGAAAAGATCGAGCCGGGCGACGGCCGCGCCTTGTCGGAAAAGGTCCACGCGACGGCGCAAGCGGCGGCCAGGCGCTTCATCGCCTTCGACATGGAAAAGATCGCCGCCGACAACGGCACCATGATCTCGGCCAGCCTGCTTGGCGCGCTGGCCGGCTCCGACGCGCTGCCCTTCACCCGCGAAACTTACGAGCAGGCGATCGGCGCCGGCGGCCGTGGCGTCAAGCCGAGCCTCGCCGCCTTCGGCGCGGCCTACGAGCGCGCACGCGGGATCGCGGCAGCGCCGGCCGGGGAAAAGGCGGCGGCGGAACCCGCCGTTGCCCAGCCCAGGCCAACGGCGAGGGTCAGCGGACCGGAAACCCTGCTCAAGGGCTGGCAGGCGCTTGCCGCTCGCGTCGCGTCGCTTCCCGAGCCCGTGCGCGACATGGCCGAGCTCGGGCTGAAGAAGGTCGTCGACTACCAGGACATCGCCTATGGCGGCGAGTATCTCGACCGGCTGGACAGAGCGGTGGCGCTGGACAATGCGGAGCGCGGCTATGCGCTGTCGATCGCCGCGGCAAAGCATCTCGCCAACGCCATGTGCTATGACGACATGATCCGCGTCGCCGATTTGAAGACCCGCTCGGCGCGAGACAAGCGGGTGCGCAAAGAAGTCGGTGTCAAGCAAGGCTCGGTCCTGCAGGTCACCGAATATTTCCATCCGCGCATCGAGGAGTTCTGCGGCACCCTGCCGGCGGGGCTCGGCAGCTACATCGAGAACCGCCCAAAACTCGCCGCCTTCCTCGACCGCCGCATCAATCGCGGCCGCCACATCCGCACCGACAGTTTCACCGGCTTCGCCATGCTGTGGTTCATCGGCGGCCTGCGCCGCTGGCGCCGCCGCCTGCTGCGCCACAGGATAGAGGTCTCGCATCTCGAACGCTGGTACGGCCTGGCGCTCGGCTATGTGCGGCAGGATTATGCGCTTGCCACCGAAATCCTGAACTGCCGCCGCCTGATCAAGGGCTACAGCGACACCCACGCCCGCGCCCAGTCGAAATTCGATCGCGTGCTGTCGGCGCTGCCGATGCTCAAGGGCAGGGAGGACGCTGCCGACTGGATCCGCCGCCTGCGCGAGGCGGCGCTGAAGGACGAAAAGGGCGACATGCTGGACGGCGCGCTGAAGACGGTGGCGACGCTCAACGACGGCGCCGCCCGTTAACGAAGACGTGATCCGCACCGCTCCGACGGAATTCGGCCCTGTCCTCCGTTTCACGGAGGTAGGGACAAATTTACGGAGACAACGCATGTTCGCAAAATACGTTCTGCCTCTCGCCATGGCTGCCGGCACGTTGATGCTGTCCAGTGTCGGCTCGCAGGCCATGCCGATGGCCAAGCCAGGTGCTTCGCCGCTGCCCATCGAAACCGTCGGCTGGCGCTGCGGTCCCGGCTGGCACGTGAACCGTAGGGGCAGATGCGTGCCGAACCGCCGCGTGATCATACGGCCGGCGCGCCATTGGCATCCCGGCTTCTGGTACCACCACCGCTGGCACCCCGGTTATTGGAGCTGGTGATCGCTCTCGGATCGCCGTTGATGCCCGCGCTGGCAACGGCGCGGGCGGTTTGGCTAAGGTCCCACGCACAGGTTCGAAACCTCCGCGCCAGCGTTGGTGATTGGCCGAGGCTCCTCAGCCTCGTCATCCACGGGCGGAGCAAGGAGCGAAGCGACGCAGCGCAGACCCGAGGATCCATTCCGTGACGTTCAGGCGTTGCCACGGTTCAGAATTCTGCTCCGCAGCACCCACGATCAAAGTCACGGAATGGATCCTCGGGTCTCCGCGTCCGCTTCGCTCCCGCTCCGCCCCGACTGGCGCCGCCAGCCTATCGCTGACCGGCAAACTCACGACTCACGCCACCAGGTCCCGCATCGGCTTCACCGCAGCCGACTCTGGAAACACCGTGCCGCCAAGCACCGCAGCAGACAGCCCGAACTGGTCGGCAAGCAGCCCCTTCAGCACCGCGCGCACATCGCTGGTCGGCGCCAGGTCGCGGCCTTCGTAGAGCTGCGCCGGTTTCAGCCCCGGCCAGTCGGCGATGACGCGGCCGCCCTTGATCGCGCCGCCGGCGAGCAGCACCACCGTGCCGGTGCCGTGGTCGGTGCCGACAGTGCCGTTGATGCGAGCCGTGCGGCCGAATTCTGTGATCGCGACGACCGCCGTGTCCTGCCAACGCTCGCCAAGCCCCTTCTCGAACTCCTCGAACGCTCCGTCGAGGCCGCCGAGCAGATTGGCGAGCCGCCCTGTGGCGCCGCCTTCGTTGACATGGGTGTCCCAGCCGTCGAAGGCGAGCGCCGCGATGCGCGGCCCGTCGTCGGCGGCCATCAGCCGCGCCGCGCCTTGCGCCGATTGCCGCATGCCGGCGGCGTTGTCGAGGCCGCCCTTAGGCTTCATCGTCGTGCCGTCGAGTTGGTCGCCCAGCGCCATCCGATCGGCATCGAGCCCTTTCTGAAGCGCGGCCGCCAGCACCGGATCGCGATGGTTGTAGAGATCGAGCACACGCTCCGCCAGCGCATCGCCGGGCGTCGGCAGCGCCTGCGGTGCCCAGCCGAGCACGGGCGCGGCGCCACGGATCACCAGCGGCGTCGAGGGCCCGACCGCCAGCCCGCCGGCTTTCGCAGTCCTGTCGCCCGCCGGCAGGCTGGCCAACGCCCGGTTGAGCCAGCCGGTGGTGGCGTTGCCAGGGCCGGGCAGGCCGCTTTCCAGCACGTCCTGGCCATCGAAATGCGAGCGGTCGCGGTAGCCGGTCGCCGCCGCATGCACGACCGCCGCCTGGCCCGCCTTGAACAGGCGCGCAAACACCGGCATTGCCGGATTGACGGCGAAGAAACCGTCAAGCGGCAATGCCGGGTTGGCGCCTGAGAGCGAAAGCGCGATGTCGCCATGCAGGCCGGCATAGTTTGGATCGCCGACCGGCCCGACCGTCGACAGCCCGTCCAGCGCGCCGCGCAGCACGATGACGATCAGGCGCGGGTCGCGCTTGTCGGCTGCGCGCGCGAAGCGCGGCAGATAGGCCCAGGCAAACAGCGCGCCGCCGCTCATCAGCACCGCGCGGCGGGACAGGCTGGGGGTTTCGCAAAGAAGGCTCATGGCTGCATCTCCACTTCTGCTACCGGCGCTGGAATTACCGGCGCTGGAATTCCGGCGCCATCAACAGCAGCGCCAGGCCCTGCTGCCGGGACTCCGCGCGCGAAATCGCCTGCCGCGTCTCGGCCGAGACGGATGTGCCGATCAGCGACGCGAGCATCTCGTCGGGATCGCCGATATCGTCCGCCTGCTTCGCCGCCTGCCACGCAATGTCCAGCCGCGTCTTGAGGCCCTCGGCGGAAACCCATGCGTCCGTCCGGTCGGGAAAGCCGTTCGGCCCCGGCGGTCGCCACAGCGGCTCGCCGAGCACGCTCAGCCAGCGAAGCGATCGTTGCGGTTCGTTGCCGGCGGTAGCGCCGACCGCCCGCCGCAGCGCCACGACATAGTCCAACGGCGAGCGCAGCTTCGTGAGCGGCGTCGACCAGGCTTCCGACATGTCGATCAGCGTCAACGCGATCGAGCGCAGGTCGCCGTCGGTCTTGGTGAAGACCGTGCCCAGGCGAGCGACCGCCGCCGGGGGCGGATCGTCCGCGATGAAATGGCGGGCAAGCTTGGTGGCGATATGCCGCGCGGTGGCCGGGTGACGGGCAATGTCGTTGAGCGCGGCCTCCGCCTGGCCCATGCCGCCATCGGGATAGGTCTTGCCGAGCAGCACCGCCTTGCCCGGCTGATGCGCATTGGCGTTGAAGACGAAGCTTCCCGGCTCGCCCAGCCGCCCCTCGCGGCCGGCCATCGTCCAGCCGGTCAGCATGGTCGCGAAGCTGGTGACGTCGGCCTGGGCATAGCCGCTGCCGACGCCCATCGTGTGCAATTCCAGGATCTCGCGGGCGAGGTTCTCGTTGAGGCCGCGTCCGCGTCGCTTGCCGGCGCGGGAATCGGGGCCGATGGACTGCCGGTTGTCGAGATAGAACAGCATGGCCGGATGGTGCTCGACGGCCAAAAGCATGTCGGCGAAGCGGCCGAGCACGAAGGGGCGGATCGCCTCGCGCTCGAAGGCGCCGGCGCATGCCCGCACGACCGGTGCCTTCGCGGCGGAAACGCAGAAATGGTTCGACCAGAAGCCGACCAGGCGCTCCACGAAGCCGGGCGTCGCAGTGAGCGCCTTGTCGAACCGGGCCTGCGCTTCGTCGCGATAGATATCGGCCTCGACACGCGGCACCATGGGTTTGGCTTTTGCCACGGCCGGGCCGGCTGGATCATCCGTTGCCATCGGCTGCATAGCGGCGGCCGCCGTCTCGGCGCGCGCCGCCTTGCGCTCCATGGCTGCCGCCATGCTGGCCTGGATCGCCGCAGTGCTGTCCAGCAACCCGGCATTCCGGGGGTCGTCGGGGGAAATGAGCGCGATGTCCTGCTGCTTGAGCTCGGCCTCGAGATAGCCGCGTGGATCGGCGGCGATCTTGCCGAACTCGTCGCCGGGCCTTGCGCCGAGGCCGAAGCGGTGGAGCGCCACCAGGGCGGGGTCCGGCGAGACGGAATTTGCAAACGGTGCGGCCAACGAAGCCTCCGTTGAACCCGGCGCAGATCGCGTCGGTTTCATGGATCATCGGGGATCCTCACGATGCCGGCCGCAGCACCGGCATCGTGAAGGGTTGTTACCAGCGGCGCCAGTGGTGCCAGCGATGGTAGGGATGCCAGACCGGGCCGATATAGACGCGCGGTCCGCCCCAGTAGTAATAGCCGGGATAGACCGCGCGGCGGTTGGGGACGCAGCGGCCCCAATAGTTGGGATGCCAGCCCGGGCCGCAGCCCCAGGCGACGTGCTCGACAAGCGCCGGCGAGGGCGCAACCGGTGCGATCGGCATCGCCGAGACGGCGCTTGCGGCGGCCGTTCCGCCGAGGGCGAGGGCAGCCGCGATCGAATATCTTGTCAGACGGTTCATGCGATACTCCCGAAAGTTTCGAGGTTGAAGAGAACCTGCCCGCTGCCAGGGCGGTCACAGGCCTGTCCCTCTTTCCCTTGAACGGAGCGCGCTTGCCCTTTCCGTCGCCGCCTATGGCAATTTTTTTGCAGGCGGCGGCTGTCGGCCAGCGCGTCGCAACAAGGCATCCGCCAGCAGCCGGCGGTCTTCCGGCGAGCCCGATGCGGCGAATTCGATGATGCGTTGCTCGATCCGGGTGCGCACGGTGACATCGGCATTGCGCGCGCGCTCCAGGGCGGCGGCGAGCGCATTGGTGTCGAGAGCCGGCTGTTGCAGAAGGTTTGCCGCCTCGCGCCGCGCGGCCTGTCCGTCGAGGATCACGTCCCGCGACTCCCGGCGCACCTCGCGCAACGCCTGGCGGAAGACCTTGCGGTCGGCGGCCGGCAACCTACCGCCGGCCGATTCCAGCGAATAGCCCGGATTGGACTTGCCGATCAGCCAGCCGGCGCCGCCGGCCACGGCGCCGATCAGAAAAACATTCAGCACCAGCGATGCCGCGACAAGACGGGGGCTCATAGGTTTTCCTCGTAAGGATCGGCGTCGGGACCGGCATCGCCGAACGACGTCGCGTTGGCGTCCATCACATAATGGTCGGGCTGCATATCCGGGCTGACGACGGCCACCAGCGCCAGGCCGGCCACGGCGCCGGCCAGCCCGATACCCGCAAGCCCGAAGCCCAGCCACCAGAACCGGCGGCGGCGCTCCTGCCTGACCTCGGTCGCGGCGCGGGCGACGATCATGCGATGCAGCGCCGGACTGGGTGCTTCGACCCGATGCCGGTCGAGCATGGCGTCGAGCTTCCTGGCGCGCGCCAGGATGGCGCGGCCTTCCTTGGTCTCGGCAAACCGCACCGCGGTCGCCTGTTCGGCCGGCGGCCAGCGGTGCAAGGCGCTGCCATAGGCATCCGCCAGCGCGGCGAAACGCCCGGCGTCCATTGGCCCGTCCGAAGTTTTCTCAGCCATGTCGTTCCCCCTTCCGCCGTTCCGGCGTGGCCCCCCACGCCACAGTCCTCGGGATTCGCAGTCCCCTCACGGTCTCAATCATCGCCATCTCCAATGAGCATGGCCTGCAAAGCGCGCCGGCCGCGCGCGAGCAGGCTTTCCAGCGCATCGACGCTGACCTGCATGGCGCTGGCGGCTTCGATGTTGGACAGCTCCTGATAATACACCAAGACGATCGCCTCGCGCTGGCGCGGCGCGATGCGCTGCAGCGCTTGGTTGACCCTGCGCTCGTCGTCGTCAGGCATTGCATCGGGAAGCGGCGTGTCATCGGCCACCTCCGGCAGCTCGTCCGTCGTCCATTCGCGCCGGCGCCGCAGCCGGTCGTAGCAGAGGTTGAGCGCGACGCGGTGGACCCAGGTGTCGAAGCGTGCGTGCCCCTGGCGCCAGCCCGAGGCATGGCGCCAGATGCGCACGAAAGTCTCCTGGGCGACGTCCTCTGCTTCCGCCGGGTCGCCAAGCATCCTGGCGGCCAGGGCCAGGATGCGCGGCAGCTTGCGCGCCACCATCGCCTGCACCGCGGCGGTGTCGCCGGTGCCGATGCGGCGTACCAGTTCCTCGTCCGGATCGGCGCCCATCACGTCGGGCGCTCGCAGCTGTCATTGTGCGGCATAGCCTCTTGGTCATTGCTCCTGATTGGGAGCGGTTTTATGGCCCGGCCTCTCGTCGGCGCCGAGCACGCCGTCGCTATTCTTGTCGAGCCTGGCGAAGCGCTTGGCGACGAAGGCGTCGAGCTCGCCCTTGTCAACGAAGCCGTCCTTGTTGGTGTCCATGCGCGCGAAGGATTTGGCCGGATCGCCCTTGGCCTTGCGCGCGGTCTGGAAAGCGGTCCATTCGGTGAGGCTGACCTTGCCGTCATTGTCTGTGTCGGCCCGCATGAACGCCCTTTCCCGGCGCGCCTCGAACTTTTCCAGCGTCAGGCCGGATTTGGGTTGGTCAGACTTGGCGGCCGGAGCCGGGCTGCTCGGCGCCGTCTGGGCCGGGGCAGGCGTCGTTGACTGGGCGACCGCGGCCGCGGTCTGCAGGCCAAGGGCAACGACGAATATGGTGGGGCGGATCATGCTCTCGTCTCCGGTTGGGCGCGGCCATTTCGGCCACGCTTCAACCATTGAACGCGAGACAGAGCAAAATCCGTCGGTCTTTTTCGACCGGACACCAACCTACCGGATCCGGCGCAGCCGGATCGAAGGATTGCTAAGGACAGGAGGCGACGGCTATCTCGGCTGGTCGACCGCCACCAACTGGTCCTGCTTGAAACCTGCATGTTGCGGCGTCCAGACGTCGCCCTCGCGGTTGAACCAGTGGCACAGATACGTGCCGGAAGCCGCCCCGTCGCTGACAGTCATTTCGGGGCCTCCGGACTTCAGCCTGACGACGTCTCCGGTCTTGAAACTATTGGGCATTTCGACCTCCCATGCTGATAAAGGGAGTTTCCCACCAACAGCTGTTCCCGACAATGGCCGAGATGCGCCGATCACGGGGTGCAGGGGGAAGGCGTGAGAATGATGCCGCTTGTGAAACACGCCAGGTAGCACCGTAGGCGTGGCCAGATCATGTCGAGGCTTTGGAGCCGAAGCGAGCGGCCCGATCGCTCCTCGGATTCAATCGGTGTCGCGCTGTGGACCCGGCGGCTGTGCCGATTGGTTGTCTTCGGCTGGGCGGACGGTCATAGACCTTTCATTGGGCCACAACGCTTGTGCCTTCGTCACCGCTGCCAAAAGATCGTCTGCTTCAACGCTTCCGATTTCAGTTAGAAGCGGTCTGCCGCCCCCTGCTCTGAAACCGACGTGATAGACCGTCCAACTCCTCATTGAATTCCGACAAAAATTGCGTCTCGGCGTGGACACGCGGATGGAAGCCCGGCTCGCTTTTGTGGTTAGGATTTTGAGGTCCGCAAGCCGGGCATGCACCGACCGATAGGGCGGGGGGCTTGGGGTTATCAGCCGGTGCGATCGCGAGACTGTCTGATTTGCCCGCCAGCCCACAATCGACCGAGGTCCATCCTGCCGAACGCATTGGTCCGAAAGGACCAAAGATATAGCCCCTTATTCCGTTGGGGCAGGTTGCCCCCGCCGGTGACTTTTTGTCATCCGCCGATGGCCCATGGTTCACGGCAGACCGCTCAAGCGCTCGGCCTCCGCTAATGCGCCTGGGCAGAGATGGCGGCGACCGGCGAATCGCGGGACGTGAACCGCTGGACCTCACAGGCCCAGCATTTCGCCGGAGCCTGTGAGGAAGATCCGCCCTAGCCCCCGTTAGCAGGTGCCGGTGCCGGTTTGGCGGGAGCGGCGGGCTTGGAGACGGACGGTGCGGACGGCGCCTCAACCTTGGGCGTGTTCACGCTAACGTTCACATCCTTACCTCCGCCCCCATTTATGTTTATCACCCCCGTGAAGAATAGTAGGGCAACAACTGCGATGATGCCAAGGATTATCGCAACGGCTGTTCCGCCACCACCAGAGTTTACGACTGTAGGGCCGTCAGACATGGCTTTTCTCCTTTTCTTGAGTTCTCACTCGGAAGAAAAGAGAACTTTGTGGTATTTGTTCCGCACTCGGGCCACAGTCTTAAAGTACATACGACCGAAGTCCATTGACTGGAATGCCCAGACGGCTGTCGCCGAGCTGTGACAGAATGAAAAAACCCGCCGGCCGAAGCCAGCGGGTGAAGGTGGTTGGGCTCGGCCCCGCCAGGACCGAGCGCCCTATCATGTGCACACGGCCGAACTGGTCGCGCCTACAAATGTTAGAACTAAAGGAAATTCCGAAGCACGGTCTAGGCGAGCAGGGAGAAAGTTAGCTGATCAGACGGTGAAGTTCGCGGTCGCTCAGGTCTACAGCTTCGGCATCAGGTGTTTCTGTGCGGTTTCTGTACAAATCCGGCGAGGCGATCGGCTAAGTTATTGGAATTTTGGTGCCGCTTGCGTGACTCGAACACGCGACCCCATCATTACGAATGATGTGCTCTACCAACTGAGCTAAAGCGGCCCGGGAAGCGCTGAGCTTCCAGAATGGGCTGGGTGATAGACTCAACCGCTCCCTAATTCAAGATGGGCAGCGGTGAATTCCGGCCTCGCCGGCGGCAATTCCGATCTACGGTTATCACGCGACGGGCGCCGGAGCGGCCCGCGGCGGCGTGCGGGTAAGCGGTCCTTCGCATCCGGCTGGCCGGCGCGGCTGCAGCCGCGGTGACGAAAAATGTTGATTCTTCAACAAAAAATGCCGAAATGGCTTTGGCCGGCAAGGCAGCCGCTCGCCGTTGATCGATCGGTCGTCTGCGGCTGACGACCAGACAACCGGGAGCGAACGCGCAGAGGGAGCTCGCTTGGACCCTATCGAGAAAGCGATCCGCAATGCCTTCGAGAAAGGCAATGCCGAGGACCGGGCGTTCCGCGAGAGGGTCTATCGATCCGCCTTTGCCGCGCTCGACCGCGTCCTGCAGGCCAATCCGAACGTCACGGTCGAGGCCGCCATCAGCCGCCGCAAGGCAGTCCAGGCCAAGATCACCGAGATCGAATCGGAGTTCCTGCCGGCCGTGCCAGAGGTGACGCTGCCGCCGGAAAACGTCGCGCCCGCCGGCAATGGCGCACCGGACCCCGGCGTCGAAGCGCCGTCCGAATCGGCCGCGCCGTCTGTCGACGCGCCGCTGCCGCCGTCGCAAACCGCGCCCTCGCCCTCGATCACCGTCGACGGCCCGGTCCAGCCCGATGCGTCGGACCGGCCGCGTGCGCGTGTGCTGCCGCGCGTGCCCGACATCATGCCCGACGAGACGGGGCTTCCCGATGCGCCCTCGCTCGATGATTCGCCGGGCGCTCCGGTCGGCAATGGCGCCCAGGTCGCGCCCGACCGCGACGAGCGGCGCATCAGGGGCCGGCGCTTGCCGCTCACCGCGGTCTTCGTCGTCGCGACATTGCTCGCGGCCGCCGGCATCGGCCTCTATTTCGCCAAGCAGACCGGTGTCTTCAAGACGGCGGCCGAGCTCAACACCGGCCCGCCGGAGCCGGCGCCGGCGCTGGACGACGAGGACTCCTCGCAGCCGACCGAGCCAGGCTCGCCGCAGAAACCGGGCGAGGCCGACCAGTCGAAGAACTGGATCAACGTCTTCTCGCCCGCCGACCCGACCCATGTCAGCGCCCCGTCCGACGCCGCCGCCGAGGTGATGAAGGACGACACCGGCCAGTTCCTGCGCATCCGCTCGGGCGCGTCGGGTTCGGCCATTGCCTTCGATGTCGGCCAGGGCGTGCTGGAGAAGCTTGCCGGCAAGCATGCCATGTTCGACATCGTCGCGCGTTCGGAAGAAGGCAAGGAGACGCAGATCTCGATCGATTGCAATTTCGGCGATCTCGGCGATTGCGGCCGCAAGCGCTACGCGGTCGGCCACGAGCGCAACGAATATCTGTTCGACGTGCAGTTCCCGAACAAGCATCCGGGCGCCGCCGGCACTATCGCCGTCAATTCCGATTTCGACCAGAAGGGCAAGTCGGTGGATATTTACGAGATACGCGTCTCGATAGCGCAGTGATCGCGTCGCTCTATCCGCCAACGCAGGCGCTGCACCTCACCCGCGCCGTCGGCGCGACCTCCCCTTGATGGGGAAGGTCGGTGCGCAGCGACGGGTGGGGTGGAGCGCCCGGCGCTCGATCTTTAGCTATCCAGCAGCGCCTGCAGCGTCTCGATGCGGTCGGCTTCCGCCGCCGGCTTGTCCCAGCGCAGCCGTGAGATGCGGGGAAAGCGCATTGCGACGCCAGATTTGTGGCGGGTCGAGCGGTTGAGGCCTTCGAACGCCACCTCCAGCACCAGGCCGTTCCTGCGGTCGGCGCGCACCGAGCGCACGGGCCCGAAACGCTCGATCGTGTTGTCGCGCACATATTTGTCGATTTCTCTCAGCTCCTCGTCGGTAAAGCCGAAATAGGCCTTGCCGACCGGCACCAGCTCTTCCGAGCCCTCCGGACCGGACCAGACGCCGAACGTGTAGTCGGAATAAAAGCTCGAGCGCTTACCGTGGCCGCGCTGCGCATACATCAGCACCGCGTCGATGGTGTGCGGGTCGCGCTTCCACTTGAACCACGGGCCCTTCGGCCGGCCGGCAAGATAGGGCGAATCCCAGCGCTTCAGCATCACCCCTTCGATGATCGGATGCGGCGGCGCCTGGCGCAGCCGCTCCAGCATCTCCCAGTCGGAAAACGCGACCAGCGGCGAGAGATCGAAGCGGCTCGGGTCGAGGGTTTTGACGAAAGCCTCGAGTCGCTTGCGGCGCTCGGCGAAGGGCAGCGCGCGCAGGTCCTCGCCGTCGATCTGCAGCGCGTCGTAGCAGCGCATGAAGGCCGGATATTGCTGCTGGATCTTTGGCGACACGCTTTTGCGGTTCAGCCGCTGCTGCAGGTCGGAGAAGGTTCCGGTCGCCTCGCGCGGGTCGCCGACCAGAAGCTCGCCATCGAGCGCCGCCTCGAAATTCATGGCCGCGGCAAGGTCCGGGAAGGCGCCGGACACGTCGTCGCCGGTGCGCGAATAGAGCCGGCGCACACCGCCTTCGCACACCGCCTGCACGCGGATGCCGTCCCACTTCCATTCCGCCGCATAATCGGCCGGGTCGAGCTTTTCGAGGTCGCCGTCGTCGACGGCATTGGACAGCATCACCGGACGGAACAGCGCCAGCGCGGCGCTCGTCGGCTTTTCCGCCCGGCCCTCCAGCCAAGCGAACAGCTCGGTGTAAGGTGGCGCCAGCCCGTGCCAGAGCTCCTCGATCTCAGCGACGTCGACTTGGCCAAGGTCGGCCAGCGCCTGCTTGGCGAGCCGCGCCGACACGCCGATGCGCAAGCCGCCGGTGACCAGCTTGATGATGGCGAAGCGCGCCGAGATGCTGGCGTCGTCGAGCAGCCGTGACAGAACCTTCGGCCCGTCGGAGCGGCTCGCCGCCTGCAGTCTGCCGACCACTTCGGCAAGCGTCGGCACATGATTGGGGATGTGGCCTTGTGGTTGCGGCCAGACCAGCGACACCGTCTCGGCGAGATCGCCGACATAGTCGTAGGAATAGCCGAACAGCACCGGATCCATGCGCTCGACCACCAGCGCGCGCAGCATTGCCGGCTTCACCGCCGCGATCGAGAGATCGCCGGTGATCGCCGCCAGCGCCAGCCCGCGATCGGGATCCTCGACGCTGCGGAAATAATCAGTCAGCAGCGTCAGCTTGCCGTTGCGCGACGGCGTCAGCACAAGGCGGTCGAGGAGCTCGGCGAAGCGGTTCATGGGCGTTTGCGCCGCGCAAATTTCGAAAGCCGGCGCGAGGCACCCCCCTCTGTCCTGCCGGAGATCTCCCCCGCAAGGGGGGAGATTGGACGTCGCGTCCGCTTTCGCGAATCTTCGGCGCCGGTAGAGATGCGCCGGCGTTCAAGCTGCCAATCTCCCCCCTTGAGGGGGAGATCTCCGGCAGGACAGAGGGGGGCGCCGTAGAGCGCGGCGGTGGCGATTTTCCTGTGCGCGTACACCATCAATCGCCCTCATCCTCATACCCTACGAGATGCAGCGGCCGCGCCGCGATGCCCTCCAGCTCGCACCAGCGCACCAGCGCCTCCTCGCGGCCATGCGTGACCCAAATTTCCTCCGCGCCGGTTTCCTTGATCGTGATGATCAGCTCGTCCCAATCGGCGTGGTCGGAGATGATCAGCGGCAGCTCGACGCCGCCTTGCTTGGCGCGCTGGCGGATGCGCATCCAGCCCGAGGCGAAGCAGGAGATCGGATCCGGGAAACGCCGCGCCCAGCGATCGGCGAAGGCCGATGGCGGGCCGATGACGATCGCGCCGGCGAAATCGGCCTTGCCGCGGCTTTCCACCGTCCCCGGCTCGAGCTTGCCGAGATCGATGCCTTGGCTCTGATAATATTCGCTGAGCTTGGCCAGCGCGCCATGGATATAGATCGGCCTGTCGTAGCCGGCGTCGCGCAACAGCCGCATCACGCGCTGCGCCTTGCCGAGCGCATAGGCGCCGATCAGATGCGAGCGTTCGGGAAATTGCGCCGCCGATTTGAGCACGCGCGCGATCTCGTCCTGGTCCGGCGGATGGCGAAACACCGGCAGGCCGAAGGTTGCTTCGGTGATGAAGACATCGCATGGGATAGGCTCGAACGGCAGGCAGGTGGCGTCCTTCTGCCGCTTGTAGTCGCCGGAGGCGACGATGCGCATGCCCCCGTGCTCGACGCAGATCTGCGCCGAGCCCAGCACATGCCCGGCCGGATGGAAGGTGACGGCGACGCCGTTGATGTCGATTGTCTGGCCGAAAGCGGCCGCCTGCGTGGTTTCGGCGAAATCCTCGCCATAACGCAGCCCCATGATGTCGAGCGTCTCTTGCGTGGCCAGCACCGAGCGGTGGCCGGAGCGCGCATGGTCGGAATGGCCATGCGTGATCAGCGCCCGCCCGACCGGCCGTACCGGATCGATGAAGAAATCGCCGGGCGGGCAGTAGAGGCCCTCCGGCCGGGGCTTGAGCAGGTCGCTGGCGCGCATGGCTTTGAACATAGTGGCTAAATTTGCCTCGGGAAGCCTGTTGCAAGAGACTGCTGACTCGTCCTACAGCCCCTTGCCGGCTCCGCCTCGCCGGTGGGATTTTTCAAAAGATGAAACCGCTCCAGGCCTCCTCGGGCGATTTGAACGCCGATCGTCGCGCCGATTTCGCCGAGACGCTGCTCGCCTCGGGCGAGCTGGCGCAGGCGGCCGAGCTTCTGCTTGGCGCGCTGGAACTGGCGCCGCAATGGGCGGCGGGCTGGTTTCGCCTCGGCGAGATGCAGGAGGCGGCAGGCCTGCTCGACCAAGCCGCGCAGGCCTGGGCCATGGCGCTGAAGCTCGAGCCCGCGGACCGCCTTGGCGCCGCGCTGAAGCTTCAACTGATCGGCAAGGCGCCCGCCGCCGAGGCGCCGCCCAGCGCCTTTGTCGAGACCTTGTTCGATCACTACGCCGACAGTTTCGAGGACTCGCTTGTCGGGAAGCTCGGTTATGGGCTGCCGGATTTTCTCTGGCGCGCCATAAGCAAGGCACGGCCCGGCCGGTTCCGGCTGGCCCTCGACTTCGGCTGCGGCACCGGCCTGATGGGCGAGAGGCTGCGCCCGTTCGCCGACCGGCTGGAGGGCTACGACATCTCGGCCGGCATGCTGAGGAAGGCGAAGGCCAAGGGCATCTACGACCGGCTGGCCAAGGCCGACCTCCAGCATTTCTCTTACACAGGCGCCAAGGCCGACCTCGTGGTCGCGGCCGACGTGTTTATCTATCTGGGCGCGCTCGAACGCTTTGTCGGCGCGGTCGCGAACATGCTTGCCGATGGCGGCCTGTTCGCCTTTTCGCTCGAGACGCTTGCCGGTGGCGGCGATTTCGCCCTTTTGCCGTCACGGCGCTATGCCCATTCCGAGGCCTATGCGCGGCGCGTGCTTCGCGCCAACGGGCTTGCAGTCCTGTCGCTGGAAAGCACGGTTATCCGGCACGACCGGCGGGATCCGGTCGAGGGCCTGGCCATTGTGGCTGGGTTTCCCGCTGCAGCCGCCGAGCTGGGGAATCCGGCAACGGCATGAGGTCGACCTTGCTGCGAAAAAGCCCGAATGGCATGGTCCCGGTTGCGCGGGGCGGATACCGAGTCTTTGTTTTTGCGCAATTCCGGACGGAAAACCACGAGGCACTTTTCCTGGAATTGCCCTAGGGAGATATCCATGCGCTGGACCATGGTTGCGTTGGCGTCTTGCCTGACGGTCTCCGGCTGTGTCGGCGGCACGTCGATGGCCGAGCGTCAGGACGAGGATGTCCAATCCTCATTGCAATATGACGATGTGCCTTGCGATCAGTTGCTGGCGCAGCGCAATCAACTGGCGCGGCAGAACAATCTGCCCGTCACTGCCAAGCCGGGCTTCTCCAATCCGGCCATGGGCTTCGGCCCGTTCATGCCGGATATGCGCTCCAAGGCGCAGCGCGCCAGCAACAAGGCGAGCGGCGAGATCGACGCCATGAACCGCTCGATCGAACGCCGCGACTGCGGCAAGCCGAAGAAGAAGGAGACGCTCGGGCTGCCCGGCTCGAAACCTTCCTGAGCCCCGTTTGACGCTCGGATGGACCGGCGAGCGTTTGATCGCGCTTGAAAGACCGCCCGATGAACCTCTCAGACCTCGGCGACCGCATCTGCATCCTGGGCCCGTCCAATAGCGGCAAGTCCACCCTTGCCGACGCGATAGCGCGCAAGCGCGGCCTGGAAGCCGTTCACCTCGATCAGCTCTTTCATCTGCCCAATACGGATTGGGAGCAGCGTCCGAGGGCCGAATTCATTGCCCTGCACGATGCCGCGATAGCCGGCGAGCGCTGGGTGATGGACGGGAACTATTCGGTTTGCATGCCGCAGCGACTTCGGCGGGCGACAGGCTTGATTCTGCTGGATATCTCCACGGCCGCGAGTCTTCTGCGCTATTTAAGGCGAACGCTGTTCGAGAAGGACAGGCTCGGCGCTCTGGAAGGCGGGCGCGACAGCATCAAATGGGACATGATCCACCACATCGCCGTCACCACGCCGCGAAACCGCAGGAAATACCGGGCGATGTTCGAAGCGCTCGATCTGCCGAAGCTGCAGCTGTCTTCGCTGCGGGCGATCAAGCAGCGCTTCCGCGACTGGGGTCTGACTCCCGATTAATACCCCGCCTCGCGGTCAACCAGGTTCTCGAGCTTCTCGCCGCGCTCGAAGGCGGCCATCTGGCGAAGCATGATCGGCACCAGGTGCGCCGGGTCCGACGTTGCCGCCGCATGCGGCGTGACGAACACTTTCGGATGGCTCCACAGCGGGCTGGTCTTCGGCAGCGGTTCGACCTCGAACACGTCGAGGCTCGCTTCCTTCAGCGTGCCGTCGTCCAGCGCGCGCAAAATGTCGGCGTCCTTCTGCAGCCGTCCGCGCCCGGCATTGATCAGCACGGCGCCGCCGAGCCCGTTGCGCCGGCGCAGTTCCTTGAGCAGTCCGTAATTGACGATGCCCTGGGTCTGCGGCGTGAGCGGCAAGAGCACAACCAGGATGTCAGTGGCATTGAGGAAGGGGATCAGCCCCGCCTCGCCGGCATAGGTCGAAACGCCCTTCATCCCCCGCTCGCTGCGCGACCATCCGTTGACGGCGAAACCGAGCGACAACAACGCCGAAGCCGCGGCGCGGCCAAGACTGCCAAGCCCCATGCTGCCGACGGAGACGTCGCCCGCCACCCGTTGCGACGGCTCGTGCCAGATCTTCTTTTGCTGCTGGGCCCGGTAAAGCGAGGCCTGGCGATGGTGGTCGAGCACGCGCCAGACAACATATTCGACCATGTGCTGGGTAAGATTGTCGGCGACGATCTTGACGATCGGCACGTCGGGCAGGCCTGGATCGGCAAAGACATGGTCGACACCGGCGCCGATCGAGAAGATGGCGCGCAGATTGGGCAGCGACTTGAGAAGGTTGGGCTTCTGCTTCCACACCACCGCATAGGTGATCGAAGGATCGTCGGCGCCGTTCGGCTCCAGCACGACCTCGCGCTCGGCCGAGAGCAGCTCGTGCCAGCGCTGCGGGTGGATGCCCGTGAGGGCAAGCAGGATTTTGCCTTTTTCCATTCTCGGATTTTTCTTCCCTGTTTCGCCGGTGCGGGTCCGGCTACTCGCTGACCACGCCGGTCGGCGCGGTCTCGATCTTGAAGGCCGCCGCCATCAGCGCCCGCGTATGATCGGTTTGCGGGCTGCTGAAAATCTGCTCGGAAGGTCCCGCCTCGACGATCCGGCCATTGCGCATGACGATGACATCATTGGCAAGGGCGCGGACGACCTTGAGGTCGTGGCTGATGAAGAGGTAAGCGAGATTGTGCTTGGCCTGCAGGCTGCGCAAAAGGTCGACCACCTGCGCCTGCACGCTCATGTCGAGCGCGGAGGTCGGCTCGTCGAGCATGACGAAGCGCGGGTTGAGCACCATGGCGCGGCCTATGGCGACGCGCTGGCGCTGGCCGCCGGAGAATTCATGCGGATAGCGGTGGCGCGTTTCGGGATCGAGGCCGACCTCTTTCAGCACGGCGACCACCTTGTCGTCGCGCTGGTCGGCCGAGAGCTTCGGCTCGTGGATCTTCAGTCCTTCCTCGATGATCTCCGAAACCGACAGGCGCGGGCTGAGCGATCCGAACGGATCCTGGAAGACGATCTGCAATTCGCGCCGCAGCGGCCGCATGGCGCCGAAGGACAGCTGGTTGATGTCGCGTCCGTTGAAATTGATCGTACCGGTCGAGGAGATCATCCGCGCGAGCGCCAGCCCCAGCGTCGTCTTGCCCGAGCCGGATTCGCCGACGACGCCAAGGGTCTGGCCGGCCCGCACTGTGACGTCGATGCCGTCCACGGCCTTCACATGGTCGACCGTGGTCCGGAAGAAGCCCTTCTTGATCGGGAACCAGACCTTGATGTCCTTGCCGGTCATGACGGATTTGGCGCCCGGGTCGGTTGTGGGCGGCTTGCCCTTCGGCTCGGCTGCGAGCAGATGCTTTGTATAGTCATGTCGCGGATTGGCGAAGATTTCCCTGGTCGGGCCGCTCTCCACGATCTTGCCCTTGGTCATGACGCAGACGCGGTCGGCGATCCTGCGCACGATGCCGAGATCATGCGTGATGAACAGGAGCGACATGCCCTTGCGGGCTTTGAGCTCCGCCAGCAGTTCCAGGATCTGCGCCTGCACGGTGACGTCGAGCGCGGTCGTCGGCTCGTCGGCGATCAGAAGCTCCGGCTCGTTGGCCAGAGCCATGGCGATCATGACGCGCTGGCGCTGGCCGCCGGAGAGCTGGTGCGGATAGGCGTCGAGGCGTTTCTGCGGATCGCGGATGCCGACCTCGGTCAGCAGTTCCAGCGTGCGGGCGCGCGCCGGGGCGTCGCGCAGGCCCTGATGCAATTGCAGCACCTCGACGATCTGCTGCTCGATCGTGTGCAGCGGGTTGAGCGAGGTCATCGGCTCCTGGAAGATCATGGTGATCTTGTTGCCGCGCACGCCGCGCAACGCCTTCTCGTCCATGGCAAGCAGGTTGGCCCCACTGAACAGGATCCTGCCCGACGGATGGCTGGCGGCGGGATAGGGCAGGAGCTTCAGCACCGACAGCGCCGAAACCGATTTGCCCGAGCCGGATTCGCCCACCAGGGCCAGCGTCTCGCCCTTGGCGATGTCGAATGAGATATGGTCGACAGCGATCGCCTGCTTGCCGCCTTGCGCGAAGGCGACGCTCAGGTCTTGGACGGAAAGCAGGGCTTGGCTCATTTGAACGTCTTGCGCGGATCGAAGGCGTCACGCGTCGCCTCGCCGATGAAGACCAGCAGCGACAGCATCAGCGAGATCACGATGAAGCCGGAGATGCCGAGCCAGGGGGCGTTGAGGTTGCGCTGCGCCTGTTTCAGCAATTCGCCGAGCGAGGCCGAGCCCGGCGGCAGGCCGAAGCCGAGATAGTCGAGCGAGGTCAGCGTCGAGATCGAGCCCGAGAGCAGGAAGGGCAGGAAGGTCAGCGTCGCCACCATGGCGTTCGGCAACAGGTGGCGGAACATGATGGTGAGGTTCGGCACGCCCAGCGCGCGCGCCGCGTTGACATATTCGAAGTTGCGCGCGCGCAGGAATTCTGCCCGCACCACGCCGACCAGCGCCACCCATGAAAACAACAGCATCAGGCCGAGCAGGATGAAGAAGCCGGGCGGCAGGATGGCCGAGATGATGAGCAGCAGATAGAGAACCGGGATCGCCGACCAGATCTCGATGAAACGCTGGAAGAGAAGGTCGGTCCAGCCGCCGAAATAGCCTTGCACCGCGCCGGCCGCGACGCCGATCAGCGATGACCCGAGCGTCAGGATCAGGCCGAACAGAACCGAGATGCGGAAGCCATAGAGTACCCGCGCCAGCACGTCGCGGGCCTGGTCGTCCGTGCCCAGCCAGTTCCAGTTGCCGACGGTGCAGTTGGCGTCGGCCTCGCCTTGCGGGTACTGGCTGCAGCGCGTCTTCTTGTCGTAAAGCCAGGACGGCTTTGCCGGCGCCGGTTCCGGAATGGCGTTGTTGACCGTCTGATAGGAGTAGCGGACCGGTGGCCAGATCATCCAGCCATTGGAGTTGATCTCGTCCTGGATCACCGGATCGCGATAGTCGGTGACGGCATAGAAACCGCCGAACTTCTCCTCCGGATAGGCGACCAGGACCGGAAACAGGATCTCGCCCTTGTAGGAGGCGACGATCGGCTTGTCGTTGGCGATCAGCTCGGAAAACAGCGACAGCACGAACAGCAACAGGAAGATCCAGAGCGACCAGTAGCCGCGCCGGTTGGCCTTGAAATTCTGCAACCGCCGCTGGTTGAGCGGCGACAGAAATGGCCTGCGGGGCCGGGCCTGCGCGCTTTCGATCGCGGCCTCGGCCATCAGATGTCTCTCCGCTCGAAGTCGATGCGCGGATCGACCCAGGTGTAGATCAGGTCGGACAGAAGGCCGACGAACAGGCCGAGCAGCGAGAAGATGTAGAGGGTGGCGAACACCACCGGATAGTCGCGGTCGATCACCGACTTGAAGCCGAGCAGGCCGAGGCCGTCGAGCGAGAAGATGTTCTCGATCAGCAGCGAGCCGGTGAAGAAGGCCGAGATAAAGGCGCCGGGAAAACCAGCGATGACGATCAGCATGGCGTTGCGGAACACGTGGCCGTAGAGCACCTTGTGCTCCGACAGCCCCTTGGCGCGCGCCGTCACCACATATTGCTTGCGGATTTCTTCGAGGAAGGAGTTCTTGGTGAGCAGGGTGGTCGTCGCGAAAGCCGAGAGCACGAGCGCCGTCAGCGGCAGCGTCATGTGCCAGAAATAGTCTGCGATCTTGGCGGGCCAAGACAGCTGATCCCAATTGTCAGAGACGATGCCGCGCAGCGGAAACCAGTCCCAGAACGAACCGCCCGCGAACAGCACCATGAGCATGATGCCGAACAGGAAGCCTGGAATGGCATAGCCGACGATGACGACACCGCTGGTCCAAACGTCGAAGGTCGAGCCGTCCTTCACCGCCTTGCGGATGCCGAGCGGGATCGAGATCAGGTAGGATAAAAGCGTGATCCAGAGGCCGATGGAGATGGAGACGGGCATCTTCTCCAGGATCAGGTTCAGCACCGAGATATCGCGGAAATAGCTGTCGCCGAAATCGAAGCGGATATAGTTCCACAGCATCATGCCGAAGCGCTCGAGCGGCGGCTTGTCGAAGCCGAACTGCTTTTCCAGCTTCTTGATGAATTCGGGATCGAGCCCCTGCGCGCCGCGATATTTCGAGCCGACATCGCCGGCCACGTCGAAATTGCCGCCGCCGGCGTCGCCGCCACCGCTGCCGAGGCGGTCGTTGCCGCCCTGGTTGGTCAGCCGGGCGATCACCTGCTCGACCGGCCCGCCCGGGGCGAACTGGATGACCGCGAAGGAGATCGCCATGATGCCGAACAGCGTCGGGATCATCAGGAGAATGCGGCGCAGGATATAGGCGCCCATCAGGCGACGGGCCCCGCGCGAACAGTGATGTCAGGCTTTGCCAATCTTTGCCGCCTTGCCCTTGTCGAACCACCACAGCGCCTCGACCGGAAAGCCGAAATCGGGTTTCTGTTCGGGGAAGCCGAACATGTCCCAATAGGCGCTTCGGTGATTCGCCAGATACCAACTTGGAATCCAATCGCGCCGCGCGCGCAAGGCCCGGTCCAACGCGCGCATGGCGGTGGTCAGGCTTTCACGATCCTTGGCCGCGCCGACGGCATCGATCAGCGCATCGACTGCGGGGCTTGCAACGCCCGACAGGTTGCGCGAGCCCGATACGGTGGCGCTGCGCGAGTGGAAGAAAATTTCCAGATCGTCGCGGGTCGGCGTGGCGCTGAAATTGAAGGCGGCCGAGAGCAGGTCGAAATCGAATGTCGATTGCCTGAGCTGGTACTGCGCCGAATCCACCAGGCGGATCGAGGCATCGATGCCGATGGCCTTCATGTTGGCGACCCAGGGCGAATAGACCTGCACAAAAGTCTCGTCGTCGACCAGGAATTCGGCGGCCAGCCGCCCGCCCTTGTCGTTGACCACGAAATCACCGGAGCGTTTCCAGCCGGCCTGAGCGAGCAACTTCAATGCCGCGCTCAGTTGCTTCCGGTCCCGCCCTGAGCCGTCCGACGGCGGTTGCGTCACCGCTTCGCCGAATGTCTCCGCCGGCAGCTGGTCGCGCAGCGGCTCAAGCAGCGCCAGTTCCTGCGGCGTCGGCATGCCCGCGGCCCGGAAGTCGGATTTTTCGAAGCAGGATTGCGAGCGCTCATAGGAACCATAAAAGAAGTTGCGCCGTGTCCATTCGAAATCGAAGCAGAGCGCGATCGCTTGCCGCACGCGTGGATCCTTGAACTGCTCACGCCGCTGGTTGACCGCGGTGGCCTGCATGGATGGCGTGGTTTCAGCCGGGAACTCATGCTTGATCACCTTGCCGGCGGTAAAGGCCGGAAAATCGTAAGCCGTCGCCCAGACGCGCGACGTGAATTCCTCGCGGTAGAGGATCTCGCCCTTCTTGAAGGCCTCGAACCCGGCGGTGCGATCCTGGTAGAATTCGATGCGGATGCGCCCGAAATTGTTCAGGCCGCGATTGACCGGCAGGTCGTTGCCCCAATAGTCGGCCACCCGCTCATATTCGATCCAGGCGCCCGCCGACCAGCGCCCGACCTTGTAGGCGCTTGAGCCGAGCGGCGGATTGAGCTGCGAGGAATCGAACGGGTTGGCCGTAAAGAAGGCCTTCGAAAGGATAGGGAATCCGACGACGTTGAGGATGGTGCGGGCCGACTGCTTGCCCGAGAATTTGAGCTCGACCGTGTGGGTGTCCTTCGCCACGGCATCTTCCAGATGCGTCAGTGACAGCGCGTAGTCCGGATGCCCTTTGTCTTTCAGCAGCTTGAAGGTGAAGGCAACATCGTCGGCGGTGAGCGGCGTCCCGTCATGGAAGCGCGCCTGCGGGCGCAGCGAGAAGGTGAAGGTGTTGCGGTCGTCCGAGATCGTGACACTTTCGGCGATCAATCCATAGGCCGCATCCGGCTCGTCAAGCGCCCGCACCATCAGGGAATCGAAGCACATTTCCATGCGTTGCGGGGAATCGCCCTTGGGGACGAACGAATTCAGCGTGTTGAAGGTCTGCGGGCTCTGGTTGGCGCCCCAGTTGGGCGGCGAGAAGTTGAAGGTGCCGCCTTGCGGCGCATCGACATTGACATAGTCGAAATGGGCGAAGTCGGGCTTGTATTTCAGGTCGCCGAAGGCCGACAGGCCATGCAGCTTGACGCCGGTCGGGGTATCGGCAAAGGCCCGGCCCGGCAGCAACGCGGCCGCCGTGGCCGCGGCGCCGAGCGCCAGGAAGTCGCGGCGAGGAAGCAAAGTCCGCCGCTCCATCAATTGAGGCCTTTGTACTTGGCGGCCAGTGCCTTTTCCCTGGCCGTGTCGATCCACCAGGAATCGATATCGGCGCCGCGGTAGCTGGGCTGCTTATCCGGCATGCCGAATTTGTTCCAGTAGGCGTACCAGACAGCGGTGCGATGGTACTGCGGCAGGACGTAGAAGTTCCACAAGAGCACCCGGTCAAGGGCGTGGGTGGCGGCGATAAGATCGGCGCGGTCGCTGGCAAAAACGATCCGATCTATCAGGGCGTCTACGACCGGGTCCTTAATGCCCATCAGGTTACGCGAGCCTGGGGCGTCTGCTGCCTTCGAACTCCAGAATTCGCGTTGCTCGTTGCCGGGCGATTCAGATTGCTGAAGCACCGTCGTTACCATATCGAAGTCGAAGTGGTTGATCCGGTTGATGTACTGGGTCTGGTCGATGATGCGTAGGGTCGCGTCGATCCCTATTTTGCGCAGGTTAGCGATGTAAGGGCTGGAGATGACTTGGTCGGTGTCGTTCGAACCGAGTATCTCGAACTTAAGCGGCTCGCCGGACTTTGTGTTGATCATCTTGCCGCCCTTGATCTGCCAGCCGGCCTGAGCAAGGAGATCAACGGCCCGCTTAAGATGTTTCCGCTCCGCTTGCGGTGAGTCATACACAGGTAGCTTGAACTCCTGAGTGAACAATTCGGGCGGCAGCTTGTCGCGATATTTTTCCAGGATTTCCAGTTCCTTGCCTTGCGGCAGGCCGCTCGACGCCAGTTCGGTGCCTTGGAAATAGCTCGACGTTCTGGTGTTGAAGCCAAAAAACAGCGTCCTGTTCATCGTCTCGAAATCGAAGGGCTGGGTCAGCGCCTCACGCACCCGACGATCTTGGAAAAGTGCTCGCCGCTGGTTGAACACGAAGCCCTGCATGGGCTGCGCATGTTCGCTTTCGAAGGTCTTCTTGATCACATCGCCGCCCTTGAAGGCCGGAAAGTCATAGGCCGTTGCCCATTTGCGCGAACTCATTTCGCGGTGGATGTCGTCCAGCCCACCTTTTGTGAAGGCCTGCCAGGCAGCGTTGTCGTCAAGGATGTAGGTGAAGCGCTGGGTGTCGAAATTCTCGCGGCCGATCTTCACCGGCAGCTTGGCGCCCCAATAGTCCGGCACGCGCTGCCAGACGATTTCCGAGCCTGGCTTGAAGCTGGCGATCTTGTAGGCCGCGGAGCCCAGTGGCGGCTCGAGCGTCGGCCTTGTGATGTCGCGCTTCTTGCCGCTGGCGTCCGTGCCTTCCCACCAGTGCTTCGGCAAGACGACGAGATCGCCGAGGATCTTGGGCAGCTCGCGGTTGCCCTTCTGGTTGAAATGGAACTCGACCTCGCGGTCCGAGACCGCGACCGCCTCGGTCACGTTCTCGAAATAGCGATTGTATCTGGGGCTGTTGGCCTTCAGCACCTGGAATGACCAGACCACGTCGTCGACGGTGATCGGCTTGCCGTCATGCCATTTTGCACGAGGATCGAGTCGGTAGGTGGCTGAGGAAAAATCGGCAGGATACTTGAAGGCGTCTGCGATCAGGGGGTGGCTCACACTGCCTTCATCAGTAGCCTGTTCCATCAGCGTGTCGTAAAGCAGGCTGCCACCAAAATCGGCGAAGCCAGCAGCGGGTGACCCTTGCACTATGAAGGGATTGAAGCTGTCGAAGGTCCCTGCAGCGACGGCATTGTAGGTGCCGCCCTTCGGCGCATCCGGATTGACGTAGTCGTAATGCTGAAAATTCTCGCCATACTTTGAAGGTCCGATCAGCGACGATGTCGTGCGCCATTCATCGGCGAAGCCGGCCTGCAGGCTGGCGGCGAAGGCAAGCGCGAATGCCGATGCGAAAAGCGTGCGGAAGCGGCCAACCTTCATGCGTTCTCCTCGTCGCGAACTCCAGAGCGGTTCATCGTTTCCCGGAAACGACAACCGCTCTATCGCTTTGTTTCGACGCAATTCCGGACGGAAACCCGGTTCCCGCTTTCGTGGAATTGCTCTGTCCACCCGCAATCTAGATCATTTGACGCGGGTGGAAACCGCAAGTGCCGCCTTTGTCGCGCTCCATGCAGCTTTCCTAACAGAAAAGCCGGGACGAACCCGGCTTTTCCAAGGAAGTCTCTATGACAAATTGTTTATTGAGCGGGCGCGGCGGGCTTGGCCGGAGCGGTTCCCTCGGCCGGCTTGGCCGGCGCGGCGCCTTCGGCGGGCTTCGCGGGTGCGGCACCTTCCGCCGGCTTGGCTTCCGCCGAAGCACCCGGCTGCGGCAGCGGCTTCGGATTGTCCGACAGCGTGCGCAGATAGGCGATCACATTGGCGCGGTCTTCATCCTTCGGCAGGCCGGCGAAGCCCATCGCCGTGCCCTTCACGAACTTCTTCGGCGAGGTGATGAAGTGGTTGAGATTGTCGTACGTCCAGTGCTCCTGGCCGCCCTTGGAGAAATCCTTCATGCCGGCCGAATAGGCGAAGCCTTCATGCTCGGCGACGGGGCGGTCGACGATGTCCCAAAGATCCGGACCGACCTTGTTCGGACCGCCCTTTTCGCCGGAATGGCAGGCCTGGCACTTCTTGAAGATCGCGGCGCCCGCCTCTGCGTTGGCGGTGGCGAGCAGGTCGGCGATCGGCTTGGCTTCCGCCGCGGGAGCAGCCGGACCGCCTTCGGTCGGTTCCTGCGCTTCGATGGCGAAGCCGGGCTTTTCGGGCGTCGGCGAGGCGAACAGCCCGTCCGAGACGAGGCCTATGGAAAAGACGATGAAGCAGGTTCCAAGAAATCCGCCGAGCAGCTTGTTGACTTCGTTGGAATCCATACGCCCCTTGCTCCCTTTTCCGGCGGACCGTCCCGTCCACTCCGTCCGTCGGTATCGCGAACTGCCCTGAAAGGCCAGTCAAACCGCGCGGAAACTAGGTCTTTTGCTCTGGCGTTGCAACACCTATAAGGGCGCTTCCAGTGAGACCTTTTGCCACTTTTCCATCCGCTTTTTTCGGCTGCCCTGAAATCCGATGTCGACCTTGATCCTGATCCCCGCCCGCATGGCCTCGACGCGCCTGCCGGGCAAGCCGCTGGCCGACATTGCGGGCGTACCGATGATCGTCCATGTCGCCCGGCGCGGAGCCGAGGCCGGGCTTGGTCGCGTGGTGGTGGCGACCGACACGGAAGCGGTCGCACAGGCAGTGCGGGCGCATGGTTTCGAGGCTGTCATGACCCGCGCGGATCACGAATCGGGCTCCGACCGCATCTTCGAGGCGCTGACGGCGCTCGACCCCGAAAAGCAGGTGGAAACGATCGTCAACGTCCAGGGCGATCTGCCGACCATCGCCCCCGAAATCATCGGCGCGTCGCTGCGGCCGTTTGAGGACAAATCGGTCGATATCGCCACGCTCGGCGTCGAGATCGTGCGCGACGAGGAGAAGACCAATCCCAATGTCGTCAAGATCGTCGGCTCGCCGCTGTCGTCGACACGGCTGAAAGCGCTCTACTTCACCCGCGCCACCGCGCCCTGGGGCGAGGGGCCGCTCTACCACCACATCGGCCTCTATGCCTATCGGCGCGCCGCGCTGGAACGTTTCGTCGCGCTGAAGCCGTCGCCGCTGGAGCGTCGCGAGCGGCTGGAGCAGCTGCGCGCGCTGGAAGCCGGCATGCGCATCGACGTCGAGATCGTCCATTCCGTGCCGCTCGGCGTCGATACGCCGCATGATCTCGAGCGGGCAAGACAGATCCTTTCAAATTGAGATATCGGCATGGCTGACAAGACCAACAGAATTTCCTTCCAGGGCGAGCCCGGCGCCAATTCCGACACGGCCTGCCGCAACATGTTCCCGTCGATGGAGCCGTTGCCTTGCCCGACCTTCGAGGATGCCTTCAATGCGGTCGAGACCGGCAAGGCCGAGCTCGCCATGATCCCGATCGAGAACACGATCGCCGGGCGCGTTGCCGACATCCACCACCTCTTGCCGGAATCGAAGCTGCACATCGTCGGCGAATACTTCCTGCCGATCCACTTCCAGCTCATGGTGCTGCCGGGCGTGAAGCGCGAAGAGATCAGGACCGTCCACAGCCATATCCACGCGCTCGGCCAGTGCCGCAAATATATCCGCAAGAACGGCTGGAAGCCGGTGGTCGCCGGCGACACGGCGGGTTCGGCCAAGATGGTGTCGGAGGTGAAGGACCGCACCATGGCCGCGCTGGCGCCGGCTCTGGCGGCCGAGCTCTATGGGCTCAACATCATTGAGAAGAATGTCGAGGACACCGATTCCAACGTCACCCGCTTCGTCGTGCTGACCAAGAACAAGCAATGGGTGGAGCGCCCCGCGCCGGACGCAAAGATGATGACGACCTTCATCTTCCGTGTCCGCAACGTCCCGGCCGCGCTCTATAAGGCCATGGGCGGCTTCGCCACCAACGGCATCAACATGACCAAGTTGGAGAGCTACCAGCTTGGTGCCTTCACCGCGACGCTGTTCTACGCCGACATCGAGGGCCACCCGGACGATCCGCTGGTCAAGCTGGCGCTGGACGAGCTGCGCTTCTTCTCGCGCGAGATGCGCATCCTCGGCGTCTATCCGGCCAGCGCCTCGCGCGAGCAGTGGAAGGTCGCGGATTAGCGCCAGCCCAATTCAGGTCAGGCCGAGCTGAAAATGGTGGCCTCCGAGAACCGGAGCGGAGCGTACTTGAAGTACGTGAGCACCGGAAGCGCAGGGGGCCGCCATTTGCAGGCCGGCCTCACCTGAATTTTCAGCCGAACCCCAGCGGCACGTAGTCAATCTCCATGAACTTCTCGACCTCGGGCACCCAGCGGTCGCGCACGAAGGCGACATGGTCGGGGTGCTCGTTGTAGCGCGTGTAGGCCGCCTGGTCGGCGAATTCCATCGAGAAGCCGAACTGGTAGTCGTTCTTCGGGCTCACCTGCCGCAACTGCTCGAAATGCGTGACGCCCTTGATCCCGGTCAGGATCTTCTTCGCATCGTGGAGGAAGCGCTTCGTCTCCAGCGATTGCAGCGGATGCTTCAGCGTGAACACGACGGTGTGGCGGATCATGTCTCGGCTCCTATTCGCTGTCGACCCAGGCGCGGATGAGGTGATGGGCGATCGCCCCTTTCGGCGGTGTAATCAAGCCGTCGGCATGCTGCCTGTCGAGCATGGAGCGCACCTCGTCGCGGAAGAACCAGCGGCAGTCCTCCAGCTCGTTGAGGTCGGCCTGGATATCCTCGTTAAGGGGCTCGCCGAAACAACCAATCATCAGCGAATAGGGGAACGGCCAGGGTTGGCTGGCGTGGTAGACGACGCGGCCGAGCCGGATGCCGGCCTCTTCGAGCGTCTCGCGCCGTACCGCCGCCTCGATTGTCTCGCCCGGCTCGATGAAGCCTGCAAGCGCCGAATACATGCCCGGCGCGAAATGCCTGCCGCGCCCCAATAGGCATTTCTCGCGCGTCACCGTCAGCATGATTGCCACCGGATCGGTGCGCGGGAAATGGTCGGTGCCGCAGGCAGGGCAATGGCGCCGGTAGCCGCCGGCGCGCATCTCCGAGCGGTTGCCGCATTTGGAACAGAAGGCATGGCTTACGTGCCAGGCAAGCAGCGCCGCGCCTTGCGCCAGCGCGCCGGCCGCCGCCTCGTCGACCAGCCCTTGCATATAGACGGAACGATAGTCGATCGCCTTGATCGTCTCGGGCAGCTTTTCCGGCTCGATGCCGGCGGGCACGGCCAGCACCGGCCCGCTGTCAGAGAAGCCGAGCAGCACGCCGCGATCGAGTGCGGCCTCGAAAGCTCCACTCTCATCCGTCCTGAACCAGGGGTCGAACGTGCCATCCTCAAGTTTGAGATAGAGCCGGCCGGCATGCATCAGCATCAGCCGCGCGGCCTGGTCGGCCAGCGCTTTTTCGACCGCATCGTCGGCGCGGTTCTCGGACTGCCGATCGATCCGGTTGCCGGCGAAACCGACGAATTGGCTGGGCTCGCGCAAGGGCGCGTCGAACAGGTGAAAGCTCATGGAGACTCGGGTGGGCTCGATGTGCGGAATGGACACTGGTCAGCTTATAGCGCCGCCTTGATCGTTTCGGCAAACCGCCTGATATCGGAGCGCTGGTAGGGCTCGCGTATGCCATAGCCCCAGACCGGTCCCGGCCAGCCGGGATCGCCCTCCGAGCGGGCGACGACGTGGACATGCAGCTGACGCACGATGTTTCCGAGCGCGCCGGTGTTGATCTTGGTGCATCCGGTCACCCGCTTCAGCGCCTGCGCCACCATATTGGTCTCGAAGGTCAGCATCGCCTGGTCGAGCGGCGTCAGGTCGTGAATTTCCTCCACGCCCGGCCGCTGCGGCACCAGAACCAGCCATGGCCAGCGGCGGTCGTTCATCAGCCTGAGCTCGCAAAGGCCAAGCCACATAAGCTGCTCGCTGTCCGCCTCCAGCCGGGCGTCCAGCGTGAATCCGGCCTCGAGGCCCGGCAGCATGAGCGTTTCCTTCGCTTTTGTTGCAAGCATTTTCCAAACCAGGAACGCTAGAGCGGCGGCAGGGTGGCTGCAAGCGATTCATTGACCGCCATTATCGATTTGAAGGACTTTCCGCCTTCGATGCGGTTGCGGGTTCCGGCTCGGCCCTTGCATTTCGCTGCCGAATTGCCGATATGGAGCGCGGGAGGTTGGTGGTGGACGATCCACTCGCCAACCGGGTCAGGTCCGGAAGGAAGCAGCCCTAACGAGCCCGGAACGGGTCATTGTTCCAGCCTCCCACCTCTTCGCCTTTCTCCCCCGACATTGACGGCGCCAAGCCGTGCGGGTGAGACTATGCGCAGGAATCGGCCGCCTTCCGTCGCGGTCCTGGGAGCTTTTGACGGCGAATGAGCGAAGCCGGAAATTTGGGGCCACAAAGCCTGGAGACTGGCAAGGCCGCCGCTTATCGCGTCCTGGCGCGCAAATACCGCCCTTCGAATTTCTCCGAGTTGATCGGCCAGGAGCCGATGGTTCGCACGCTGACCAACGCCTTTGCCACCGGCCGCATCGCCCAGGCCTGGATGCTGACCGGCGTGCGCGGTGTCGGCAAGACGACGACCGCGCGCATCCTGGCGCGGGCCCTGAACTACAAAACCCCGACCGTCGACCAGCCCTCCGTCGATCTTTCGATTCTCGGCGAGCATTGCCAGGCGATCATGGAAGGCCGCCATGTCGACGTCATCGAGATGGACGCCGCCTCACATACCGGCATCGACGACATCAGGGACATCATCGACCGGGTGCGCTACGCACCGGTCTCGGCGCGCTATAAGGTCTACATCATCGACGAAGTGCACATGCTCTCCACCCAGGCCTTCAACGGCCTGCTGAAGACGCTGGAAGAGCCGCCGCCGCACGTCAAATTCATCTTCGCCACCACCGAGATACGCAAGGTTCCGATAACGGTCCTGTCGCGTTGCCAGCGCTTCGATCTCCGCCGCATCGATGCCGGCGCGCTTGTCGGGCATCTGTCTTCGATCGCGGCCAAGGAAGGTATTACCGTCGACGACGAGGCGCTGGCGATGATCGCGCGGGCCGCCGAAGGCTCGGCGCGCGATTCGCTCTCCATCCTCGACCAGGCGATCGCCCATGGCAGCGGCACGGTCAGCGCCGAGGCGGTGCGAGCCATGCTCGGCCTTGCCGACCGCGCCCGCATCATCGACCTGTTCGAGCATGTCATGAAGGGCGATGCCGCAGCGGCCTTGGCCGAATTCCGCGCGCAATACGACACCGGCGCCGATCCGGCCGCCGTGCTTACCGATCTTGCCGAGTTCAACCACCTCGTCACCCGCCTGCGCTTCGTGCCGGCGGCAGCCGACGATGCTTCGCTTTCCGAGGATGAGCGCCGGCGCGGCGCCGAATTCGCCGGCACGCTTTCCGTGCGCGTGTTGTCGCGGACCTGGCAGATGCTGCTCAAGGGTATTCCTGAGGTGCAGTCCTCTAACCGCCCGGTCAGCGCCGGCGAAATGGTGTTGATCCGCCTGGCGCATGCCGCCGACCTGCCGACGCTGGACGAGGCGCTGAAATCGCTGGAAGGTGCGGCCCCGCAGTCGAATGCCGCGCCGCGCGCCAACGGAGCACCCGCGGGGTCCGGCAATGGCAGCGCAAGTGCTGTCGCGCAGACCCGGGTGCCAGCTTCCCCCGGCGGCGCGCAGACGATGCGCCTGGTCGAGGCGCAGCCTGTGCCGGAGACCTTCGTTCCCGCGCCGGAGCCGGTCGCCGAGGCGCCTGTCGTTCCAGTGAAATCGCTGGCCGACATCGTTGCGCTTGCCGACGCCAATCGCGACATGGCCTTCAAGGTGCTGCTGAAACGCTGCGTGCGGCCGGTTCGCATCGAGCCCGGCCGGCTCGACGTTGCCTTGACTAACGACGCGCCGAAGATGCTGCTCAACGACCTCACCGCCAAGCTGCGCGCCTGGACCGGGCGCAACTGGCTGGTGTCGCTGTCGAAGGAAGAGGGCGGCCAGACACTGGCCGAGATGGAGACGACGAAGCGCGAGAACGCTTTCTCCGATGCCAAGAGCGACCCGACCGTCGCGGCCATTCTCGCCCGTTTCCCTGGCGCCAAGATTATCGATGTGCGCATCCCGGACGTGCCGGAAGTGGATGAAGCCGAGGCGGACCTGCCGGTCGAGCCGGCGGCCGATGACGACGAGACCTGAAACATTTTTAGAGGACCAACCGATGAAAGATCTTCTCGGCCTGATGGGCAAGGCGAAGGAAATGCAGGCCAAGTTCCAGGCCATGCAGGACGAGATCGCCACGCTTGAAGCCACCGGCCAGGCCGGCGGCGGTCTGGTCAGCATCACGCTGACCGGCAAGTTCGAAATGAAGACGCTGAAGATCGATCCGTCTTTGATCAAGGCGGACGAAGCCGAAATACTGGAGGACCTCATCCTGGCCGCCCACAATGACGCCAAAAATAAGGTTGAGCAGATCATGCAGGAGAAGACCAAGGCGTTGACGGCAGGCTTGCCGATCCCGCCCGGAATGAAATTGCCTTTCTGAGGCGGTGTCCGCCAGTTAATTGATTATGAACGGAAATTGAGTCCAGCCTGCAATATTAACCATTTTGCCGGCAATGCTCACGGGCTCATTTCGCGGCATTCATAAAGTTTTACCCAAGTCCAGAAGTTGCTAACCCTCTAGCCATCTTTTTGCCCGAAAGAGTCTCATTCTTGCCACATCTCGGGGCGGGCTGGCATCTGGACATGAGGCTTTTTTGGTGATCGCGACGCGATGGAAGACGCCGCTGCTGCTTATCGGCATCGTCACTTCCCCCTTGCTCCTGGCCGGTTGCAGCCAGACCACTTCCTCCCATGGCATGTCGGTGTCGGGTCTGACCGATGCCCTTACGCCGAGCTTCCTCACGCGTTCCTCCGGCCACTCGCTGAAGGACAAGGAATGCTTGCAAAGGGCAATGTTCTTCGAATCCAACAGGTCGAGCCGCGACGGCATGATCGCGGTGGGCACGGTCGTCATGAACCGTCTTCGCTCGGGCCAGCACGGCAACACCATCTGTCAAGTTGTCGGCGAGCCGGGCCAGTTTGCTCCGGGCGTCATGACTCGGCCGATGAATTCAAGGGCCCTGCCGGATGTCGAGGAGGCGGCCGATGCTGTGCTGAGAGGCGAACGCAAGGCCAAGCTCAAGAACACGATGTATTTCCACACCGCCGGCCTGCGTTTTCCCTACAAGAACATGCATTACACCATGGTTGCCGGCGGCAACGCCTTCTATGAGAAGCGCGGCCGCAATTGGCAGCCGCTGCCGGATGAGCCGATGGTCGCCATGAACGTGGGCGACCAGCAGAAGTCTGGCCGGCAGCAGCCCACGGCCGCCGCTCCGGTGCTCGTGGCTTCCGCCGAGCCGATCGTCAGGACGATCGTCCGTCCGGACCCGGCGAAGCAGGCGGCCTTGGCTGCGGCCGCGCGGACCGAAGACGCTTCCGCCGAACAGACCTATGTGACGGCTTCCGTTCCATCTTCTGCCAAGTCCGGCCGCCTCGCGCAGAAGCCGACGGTCGTGGCGATGCAGGAGCCGATGGCCGAGCCGGACGCCTCGCGTTTCGGCGGCACGCTCAAGGGCCGTTACGTCTCTTCGGTGCCCAGCGCGCCGCAGGAAGCGTCGATGGGCTTCCAGTCGACGCCTGAGAACACCGACGCCATCGGCGCGATGATCGCCAGCCAGGATCGGCCGCTCGAAACCAACTGAACCCGATTTCATCCAATACAGGCTCCGCCATGGCAGCATGGCGGGGCCTGTGCCCTTGCTGGCTGTTCCAAACCGCTCTGAAAAATCCTGGATCAGTCCACCGTTTTAAGAAGCGGCGAACTGATCCATCTTTTCCCTTGCACGCAATTCCGGACGGAAAACCGCTTCGCACTTTTCCTGGAATTGCTCTAGATCAGGGCGATGTCGAAGAGAATCGCCGGTCCGGAAATCGAACGCCTGATCCAGCTCCTGGCCAAGGTACCGGGGCTAGGGCCGCGCTCGGCCAGGCGCGCAGCGCTTCATCTCATCAAGAAGAAGGAACAGCTGCTCGAGCCCCTGGCTGCCGCCATGAGCGAAGCGGTCGACAAGGTGCGCATCTGCTCGACCTGCGGCAATGTCGATACCGCCGATCCTTGCATGATCTGCACCGACCCACGCCGCGACGCCGGCACGCTGATCGTCGTTGAAGACGTCTCGGACCTTTGGGCGCTGGAGCGCGCGGCGGCGATGAACGTGCGCTATCACGTGCTCGGCGGCACGCTGTCGCCGCTCGACGGTATCGGTCCCGACCAGCTCAACATCCGCTCGCTGGTCGACCGGATCGCCGGCGGCGAGGTGAAGGAAGTCATCCTTGCCGTCAACGCCACGGTCGAGGGGCAGACGACGGCGCATTATTTGACCGACCAACTGTCGGGATTCGAGGTCAAGGTGACGCGGCTCGCGCATGGCGTGCCGGTGGGCGGCGAGCTCGATTACCTCGACGAAGGCACGCTGGCCGCGGCGTTGCGGTCGAGGACGGCGTTTTGAGGGGACTGGAGAGGGCGCGCGTGACAGATGTTATTCCTCGAGATGCTGCGCTCCGTCACACCCCCCTCTGCCCTGCCGGGCATCTCCCCCGCAAGGGGGGAGATTGGCAGTTTCTTTGCCGGCGCTTTTATCCCCACGTCGGCGATTGGCGAAAGCCTGCGCGACATCTGATCTCCCTCCTTGCGGGGGAGATGTCCGGCAGGACAGAGGGGGGTGTGAAGGAACGCCAGCATTTCAGGCTGGCTATTCTTTCCTTCCTAGCGACGTTTCTCGCTCTTCTCCTCACCACCCCCACCCATGCCGCCCCCATCGACGACCAGTTCCAGGCCTGGCTGCAGACCGACCTCTGGCCCGAAGCCAAGTCCAAAGGCATCTCCAAGAAGACCTTCGACGCCGCCTTCCTCGGCGTGAAGCCGAACCTGAAACTGCCCGATCTCGTCCTGCCCGGCGAGAAGCCGACGACGCCTGAGAAGCAGCATCAGGCCGAGTTCGGCCCGCCGGCCAGCTACTTCGCCGAGAAGGTCGTTCGGGCCGTCACCTCGGGCGGAAGGACGCGCGAGAGCGCCAATGCCCGGACGCTCGGGCTGATCGAGAAGCGCTATGGCGTTCCGGGCGAGATCGTGCTGGCGATCTGGGGCCGCGAGACCGGATTCGGCGCGGCCAAGATGCCTTACGACGCCTTCGAGGTGCTGGGCACCAAGGCGTTCATGTCGACCAAGAAGGATTTCTTCCGCACCGAGGTGCTGGCGGCGCTCGAAATCGTCGAGCGCGGGCTGGCGCCGGTCAATGCGATGAAATCGTCCTGGGCTGGTGCGCTCGGCCAGCCGCAATTCATGCCGACCTCCTTCTTGAAGCACGCCGTCGATTTCGACGGCGACGGCCGGCCCGACATCTGGAATTCGACGCCCGATGTGCTCGCCTCGATCGCCAACTATCTCGTCCATTATGGCTGGGTGAGGGAGCGCGGCTGGGGGGCCGAGGTGACGGTGCCGGCAAATGTGTCGTGCTCGCTCGAAGGACCCGACCGGGGCAAGAGGATCTCCGATTGGGTGGCGATGGGCATCAGGCGCGTCGACGGCAAGGCATTTGCGGCGAGCGAATTGAAGGCCGAGGGCTTGCTGCTGATGCCGGCCGGGCGCAGCGGTCCGGCCTTCGTCGTGACGCCGAACTTCTATGTGCTGAAGCAATACAACAACAGCGATCTCTACGGCCTGTTCATCGGTCATGCCGCCGATCGCATCGCCAAGGGCGACGCCGCCTTTGTCGGCGGCTGGGGCGCGGTCGGCGATCTCCACCGCTCCGATATCGCCGCCCTGCAGCGGGCGCTGGAGGCCAAGGGCTACGATGTCGGCAGCGCCGACGGCCTGCCCGGCTTCAAGACCCGTCGCTCCATCGGCATCTGGCAGGCAAAGAACGGCAAGCCCGCCACCTGCTTTCCCGATGCGGGCCTAGTCGCGCAGTTGAAATAGCGTCTGCCTCGCAAGGGACGGAGCTGATAATTTTTTGCGGATTGGCGGCTTTAATTAGCCGGCGCATGGGTCGACTCATACGGCTCGTCTGGTCCCCCGATATAGCGTCTCGCAAAATGTCCGTTGCCGGTTCGAGAACCGCTGAATAGGGTGTTGACCAACTGGACAAAAAACACGACGGTAAGGGGTCAAAGCCGCAGCCGGCCTTGCAAAGAACAATACAGCCCTGAGCCGGGAACTCAGGTCAACAAAACAGGGAACGATCACTATGATGCTGGAAAAGTTTGCTCTCCGCTCGCGCGCCTTGCTTGCCGGCGCCGCGCTGTCCGCGCTGCTCGTCGCGCCCGCTTTCGCGGTCACGCCCGCCGATACGCTGGTCGAGGGCTTTGCCATCGACGACATCATCTCGATGGATCCGGGCGAAGCGTTCGAGCTGTCGACGGCCGAGGTCACCGGCAACACCTATGATCTTCTGGTCCGCCTCGATCTCAACGACACCTCCAAGGTCAAGCCCGACCTCGCCGAGAGCTGGACCGTTTCCGATGATGGCCTGACCTATACGTTCAAGCTGAAGCCCGGCATGAAATTCGCCTCCGGCAATCCGATCACCGCCGCCGACGTCGCCTATTCCTTCGAACGCGCCGTCAAGCTCGACAAGAGCCCGGCCTTCATCATCAACCAGTTCGGCATTACCGGCGACAACGTCACCGAAAAGGCCAAGGCCGTCGACGACACCACCTTCCAGTTCGTCGTCGACAAGGCCTATGCGCCAAGCTTCGTGCTCAACTGCCTGTCGGCCACCGTCGCGTCGGTCGTGGACGCCAAGCTGGTCAAGGAACATGTCGCCGCCGCCACGCCGAGCGCCGACTACAAATGGGACAACGATTTCGGCAATGCCTGGCTGAAGACCGGCTATGCCGGCTCCGGTCAGTTCAAGCTGCGCGAATGGCGCGCCAACGAGGCCGTCGTCCTGGAGCGCAACGACAACTACAACGGCGAGAAGGCCAAGCTCGCCCGCGTCATCTACCGCAACATGAAGGAAAGCTCGGCACAGCGCCTGGCGCTCGAAGCCGGCGATATCGACGTCGCCCGCAATCTCGAGCCGAACGACCTTGATGCCATTGCCAAGAACGCCGATCTCACCACCACCAGCGCGCCGAAGGGCACGGTCTATTACATCAGCCTCAACCAGAAGAACCCGAACCTCGCCAAGCCCGAGGTGCGCCAGGCGTTCAAATATCTGGTCGACTACGACGCGCTCAGCACCACCATCCTCAAGGGCATCGGCGAAATCCACCAGTCCTTCCTGCCCAAGGGCGATCTCGGCGCCATCGACGATAACCCGTTCAAGCTCGACGTCGCCAAAGCCAAGGAATTGCTTGCCAAGGCCGGCCTGCCGGACGGCTTCAAGGTGACCATGGACGTGCGCACTGGACAGCCGACCACCGGCATGGCGGAATCGATCCAGCAGACGCTCGGCCAGGCCGGCATCAAGCTGGAGATTATTCCGGGAGACGGTAAGCAGACGCTGACCAAATACCGCGCCCGCAACCACGACATCTACATCGGCAACTGGGGCCAGGACTATTTCGACCCGAACTCCAACGCCCAGACCTTCGCCTCGAACCCCGACAATTCGGATGCCGGCAAGTCCCACACGCTCGCCTGGCGCAATTCGTGGGACATTCCGGACCTGACCAAGGAAACGGAAGCAGCGCTTCTGGAGAAGGACGCCGCCAAGCGCGCCGACATGTACAAGGATCTGCAGAAGAAGATCCTCGACACCAGCCCCTTCGTCATCATCCATCAGCAGCTGGAAGTGGCCGGCCTGCGCAAGAACCTCAAGGGCTTCGCGCTCGGCCCGAGCTTCGACACCAACTTCGTCGGTGCGGTCTCCAAGCAATAGTGTCTTCGGGCGCGCCGCGTGAGCGTAGCCGAAAACCAGGCGGCAGCGGGGCGCGGCAGCGCCCGCGCTGTTGCCGTCCTGTCGTCGCTCGGCCGCTTCCTGGTCGTCGCGGTGACGACCTATCTCGGCCTGCTCGCGGTGACCTTCTTCATCGGCCGCGTCATCCCGATCGATCCGGTTCTGGCCGTGCTCGGCGACCGCGCTCCTATTGCCGTCGTCGAGCGCACGCGCCGCGAGATGGGTCTCGACCTGCCCTGGATCGAGCAGTTCTACCTCTATGTCAAAAGTGCGCTGAGCGGCGACTTCGGCACGTCGGTGCTGACCACCAATCCGGTGATGACCGATATCCGCCGCGTTTTCCCGGCGACCATCGAGCTGGCGACGCTGGGCACGATCATCGGCGCTGTCATCGGCGTGCCGCTCGGCGTGCTGGCCGCCGTCAAGCGCGGCAGCCTCATCGACCAGATCGCCCGCATCGTCGGCCTCATCGGCTATTCCGTGCCGATCTTCTGGCTGGGTCTGCTCGGGCTGGTGCTGTTCTACGCCAAGCTGCAGTGGATCGCGTTTCCGGCGCGGCTCGATGTCGTCTACGAATATACCTTCACGCCTATCACTGGCTTCTATCTGCTCGACGCCGCGATCCAGGGGCAGTGGGACGTCTTCTACGACGCCTGGCGCCACATCGTCCTGCCGGCTTCGCTGCTCGGCTACCTGTCGCTTGCCTATATCAGCCGCATGACGCGTTCCTTCATGCTGAACGAGCTGGCGCAGGAATATATCGTCGCGGCCCGTGCGAAAGGCCTGTCGGAGACGCGCATCATCTGGGGCCACGCGCTGCGCAACGCCGCCGTGCCGATGGTGACTGTGATCGCGCTTTCCTACGCCAACCTCCTCGAAGGCTCGGTGCTGACCGAGACCGTCTTCTCCTGGCCCGGCATCGGCCTCTACATCACCAACTCGCTGCAGAACGCCGACATGAACGCCGTGCTCGGCGGCACCATTGCCATCGGCTCGGTCTTCATCGCCATCAACCTTTTCTCCGATCTGCTCTACCGGCTGCTCGATCCAAGGACGAAGACCGGATGATCGGAGCTATTGCCGTTTTGGGCTTGGCCGCGGCCAACCACCCCCGCTCCGGCCCTTCGGGCCACCTCTCCTCGTGCCTGGGGGAGAGGACAAGCCGGTCGCACGCTTGGCGCCTTTCCTCACGCCCGTCGAACGGGGGAGAGGTGGTCTGCGAAGCAGACCGGAGTGGGGGCCGACTACTTCAGGAGGCATTGTCATGACCGCCGCCGACGCCGGCGCCTTCTCCCGTCGCGCATGGCTGCTGAGCGACCGACCGGCCTCGCGCCTGCAGGCGAGGCTCGGCCGCGCCTATGTCGCCTGGCGCCGCTTCTCCGCCAATCGCTTGGCGCTGGTTGGCATGCTGATTATCATCGCGCTGCTGGTGGTCGCCGCCCTTGCCGATGTGCTGGCGCCCTATTCGCCGACCGTCGGCGATCTGAAAAATGCCCGACTGCTGGCGCCCGGCGCCGCGCACTGGTTCGGCACCGACGACCTCGGCCGCGACATCTATTCACGCATCGTGTATGGCTCGCGCTGGACGCTTTATGTGGTGATCCTCGTCGCCATCATCGCCGCGCCTATCGGCCTTCTGGTCGGCACGATCGCCGGTTATGCCTGGGGCTGGACCGACACGGTCCTGATGCGCATCACCGACATCTTCCTCGCCTTTCCCAAGCTGGTTCTGGCGCTGGCTTTCGTTGCCGCGCTCGGCCCCGGCATCGAGAACGCCGTGCTGGCGATCGCCATCACCTCCTGGCCACCTTACGCGCGCATCGCGCGAGCCGAGACGCTGACGGTGCGCAATTCCGACTACATCAAGGCGGTGCAGCTGATGGGCGCCTCGCCCTTCCGCATCGTGCTGCGCCACATCATGCCGCTCTGCATCTCCTCGCTGATCATCCGCGTCACGCTCGACATGGCCGGCATCATCCTGACCGCCGCCGGCCTTGGCTTCCTCGGTCTCGGCGCGCAGCCGCCGTTGCCCGAATGGGGCGCGATGATCGCGTCCGGACGCCGCTTCATCCTCGACCAGTGGTGGGTGGCCGCAGCCCCAGGTGCGGCCATCCTCATCGTCAGCCTCGGCTTCAACCTGCTCGGCGACGGCCTGCGCGATGCGCTCGATCCCCGGAGTGGCGACCAATGAGCGACACGCTTCTCGAGGTCGACGATCTGCGCGTCACCTTCCCGACCCGCACCGGCCTCGTGCAGGCGGTGCGCGGCGTCTCCTTCTCGCTCGGTCGCGAGCGGTTGGGCATCGTCGGCGAAAGCGGCTCCGGCAAATCGCAGACCGGCCGCGCCATCATGGGGCTGACCCCGCCGCAGGCTGAGGTCTCGGCGAAGAAGCTCGCTTTCGACGGCATGGACTTGCTTTCCATATCGCCGCGTGAGCGCCGGGCGCTGCGGGGAAACCGCATCGCCATGATCCTTCAGGACCCGAAATATTCGCTCGATCCGGTCATGACCATCGGCCGCCAGATCGTCGAGACGCTGCGCACGCATGAGAAGGTAGGAAAGACCGAAGCGCGCGAACGGGCGCTGGCGATGCTGCAGGCGGTGCAGATCCGCGACCCGGCCCGCGTCTTCGATCTCTATCCGCACGAGGTCTCGGGCGGCATGGGCCAACGCGCCATGATCGCCATGATGCTGGTCACCGGACCCGAATTGATGATCGCCGACGAGCCGACCTCGGCGCTCGACGTCACCGTGCAGCTCGACGTGCTCAATATCCTCGACAAGCTCGTCGTCGAGCGCGGCATGGGGCTGATCTTCATCTCGCACGATCTGCGCCTGGTCTCCTCCTTCTGCGACCGCGTCGTCGTCATGTATGCCGGCAAGGTGGTCGAGCAGATCAAGGCTTCGGAGCTGCGCGACGCTCAGCATCCTTACACGCGCGGCCTGCTCAACTGCATGCCCAGGATCGGCTTCGAGCGCCATCCGCTGCCGGTGCTCGACCGCAAGCCGGAGTGGGCGGCATGACGGCTTCCATCACTGTCGAAGGGCTGGAAGTAGTCTTCGACCGGTTTCGCGCGCTGAAGGGCGTCAGCCTCGAAGTCAGGGAAGGCGAGTCTTACGGGCTGGTCGGCGAAAGCGGTTCCGGCAAGTCGACGCTGCTGAGAGCCATCACAGGTCTCGCGCCGGTTTCCTCGGGCACCATTACCGTCAGGGGCAAGACGCTCGGCAAAACCCGCGACAAGGCGTTTTATCGCGAGGTGCAGATGGTCTTTCAGGATCCGTACGGCTCGCTGCATCCGCGCCAGACGGTCGACCGCCTGCTGCAGGAGCCCCTCGCGATCCATGGCATTGCCGACGGCGAGAAGCGCATCGAGCGCGCGCTGGACGAGGTAGGGCTTGGCAAGGGCTTCCGCTTTCGTTACGCGCACCAGCTCTCCGGCGGCCAACGCCAGCGCGTCGCCATTGCGCGTGCGCTGATCCTCGAACCTTCGATCCTGTTGCTCGACGAGCCGACCTCGGCGCTCGACGCTTCGGTGCAGGCGGAGGTGCTGAACCTGCTGGAGGAGGTCCGGCGGCGCCGCAAGCTCACCTTCCTGATGGTCAGCCACGACCTCGCCATCATCACCCATATGTGCGAGCGGCTGATGGTGATGCAGAACGGCGAGGCCGTGGAGACGCTGACCGCGAGCCAGCTGATCGGCCATCGCGTCAGCGAGGATTATACGCGCAATCTGTTGAGGGCCAGCGAAGGATTTGTGAGGGTTTAGCCCGCAATTGCCAAGCCGCGTCCCTGCCCAGGTGTACCGGGGAGGACTTTATCTGGGGCAGGCCCAATTGACTGGACTACGTGCCGACTTGAGCAAAACGTGAAATAAGGCCAGAAGGGATTTCAACGGCATCAAACGAGAACGGGCCCAGTCTCGATGAGGGATGGCCCGATTGAGGGATGAGATGAAGAATTCAGCCATTTCCGAACGCAAGAACCAGTCGATCTCGCGCGGCGTCGGCATGACGACACAGATCTACGCCGAACGCGCCGAGAATTCGGAAATCTGGGATGTCGAAGGCCGCCGCTACATCGACTTCTCGTCCGGCATCGCCGTCGTCAACACCGGCCACCGCCACCCGAAGGTGATCGAGGCGGTCAAGGCGCAACTTGACCGCTTCACCCACACCTGCCACCAGGTCGTACCCTATGAAAGCTACGTGCATCTCGCCGAGCGGTTGAATGGCTTGTTGCCGGGCAAGTTCGACAAGAAGACCGTGTTCGTCACCACCGGCGCCGAGGCGGTCGAGAACGCCATCAAGATCGCCCGCAACGCCACCAGCCGCCAGGCGGTCATCGCCTTTTCAGGCGGCTTTCATGGCCGCACCTTCATGGGCATGGCGCTGACCGGCAAGGTCGTGCCCTACAAGGTCGGCTTCGGCGCCATGCCCGCCGATGTCTTCCACGCCCCGTTCCCGGTGGCGCTGCACGGTGTCTCGGTCGCCGATTCGCTTGCCGCGCTCGACAAGCTGTTCAAGGCCGATGTCGATCCGGGCCGCGTTGCAGCCATCATCGTCGAGCCGGTTCAGGGCGAGGGCGGCTTCTACGAGGCGCCGCGCGATTTCATGGCAGCGCTGCGCAAGATCTGCGATCAGCACGGCATCCTGCTGGTCGCCGACGAAGTGCAGACCGGCTTTGCCCGTACCGGCAAGATGTTCGCCATGGATCATCATGACGTGGCGCCCGACCTCACCACCATGGCCAAAAGCCTCGCCGGGGGCTTCCCGCTGTCGGCCGTCACCGGCCGCGCCGAGATCATGGACGCGCCCGGCCCCGGCGGGCTCGGCGGCACCTATGGCGGCAGCCCGATCGGCGTTGCCGCCGCGCACGCAGTGCTCGACGTCATCGAGGAGGAAAAGCTCTGCGACCGCGCCAATGCGCTGGGCGCGCGGCTGAAGCAGCGGCTGGTATCGATCCGCGAGGACGTACCGGAGATCGTCGACATCCGCGGTCCAGGCTTCATGAACGCCGTCGAGTTCAACGACGTGCAGAAGGGGCTTCCGTCAGCGGAGTTCGCCAACGCGGTCAGGCTGAAGGCGCTGGACAAGGGCCTCATCCTGCTCACCTGCGGCGTCTATGGCAACGTCATCCGCTTCCTGTCCCCGATCACCATCCAGGACGGCGTCATGACCGAGGCGCTGGATATCCTGGAAACCTCGATCCGCGAGGCGCGGGCCGCCTGAGGATGGTGCGGTGCTCTTCTGACGGTCTGCACCGGCGCGCGCAAGCCGTCAGGAGCCCGGATGTTGTAACCAGGATGGGATATCCATCTTGGCGTGAAGCACGCGCCACACATCGATGTGGTCTGCCTGTTCAATATAGAAGATCAAATATGGATGACGCTTGAGCGGCAGGCTGCGTAGGCCGGGCAACCCAACTTCATAACTATATCTCAGAGAGCCTGATGCCGGGTGGCTGGCTATTAACTTGTAGGCATTCTGAAGGTCCTCGACATAGCCTAACGCCACGTGCGAACCAGCTTCACGTGCATAATAATCGACAGCGTCCTCGATATCGCGCAGAGCAAGGCTTCGAGGAATAATTGGCTTGGTGGCCACTAACTTATTGGCCCTGCGCTCGTTTCCTCAACGCTGCGAAATAGTCGTCGTCAACGGGCGCGCCCGGCACGGATGACGCACCCTCCAGGAGCAAGCTCCGCAAAAGTTGACGATCCTGATCCTGGCGGATCAATTCACGCACATATTCGCTGCTCGTGCCATAGCCTCGATCAGTCACTTGCTGATCGACAAAATTCTTCAAGCTGTCCGGCAGTGAAATGTTCATCGTGCTCATTCAGCCACTTTATGATCTATGGCAAAAATTGGCAATCTCTACGCGCTCGCCCTTGCCGGTTCGTCCCGACTGAAGGCCGCAAGCGCCGCCTTCAGCGCATCCGGCCCGCCTGCCACCGTTTGCGGCGTCGGCGAGAAGCCGGCGCCGAGCATCTTGCGGCCAAGCATGTGGTCGGCCGGGCGGTTGACGGATTCGATACCGAGCAGCCGGTTGCCCGCATAGTGGTAGATCGAGAACCTGTTCTCGGCGAGATCGCCCAGCACGACATGGTGATCGCCGCCTTGGGTCAGGCCCACCATCTGCAGCTTCATGTCGCCGATATCCGACCAGAACCATGGCACGGCCGAGAAGGGCTCGCCATGGCCGAGAACGGTGCGTGCGGCAAGCCTGGCCTGGTCGGTGGCGTTCTGCACCGATTCCAGCCGCACGTCGCCACGGGTAAACCAGTGCCGGTAGGAGGCCGCGTCGCCGATGGCGAGGATTTCGGGAACAGAGCTTTGCATATGCTGGTCGACGCGGATGCCGTTGCCGGTAGCCAGACCGGCGGCTTCAGCCAGTTCGACATTGGGCACCACGCCGATGCCGATGATCACCATCTGCGCCGGCAGGCGTTCGCCGCCCGAGGTGATCGCGGCCGAGACGCGGCCGCCTTCGCCCTCGAGGCGGGCAATGGTGGTGCCGGTCAGGATGCGCACGCCGATCGCCTCCAGGCGCTGGCGCACATGCGCCGCGATGACTGGCGCCACGGCGCGGCCGAGCAGCCGATCGACCGCCTCGACGACGGTGACGTTGCGGCCGGCCGCTCTCAGCGTTGCCGCGATCTCCAGGCCGATGAAGCCGCCGCCGAGAATGACCACGTCCTCGCTTTGCGCGCTGAGCTCGCGGATCGCCCGCGCATCGGCCAGCGAACGCAGCGAGACCACGCCGGCAAGGCTGGCGCCGTCAAGCTTGAGCAGGCGCGGCCGCGAGCCGGTCGCGAGCACCAGCCGGTCGAAGGCAAGCGTTCCACCGCCTGCGACATTCAGCCGGCTCGCGCGAGCATCGATGCTGTCGATGCGCACTCCCGGCCGGTAGTCGATGTTGTTGCCAGTGTAGAAGGCTTCGCCGCGCAAGGGCTGCGGCTTGGCCTCGGCGTCCTTGATGAAGGTCTTGGACAACGGCGGCTTGTGATAGGGCAGGTCCTGCTCGTCGCCGACCAGGACAACCGGCCCTTCATAGGCCTCTTCGCGCAGGCTGGCGGCGGCCTGCACGCCGGCATGGCCCGCACCGACAATCACAACCCCGTTGGTCATCGCAATCCTTTTTGGTCAGCAAATTTAGGCCCTTGCGCCAAGTGGCGATTGTCCGTCACCGCCGCAAGGGCCGCGCATCGGGTCGCACCCAGAATGGCTGTCTGTCAATCGGGCCCAGCGAGGCAATACCGAGCTTAAAGTTGACATTTGTAGTTTAGAATAATTCTAAACTGTTGTTTCAATTGTATATTTTGTCTCTCACCAGTTGACTCCCGGCCTCTCCATCGCTTTATGGAGAGCTGCGCTCAAAGCGCATTCCTTTGATGTCTGGGCCTTGAACCCTTTCGATTGGAGGCAAGTGGGTGTCTTTTCATCGCGAACCGCGCATTGGCGCGGCCACCATTTTTCCCGGCATGCTTATGCCTCGGCGCGGGTGGGCGCCTTTTATTGAATTTCCAAGGAACTGGAGAAGGATGATGACGGCACGTAATGGCGGCAGGCTGGCCGCGATCTGCGCCACGGCTGCACTGACGGCGGCGGTGTTCGTGTTGCCGGCGAAAGCCGAGACCGACGCCAAGGCGGTGATCAAGACCTATGCCGACATCGCTTTGGCCAAATACGAGGATTCGCTGACCACTGCGCAGGCGCTGGACAAGGCGGTGGATGCGCTCGTCGCCAGTCCCTCGGCCGACACGCTGAACGCCGCGCGCAAGGCCTGGAAGGCGGCGCGCATTCCTTACCAGCAGACAGAAGTCTACCGCTTTGGCAACAAGATCGTCGACGACTGGGAAGGCAAGGTGAATTCCTGGCCGCTGGATGAGGGCCTGATCGACTATGTCGCCAAGAGCTATGGCACCGAGTCGGACGAAAACGCGCTCTATACGGCCAACGTCATCGCCAACAAGGAAATCGAGATCAACGGCAAGAAGGTCGATGCCTCGAAGCTGACGCCCGAGTTCCTCTCCGGCACGCTGCAGGAGGCCGGCGGCGTCGAAGCCAATGTCGCGACCGGCTATCACGCCATCGAATTCCTGCTCTGGGGGCAGGACCTGCATGGCACCGGGCCGGGCGCCGGCGAGCGGCCCTTTACCGACTACGACCTCAAGAACTGCACAGGCGGCAATTGCGACCGCCGCGCCGAATATCTGAGATCGGCGACCGATCTTCTGGTGTCCGACCTGCAGGAAATGGTCGGCAACTGGAAGGAAGACGGCGCCGCGCGCAAGAACCTCACCGAGGGCGATGCGAATGCCGCCATCTCCACCATCTTCACCGGCATGGGCTCGCTCTCCTATGGCGAGCTCGCCGGCGAGCGCATGAAGCTCGGCCTGTTGCTGCACGACCCGGAAGAGGAGCACGACTGCTTTTCCGACAACACCTACATCTCGCATCTCTATGACGCGGTCGGCATCCGCGATGCCTACCATGCCAGCTACAAGCGGCTCGACGGTTCCGTGGTTTCGGGCCCGTCGGTGTCGAACATGGTGAAGGCGGCCGATCCGGCGATCGACAAGGAACTGTCGGGCAAGCTCGACACCACCGTCGCCAAGATGGCGGCCATTCAGGCGCGTGCTCTTGCCGGCGAGGCTTATGACCAGCAGATCGCCGAGGGCAACACGGAAGGCAACGCTACCGTGCAGGGGGCGATCGACGCCCTGATCGACCAGACCAAGTCGATCGAGCGCGCCGTCGGCTCGCTCAAGCTGAACCAGATCGCTTTCGAGGGTTCCGACAGCCTCGACGCGCCCGACAAGGTGTTCAAGTAAGATCGGGCATGATCCCAAAAGCCGGTTTTTGGACAAGATCATGCTCAATTGAGAAACCAGCCAAGCGGCGCCGGAACGGCGCCGTCAGCCAGAGCAAGTAGATGCTGATCTGCCATTGCAACATCATCACCGAAAAGGAGATCGAGCAGACGATCGTCGGCCTGCTGGATCAGGATCCCTGGCAGCTGATCGTGCCCGCTAAGGTCTACCACGCGATGGCCAAGCGCGGTCGCTGTTGCGGCTGTTTCCCAAATGTGGTGGAAACGATCATTCGGGTCACCGAGAATTACCACGCCCGCTCAGAGGTGGGGGGCGTGGACATCGTTTCACACCTGGATCGCGTGCGAGGCTTGCGCGGCCAATACGGGAGCAGAAGCCATGAAAGGCGAACCGCAGGTCATCGAGCGGCTTAATGAAGCTCTGTTTCTGGAGCTTGGAGCCGTCAACCAGTACTGGGTGCATTACCGTCTGCTCGAGGACTGGGGCTACACCAAGCTGGCAAAGAAGGAGCGGGCGGAATCGATCGAGGAGATGCATCACGCCGACCGGCTGATCGCGCGCATCATCTTCCTCGAGGGTCACCCGAACCTGCAGTCCGTCGCGCCGTTGCGCATCGGCCAGAATGTCAAGGAAGTGCTCGAATCCGATCTCGCCGGCGAATATGACGCGCGCACCGCCTACAAGCGCTCGCGCGAGATCTGCCAGGACGAAGGCGATTTCGTTTCGATGAAGCTGTTCGAGGATCTTTTGGCGGACGAGGAAGGACATATCGACTTCCTGGAAACGCAGCTCGATCTGCTTGCGTCGATCGGCGAGGAAAAATACGGCCAGCTCAATGCCGACTCGGCCAACGAGGCGGAGTAAGGACATGCGGGAATGCGGCGCCCCGTAGATTTTTCGCGCCGCGCGTGGCGGGCCGGGATTCACGGCTTGCCGTCCCAAAAGACCCCGCGATACCGGATTGGTCGCGGGGCATGGCTTTTGCTGGCGATCATGCCTTCCGCATCCGCCTTGGCCGGTGAGCCCGCCGCTCTGCCGACAAGCCGCACCGACCTGACGCCGAAGGACCAGGCGCGGGTTCTGGCGGTCACCAGGCCAACGGCCGATTTCACCAGACCGGAGCCGTTCGAGCTGATGCAGGGCGGCGCCGGCACCTCGCGCAAGGACATCAACCGCGATGCCTTCTCACAATCCTCCGCCAATATCACCTTCGAGGAAGAAGGAACCTTCAAGCTCGGCAACGCGCTGTTTCGCAAGAACTGGGTGTCGTCGCCGTCCTCGACCCAGGCTTCGGACGGGCTCGGACCGCTGTTCAACGAACGCGCCTGCCAGAACTGCCATCTGAAGGATGGCCGCGGGCGTCCTCCGGAAGGCGATGCCGGCTCGACATCGATGTTCCTGAGACTCGCGCGCGATGCCGGCAGCGCCGAGGAAAGGGCCGCGCTCACCGATCATAAGCTGCTGAACTTTCCCGATCCCGTCTATGGCGCGCAACTGCAGGACCTTGCGGTTCCCGGGCTCAGGGGCGAAGGCCGGATGCGCGTCGATTATCAGGAGCAAAAAGTTACGCTCGGCGACGGTGCCGTCGTTTCACTGCGCAAGCCGAGCTATACGATCGAAAATCTCGGCTACGGTCCGCTCGATCCGCGCACCACGCTGTCGCCGCGCCTGACGCCGCCGATGATCGGGCTGGGCCTGATCGAGCAGATCGCGCCGGCCGATATTCTCGCCAATGCCGATCCGGACGATCGCAACAGTGACGGGATCTCGGGCAGGCCGAACATGGTGCGCGACGAGCTGAGCGACGAGGTGACCTTGGGCCGCTTCGGCTGGAAGGCGCAGACCGCCTCGATCCGCCAGCAAACGGCCGACGCCTTTGCCGGCGATATCGGCATCTCGACGCCGGAAGTGCCGAAGCATTGGGGGGATTGCACCGAGGCGCAGACGGATTGCCTGGCCATGCCAAACGGGGTGCAGCAACGCCTTGGCACGGCCGAGGCGCCGCCGCCGGTGATGGACCTCGTCACCTTCTATTCGCAGAACCTAGCCGTGCCGGCGCGGCGCGATATCGGCAAGCCTGATGTGCTTGCCGGCAAAAAGCAGTTCTACGAGATGGGCTGCATTGCCTGCCACACGCCGAAATTCGTCACCATGCGCGGCACGCCCGACAACGCGCAGGCCTTCCAACTGATCTGGCCCTATTCCGACTTCCTGCTGCACGACATGGGCGAGGATCTTGCCGATGGGCAGCGGGTGGGCGAAGCCACGGGGAGCGAATGGCGCACCCCGCCGCTCTGGGGCATCGGGCTTACCGCGACGGTCAACGGCAATGCCTTTTACCTGCATGACGGCCGCGCCCGTACGCTTGCCGAGGCGATCCTGTGGCATGGCGGCGAGGGACAGAAGGCGCGCGACCGCTTTGTCGGTGCCGCCGCGGCCAATCGCGACGCGCTGATCAAATTCCTGGAGTCCCTATGATGTCGAAACGCGTCGCTCTGATGTCGAAACGCATGGCCCTTGCTCTTCCGTTCCTTCTGGCCGCCTTGATGCCGGCATCAGCCGCGGTCAACGCTTCCGATGTCATCGGCCGCGCGATCGACGGCTTCGTCCGCCCCGCCTATGCCGGCCTCGATGAGCATGCGGCGGGCCTGACCGAGGCGATGCACCAGCTTTGCGAAACGCCGTCCAAGGAGAAGCTCGAAGCGGCTCGCGCGGCATTTTCAGGCACCGTCGAGGCTTGGTCGGTGGCCGAGGTCATCGCCTTCGGGCCGATCAAGGAGAACAACCGGCTGGAGCGCATGCTTTATTGGCCGGACCGCAAGAGCATCGGCCTGAGGCAAGTGCAGTCCACGCTCGCATCCAAGGACCCATCAGCCACCGATCCGGCGCAACTGGCGCAAAAGAGCGTCGCCATGCAGGGCCTGGGCGCGCTCGAATATGTGCTCTACGGCGACGGCGCCGAATCCCTTGCCGGGAAAGACGATCCTTACCGCTGCGCCTATGGCGCGGCGGTTGCCGGCAATATCGAAACGATGGCGGGCGAGGTGCGCGACGCCTGGCAAAAGCCCGGCGGCTTTGCGTCGGTCTGGGGCAATCCGGGGCCGGAGAACCCGCTCTACCGCGACGGCAACGAAGCGGTGACGGAACTGGTCGGCGTCTTCATCAACGAGCTGGAAATGATCCGCGACGTGCGGCTCAAGGGATTTCTCGGCGCGAAACCCGATGCCGACAAGCCGAAGCAGGCGATCTACTGGCGCTCGCAGAACACGACGGCCTCGCTCGCCGGAAATCTCTCCGGCATCGACCAGCTGTTCCAGGCCTCCAGGCTCGGCGACGCGCTGCCCGCCGACGCGCAATGGATGGCAGAGTCCATCCACATCCAGCTCAGCAACGGCGTGACGACAGCGAAATCCGTTGCCGGTCCGATCGACAAGGCGCTCGCCGACCCCGCGCTGCGCGGCAAGCTCGAGCATTTCGCGCTGATCACTTCCAGCCTGTCGACCTTGATCGGCACCAGGATGACCGCCGAGTTCGGCCTGACCGCCGGCTTCTCGTCGTTGGATGGGGATTGATGCCGTGAGAACCGCCCTCATCGACCGCCGCGATTTCCTGCGGGCCGCGGGCGTGGGCTTCGCCGCCGCCATGGCGCCGCGCGCATGGGCGGACACGCTTGCCGCGGACGCGGTGTTCGCCACGGCCTTCGTCAAGCGCGACGGCAGTTTTGGCGCCGCCGTGCTCTCCGAGGCGGGGAAAATCCTGCACACGATCGGTCTGCCCGATCGCGGCCATGACGTCACTTTCGATCCGGTGTCGAAGCGCTCGGTGGTCTTCGCCCGCCAGCCCGGCACCTTTGCCGTGGTCTTCGACCATGCCGGCCGCGACAAGCCGTTGACCATCGCCAGCATCGCCGGCCGGCATTTCTTCGGCCACGGCGTGTTCTCGCCCGACGGCGCCTTGCTCTATGCGACAGAGAACGACTTCGACAACGCGGCAGGTGTCGTGGGCGTCTATGACGCGCGGGCGAAATTCAATCGCGTCGGCGAGTTCCCGACCTACGGCATGGGGCCGCATGAGCTGCTCCTGCTTGGCGATGGCCGCACTTTAGCCGTCGCAAATGGCGGCATCGAAACCCATCCCGACTATGGCCGCGCCGAGCTCAACATCGCGACGATGAAGCCCTCCTACACACTGGTCGACCGGATCACCGGCGACCTTATCGAAAAGCACGAATTGCCGCCGGCGCTGCATCAGCTTTCGATCCGCCACATGGATCGCGACCAGGCGGGCACCGTCTGGTTCGGCTGCCAGTATCGCGGGCCGGCGACCGACCGACCGGCATTGGTCGGCCGCGCCGCGCGCGGCAGGGAGCTCGAGCTCCTGGAAATGCCGCAGGACGTGCTCTCAGGCTTGCGCAATTATATCGGCTCGGTCGCCGCCAATGGCGCAACGGGCACGGTCGCCGTCACCTCGCCGGAGGGCAATTCGCTGGCCGTCATCGATGCCGCCAGCGGACGCGTGGTCACGACAAGAGCGCTGGTCGAGGTCTGCGGCGTCGCGCCCGACGGCGCCGGCTTCATGGCGACGACCGGCGCCGGCGAAATCGTCAGTGGCGCCGGCGCCACCCGTTCAGAGCCGGACTATGTCTGGGACAACCACATGCTACGCATTGTCGCGACGGCGTGATCGCGGCGCGTAGAAGCGAAGCCGCTTAACATTTCTCCGCCCTGGCCCTTGCGGCGGTGGCCTATGCCGGGCAGAGGGAATTGTGTTTCGATCCAGTTCGTTAACCGGCCTATGAAACTGCCCGTATGAAGCTGCTTGCCATCGACTGCGCCGCCAATCTCTGCGCCGCCTGCGTCTATGACGCGGGCGCGGGGAAGGAGCTTGGCCGCGAAGTGCGCGACCTAGGCAAGGGGCATGCCGAGCATCTGATGGCCGTCATCGAGACGGCCTTGAAAGCCGGCGGCGTCGGCTACCCTGATCTCAACGCCGTCGCCGTCTCGATCGGACCCGGCTCGTTCACCGGCCTGCGCGTCGGCGTCTCGACCGCGCGCGGCCTGGCGCTGGCGTTGAAAATCCCGGCGATCGGCGTGACGACGCTGGAAGCCCTGGCGGCGGAGGGGGCGAAAATCTTTCCCGGGCGCGCGGTGCTTGCCGCGCTCGATGCCGGCCGCGACGAAATCCACGCGGCGCTCTTTGACAAAGCGTTAGCGGAAACTTACGGGCCTTCGGCTGCCACGCTTTCCGTGGCGGCGATCATGGCCAACGGCGCCGATGCCGTCCTTGTCGGCAGCGCTGCGCCACAGATTGCCGCAGCGGCGGGACGGGCCTTCGACACCGGCCCGGTTGCCGCCACCGCCGACATCGCGACCTATGCCAGGCTGGCGTCGGCCAGAGGGCCGGGCGAAAAGCCCAAGCCGCTCTATCTGCGCGGCGCCGACGCCAAGCCGCAGGCGGGCTTCATTCTTCCAAGACAGGACAACAGTCCAAAGGAAGACCATGATCCCAAAAAGGGGGAGGCGGTTTTGCGGAAAAGTCGTGGTCCAAAAGGAAACGACGCCTGATGCGCATACCGTTCTTTCAGCCGCGCCGCAGGGAATATGCCTTGGAACCGCTGACGGTTGCCGACAGCGCCGCCGTCTCGGAGCTGCATCGCGAGGATTTCGTGCGGCCCTGGACCGATGGCGAGTTCGCAGCGCTGCTCGAGCAGGACACGGTGTTCGGCTACGCCGCGCGCGAGACAGGGCAGGGATCGAAACCTCCGGTCGGTTTCGTGCTGGCGCGGCTCGCGGCCGGCGAGGGTGAGATCCTGACCGTGGCCGTCGCCCGCACGCATCGCCGGCAGGGTCTTGGCTGGCAATTGATGGATGCGGTGCTGCGCGAGCTTCATGCGCAGCGCGCCGAAGCGCTCTTCCTCGAGGTCGACGAGACCAATGCGCCGGCGATCGCGCTTTATCGCAGGCTCGGCTTCATCCAGGTCGGTCACCGCCCGAACTATTACCGTTCGACCGAGCAGGGTCCGACCGGCGCGCTTGTCATGCGCCGCGATCTTCGCTAGCCAGTCCGCGCGATAGGGCGGAGCGAATGATCAAGAAATTGCGGATTTTCCTGGCGCTCTTCTATGTCGTCGTCTGTTCACTGGTGCTGGTGCCGCTGCAGATCCTGTCGATGAAGACGGGACTCTGGCCCGAGATCTTCATCCTGAAAATCTGGCACCGCATGATCCTGAGGGCGCTGGGCATGCGGGTGCATGTGAAGGGCGCGCTGGCCAGGGAACGTCCGCTGCTGATCGCGGCCAACCATATCTCCTGGACCGACATCATGGTGCTCGGCTCCTTTGTCGATGTGAAGTTCATCGCCAGGGCCGACATGGAAGGCTGGCCGCTGATCGGCATGCTGTCCAAGTTGCAGCGCACCGTCTACATCGAGCGCGAGCGCAAGCGCACCTCCGGCGACCAGGCGAGCGAGATCGCCAAAAGGATGGCAAAAGGCGACGCCATGGTGCTGTTCGCCGAAGGTTCGACCGGGGACGGCAACCTTGTGCTGCCGTTCAAGAGCACGCTCTTCGGCGCCGCCTCGATGGCGATTTCGGAAGGTGCGGCGGACCAGGTCTTCATCCAGCCCGTGGCGATCGCCTATACGCGCCTGCATGGCATGCCGATGGGCCGCCGCCATCGGCCGATGTCCGCCTGGATCGGCGATCAGGATTTGATGCCGCACCTGAGAACCCTGCTTGCCGAAGGCGCGATCGATGCCGAGGTGCATTTCGGCGAGCCTGTGCCGTTCTCCAAGGGCTCGAACCGCAAGGAAACGGCACGGCTGATGGAAGCCAGGGTGCGCGAGATGATGCAGGCCGTCCTCGCCGACCCGGCCAAGAGCCGGTAGCCGATGCATTTCGCCCAAAGTGCGTAGCGGTTTTGGGATAACGACATACATAAAGAAAAAGACCTGAAGCGCGTCCTGTCGGGACGACCTGCTTCAGGCAGATTCGTCTGTTTTTTGTCAAGGAAAGGCGCTAGAAGCCGCCCGATGGATTTGAACACGATTGAAAGCCACGGCATCGGCGCTGCCGCCGAGCACTCGGCCGGCACGGACCGGACGGCGAAAAAGGTCTTCGTCAAGACCTATGGCTGCCAGATGAATGTCTACGATTCCCAGCGCATGACCGATGCGCTGGCGGCCGACGGCTATGTCGCCACCGACGCCGTCGAAGATGCGGATCTTGTGCTGCTCAACACCTGCCATATCCGCGAAAAGGCGGCGGAAAAGGTCTATTCCGAGCTTGGCCGTATTCGCGACATGAAGGCCGAACGCGCCGAGACCGGCCGCGAATTGCTGATCGGCGTAGCCGGCTGCGTGGCGCAAGCCGAGGGCGCCGAGATCATCCGCCGCGCGCCTGCGGTCGATCTGGTCGTCGGCCCGCAGACCTATCACCGGCTGCCCGACGTCCTGGCGAGGGTCCGTGGCGGCGAAAAGATCGTCGAGACCGAATACGCCGTCGAGGACAAGTTCGAGCATCTGCCGCAGCCGAAGCGCGCCGAGCTAGCCAGGCGCGGCGTCACCGCTTTCCTGACGGTGCAGGAAGGTTGCGACAAGTTCTGCACCTTCTGCGTGGTGCCTTACACGCGCGGCTCCGAGGTTTCGCGCCCGGTGGCGCAGATCGTCGCCGAGGCCGAGCGCCTCGCCGAGGCCGGCGTGCGCGAGGTGACGCTGCTCGGCCAGAACGTCAATGCCTGGCACGGCATCGGCGAAAATGGCGAGGAATGGGGCCTTGGCCGCCTGCTGTTTCGTCTGGCGGAAATCCCCGGCCTGGCGCGGCTGCGCTACACCACCAGCCATCCGCGCGACATGGACGACGAATTGATCGCCGCGCATCGGGACCTGCCGGCGCTGATGCCCTATCTGCATCTGCCGGTACAGTCGGGCTCCGACCGGATTTTGAAGGCGATGAACCGGCGCCATACGGCGCGCCACTATCTGGCGCTCATCGAGCGCATTCGCGCCGCCCGCGCCGATATTGCCATGTCCGGCGACTTCATCGTCGGCTTCCCCGGCGAGACGGATGAGGATTTCGAAGCGACACTGAAATTGGTGCGCGAGGTGAACTATGCCTCGGCCTTCTCGTTCAAATATTCGCCGCGCCCCGGCACACCGGGCGCCGAAATGGATGGCCATGTCTCGGAAGCGGTGAAGGACGAGCGTCTGCAGGCTCTGCAGGCTCTGCTTCTCAGGCAGCAGCAGGATTTCGGCTTGAGCCTGGTCGGCAGGACCATCGGCACGCTGATCGAGAAGCCTGGCCGGCAGGCAGGGCAGAAAGTTGGCCGTTCGCCCTGGCTGCAGCCCGTTATTGTTGACGACAAGGCCGGCGGAATCGGTGACATTATCGACGTACGAATCACAAGGACCGGCTACAATAGCCTGTTCGCCGAACTGGCCTGACGGGCCTCGGCAGATGAGGAGAGACGGTTGAGCGCTGCTGAACTGAAGAATCCGCCCCCGAACCAGGCGTCCGGGGCTTCCGACATGGCGCACATCGTACTGACCTTCGACAACAACAAGCTTGCCAGCGCCCTTTACGGTCAGTTCGACGAGAATCTGGCCCGGCTCGAGCAGAAGCTCGGCGTGGATATCCGTTCGCGCGGCAACCAGCTTGCGATCAAAGGCTCGGCTCCGGCCGCCGAGCAGGCGCGCCGGGCGCTGGATACGCTCTACGGCATCCTGCAGAAGGGCGTCGACATCGGCCAGTCGGATGTCGACGGCGCCGTGCGCATGGCGATTGCCGCCGACGACCAGCTGACGCTGCCCACCTTGGAGCGCAAGGGCAAGGTTTCGGCCGCCCAGATCGCGACGCGCAAGAAGACGATCTATGCCCGGTCGCTGACGCAAGACGCCTATATGCGGGCGCTGGAGCGCTCGGAAATGGTCTTCGGCATCGGCCCGGCCGGCACCGGCAAGACCTATCTGGCGGTCGCGCATGCGGCCATGCTGCTCGAACGCGGCATGGTTGAGCGCATCGTGCTGTCGCGCCCGGCCGTCGAGGCCGGCGAGCGGCTGGGCTTCCTGCCCGGCGACATGAAGGAGAAGGTCGACCCCTATCTGCGGCCCCTCTATGACGCGCTCTACGACATGATGCCGGCCGACAAGGTCGAGCGGGCGATCGCCGCCGAGGTCATCGAGATCGCGCCCTTGGCCTTCATGCGCGGCCGCACGCTGGCGCATGCGGCGGTGATCCTCGACGAGGCGCAGAACACCACGCCGATGCAGATGAAGATGTTCCTGACCCGTCTCGGCGAGAACTCGCGCATGATCGTCACCGGCGATCCGACCCAGATCGACCTGCCGCCCAACACCAAGTCGGGACTGGTCGAGGCGCTGCGCATCCTCGACGGCGTCCCGGGCATCGTCACGGTCCGCTTCAACGAAGGCGACGTGGTGCGCCACCCGCTGGTCGCCGAGATCGTCAAGGCCTATGACCGCGACGGCAAGCTGGCGCGAGGCCTCGGCGCCGAAAGCTGATCAAAGGCCGCATGGCTGCAGACAACAAATCCTCTGCCGGAACCCCGGTCGACATCGATATTTTCGTCGAGGCCGGCGCTTGGCCCGCGGAAGCCGAGTTGACGCGTCTGGTCGAGCGCGCCGTTGCGGCCGCTTTTGCCGAGACCGGCGCGGGCGGCGCTTCCGAGCTCAGCGTCGTTTTTTCCGACGATGCCCATATCCAGGCGCTCAATGCCGAATGGCGCGGCAAGGACAAGCCCACCAACGTCTTGTCTTTCCCGGCGTTTTCGTTTTCGAAAGGCGGCAAGCTGCCGCCGATGCTGGGCGATATCGTGCTGGCTTCCGAGACGGTGTCTCGCGAGGCGGCACTGGAAGACAAGCCGGTTGCGAACCATATCACCCATCTTGTTATCCATGGCCTGCTGCATCTTTTGGGCCATGATCATGAGACCGACGCCGAGGCCGAGGAGATGGAAGCGATCGAGCGCGCGGCGCTTGCGAGACTTGCCATTCCCGATCCCTACGCGTAACAAAAAAGCTCAATTGACCCGATGGCGATGAACGACACACCAGAAACTGCCGCCCGTCCGGACGCCGGCAGTGCTGCCAAGTCTTCCGAAAAGACGGAAGAGGGCTCAAGTCCGAGTATTCCGACCGGCAGCGCGGCCGCTGAGCCGACGCATGCCGGTCCTTCCCTTGTCGACCGCGTGCTTGGCCTGTTCCGGCACCGCAACGGCACCAGCCTGCGCGAGGAAATCGCCGGCGCGCTTGCCGAAACGGCGACCGATGCCGGCGCCTTCTCGCCCGGCGAACGCGCCATGCTCAACAACATCCTGCGCCTGCGCGAAGTCCGGGTGGAGGACGTCATGGTGCCGCGCGCCGACATCGAGGCGGTCGAGATCAACACGACACTTGGCGATCTGCTTGGGCTGTTCGAGCAGTCCGGCCATTCGCGCATGCCGGTCTATTCCGAGACATTGGACGATCCGCGCGGCATGGTTCACATTCGCGACGTGCTCGCCCACATCACCAAGCTCGCCCGCGTCAAGAAGGGCCGCAGCAGAGCGAAGGCGCCGGTGACGACGGCGCTCGACCTCGCGCAGGTCGATCTCGCGCGCACCATCGGCGATCTCAGCCTGATCCGTCCGGTTCTGTTCGTGCCGCCCTCGATGCTTGCCTCCGACCTGATGGGGCGCATGCAGACGACCCGCACGCAGATGGCGCTGGTCATCGACGAGTATGGCGGCACCGACGGCCTCGCCTCGCTGGAGGATATCGTCGAGATGGTGGTCGGCGACATCGAGGACGAGCATGACGACGACGAGCCGATGATCACGCAGACCGGCGACGGCGTCTTCGTCGTCGACGGCAAAGCCGAGATCGACGAGGTCGCCAAGATGATCGGCGAGGATTTCGCCGCCGGCGAGCATGGCGAATATGTCGACACCATCGGCGGCATGATCTTCAACACGCTCGGCCGCGTCCCCGCTCGCGGCGAAGTGGTGCAGGCCATCCCAGGTTTCGAGTTCCACGTGCTCGACGCCGACCCGCGCCGCGTCAAGCGCGTGCGCATCGTGCAGAGCCAGAAAGGCGAGCGTCGCCGCCGTGCCGCGCGCACCGAGCAGGCCTGACACCGTCGCGACATGCCCGTCGACGATCCTTTCAAGCATGCCGTTCTCGGCTCAGGCGTCTTCTATAAAGATCCGCGCGCCGCATTGACCTGGCTGCAGGCGGCCTTCGGCTTCGAACCGAGCATGGTGGTGAGCGACGCCGACGGCCGGCTTGTCCACGCCGAAATGCGTTTCGGCGACGGCTACATCATCGTCGATTGCGAATGGGCCGAGCATGTCGCCAGACCGGCCTCGGTCGGCGGCAAGAACACCCAGGCCGTCTATATCCGGCTGCGGCAAGATCTCGACGCTCATTGCGAAAAGGCACGTGCGGCCGGCGCGGAAATTCTTCAGGGACCGACGGATCATTTCTACGGCGAGCGCCAATACCGCGCCCGCGATCCCGAGGGTCATGTCTGGACATTCAGCCAGACCGTGCGCGTTGTCCCGAAGGACGAGGCCGAGCGGCTGAGCGGCCTGCGGATCGAGGGCTGGCACAACTGAGCATTTTGCACCCAACCGGAATCGCTTGGCGTTGCAGAAATGCGGCTAAGGCAAAGAGCTGTGGCGGGATACCGATATAGCGCGACGGCGCATCAGGCTGCGCTTATCTGGGTTTGGATCGGGCGGCGCAGCCTGTTAAACCTCTAGCTCCCTGATTCGCGCGACTTGGGAAGCTTGATGCAGCGCTTTGCCGGCCGGATAATTCTGCTGTGGGGGTGGCGGCGGGCGCTGGTGGCGTTTGCCGCCGGAGCGCTGGCGGTGCTTGCCCAGGCGCCTTACGATTTCTTCGCCGTCTGCTTCGTTTCGTTTCCGGTCCTTGTCTGGCTGCTCGACGGCGCCACCGGCGAGGCGTCAGATGGCTGGTTGAGGCGCCTGAGGCCGGCCTTCGCCGCTGGCTGGTGGTTCGGCTTCGGCTATTTCCTGGCCGGTCTTTGGTGGATCGGCCAGGCATTGCTGGTCGAGGCCGATACGTTCGCTTGGGCCTTGCCCTTCGCCGTTGTCGGCATCCCGTTCGCGCTGGCCTTTTTCTATGGTTTCGCCACGGTTGTGGCGCGGCTGTTCTGGAGCAGCGATATCGGTCGTATCGCGGCGTTAGCCTTCGGCTTCGGGCTCGCGGAATGGCTGCGCGATTTCCTCTTCACCGGCTTCCCGTGGAATGCCGTCGGCTATGCCGCAATGCCGGTGCCGCTCCTGATGCAGAGCGTATCGGTGACCGGCATGATCGGCATGAATGCGCTCGCGGTCTTTGTCTTTTCGCTTCCGGCGCTCATCGCCGCGCGCCGCCATCTCAAGCTCGGCCTCGCCTTGTTTGTCCTCCTCGTCGCCGCCCATGTCGGCTTCGGCTATGTCAGGCTTGCGGCACCGGTCGAATCGAGCCGCGCGATCGACGTTCGCATCGTTCAGCCCGCTGTCGATCTCAGCGAGAAATGGGATGCCTCGGTGCGCGACCGCATCTTTGCGACTTTGCTGGGGATATCGGGGAAAGCGCCGGAACAGGGCCATGCCAAGCCGCAGCTTATCCTGTGGCCGGAGACATCGGTGCCGTTCCTCTTCACCGAGCGTCCGGACGCGCTGACGGCGCTGGGGGACATGCTGGCCGACGGCCAGATGCTGATAGCCGGTGTCGTGCGCGAAGAGGGCGGATCGGCCAATGCCGGCAGCCGCTATTACAATTCCGTCGTGGCGATCAACGACAAGGGCGAGATCGTCGATGCCGTCGACAAGGTGCATCTGGTGCCCTTCGGCGAATATCTGCCCTTCGCTGACCTGTTCGAACGCTTGGGCATAGGCCAGCTTGTTGCCGGGCCGATGAATTTCGCCGCCGGCAACGAACGCCATCCGATCGGCATTCCGGGCGGCCTGCGTGCCGCTCCGTTCATCTGCTACGAGGTGATCTTTCCCGATCTCGTTGCTGCTGACGCTGCATCCGCCGACTTGATTGTAAACGTCACCAACGACGCATGGTTCGGCGACACGCCAGGCCCGTATCAACACTTCAGGCAGGCGCAGATTCGCGCAGCGGAGAATGGAATGCCTCTGTTGCGCGCGGCTAACAATGGCATATCGGCCGTCGTCGATTCGCGCGGGCGCATTGTCGATGCGCTTGCCGTCGACGCGCGCGGCGCTATCGACGCGCATGTGCCCGTTTCTGGGCGCTCCCTCCTGCCCGCCGAACAGCGACGCATTAACGGATTGCTGATCATGTTGCTGTTTGCGCTGATTGCCTTCACACTGAATGTAAGGCAGCGGCTACGGGTGAATTGACAGTCGGCACATTAGAAACTCATACTGTAACGCCTAAAATTTTCTCGAAGTCGGTTGGAGGGTTCTGTTGGGGCAGGTGGCTCCGGCTTCATATGGGCGGAACAAATAGAAAAAGCCGGAAAAATTCGGCGAGGAAAAAATGACAGAAGAGAACAAGAAGAAGCCGAATCCGATCGACATCCATGTCGGGAGCCGCATCCGGCTGCGTCGCAATATGCTTGGAATGAGCCAGGAAAAGCTGGGTGAAAATCTCGGCATCACCTTTCAGCAGATCCAGAAGTACGAGAAGGGCACAAACAGGGTTGGCGCCAGCCGCCTGCAGGCGATCGCTTCCATCCTGAGCGTTCCTGTCGCCTTCTTCTTCGAGGATGCTCCGGGCGAGGAGCCCGCCGGCGGCACCAGGGGATTTGCCGAAGACTCCTCGATGGCGTTCGCCATTGAATTCTGCGGCAGTCCCGAAGGGCTTCAGCTCAACCGGGCCTTCGTCAAGATCGGCGACGTCAAGGTGCGCCGCAGGATCATCGATCTGGTGAAGGCGCTTTCCGCCGAGGACGCCGATTGATTTGCCTGATGCCGCCGGCGGTTTCATGCCGCCGGTGGCATAGCCGACCTTGCCTACATTCATGCCAGATCCGTCGCGCCGCTTGACGAGCGGCGCCCGGCACCGCTAACACGTGGCGCGCCAAAATCGGCAGCTTGCCGATCTTTTCAAGAGGGGACACCCGTGACGCGGCAGAACTATCTCTTCACCTCGGAATCCGTCTCCGAGGGTCATCCCGACAAAGTCTGTGACCGTATCTCCGACGAGATCGTCGATCTGGTCTATCGCGAAGCCAAGAAGACGGGCATGGATCCGTGGAAGGTGCGCGTTGCCTGCGAGACGCTGGCCACCACCAACCGCGTCGTCATCGCCGGCGAGGTCCGCGTCCCGGACACGCTTTTGAAGAAGGACAAGGCGGGCAACGTCCTCAAGGACGCGTCCGGCCACCCTGTGGTCAACCCGGCCAAGTTCAAGTCGGTTGCCCGCAAGGCGATCCGCGAGATCGGCTACGAGCAGTCCGGCTTCCACTGGAAGACCGCCAAGATCGACGTGCTGCTGCATGGCCAGTCGCCCGACATCGGCCAGGGCGTCGACAATGCCGCCGACCGCCAGGGCGAGGAAGGGGCCGGCGACCAGGGCATCATGTTCGGCTACGCCTGCCGCGAGACGCCCGACCTGATGCCGGCACCGATCTATTACAGCCACAAGATTCTCGAACTGCTGGCAGCGGCACGTCATGAAGGCAATGGCGAGGCCGGCAAGCTCGGCCCGGACGCCAAGAGCCAGGTCACCGTGCGCTATGCCGACGGCAAGGCGGCGGAAGTCACGCAGATCGTGCTCTCCACCCAGCATCTCGATGCGAACTGGGACTCCAAGAAGGTCCGCAAGGTGGTCGAGCCCTATATCCGCGAGGCGCTTGGCGACCTGAAGATCGCCGAGGACTGCAACTGGTACATCAACCCGACCGGCAAATTCGTCATCGGCGGGCCTGACGGCGATGCCGGCCTCACCGGCCGCAAGATCATCGTCGACACCTATGGTGGCGCAGCCCCCCACGGCGGCGGCGCCTTCTCGGGCAAGGACACCACCAAGGTCGACCGTTCGGCCGCCTATGCGGCGCGCTATCTTGCCAAGAACGTGGTGGCGGCCAAGCTTGCCGACCGCTGCACCATCCAACTCTCCTACGCCATCGGCGTCGCCCAGCCGCTGTCGGTCTATGTCGACCTGCACGGCACCGGCAAGGTGGACGAAGCGAAGCTCGAGGATGCCCTGCGCAAGGTAATGGACCTGTCGCCGTCGGGCATTCGCCGTCATCTCGACCTCAACAAGCCGATCTATGCAAAAACCTCGTCCTACGGCCATTTCGGTCGCAAGGCCGGTCGCGACGGCTCCTTCTCCTGGGAAAAGACCGATCTTGCCAAGGCGCTCAAGGACGCCGTCGCCGCCTGACGCCAGCGGACGCAAAGGATAGGCCGAGCCGGGCGACCGAAGGATTCTTCGGTCGCCGGCACGGCAAGACTATACGCCCGCAGCAGGCGATCGCCCTCGAAAGCGGCCTGCGCCGATACCGGATCGACCTGACGGCGCAAGCGCCGGCCGATCTCAGGACCTTGTTCAAGGCACCGGTCTCGACGCTGCAGCTGGAAATCGGCTTCGGTGGCGGCGAGCATCTCCTGCATCGCGCGACGGAGGCGCCGGCAACCGGTTTCATCGGCGTCGAGCCCTTCGTCAACGGCATGGCCAAGATGATGACGGCGCTTGCCAAGGCGCCGCTTGCCAATCTCAGGGTTTATGACGACGACGCCACGCGCCTGCTCGACTGGCTGCCGGAAGCCTCACTCGACGGCATCGACTTGCTTTATCCCGATCCGTGGCCGAAGAAGAAGCACTGGAAGCGGCGTTTTGTCGGCGCCGCCAATCTCGACCGCTTTGCCCGGGTGCTGAAAGCCGGCGGCAGGTTCCGCTTCGCTTCCGACATCGACAGCTATGTGAACTGGACGCTGCTTGCCTGTCGCGAACACGGCGCCTTCGCATGGCAGGCCGAGGACGCTTCCGGCTGGCACCAGCCCTATGACGGCTGGCCAGGCACCCGCTACGAGGCCAAGGCCATCCGCGAAGGACGGCGGCCGGCCTATCTGGCCTTCATCCGGAAATAGACGGCACCAAGGTGTCGTAATCAGCCGCTCTAGAAGCGGCCGATTCGGTCGAAAGCGGCCGGATCGATGCCGAGTTTCTTCAGGTCGCTGCGTCGCCGCTCCGCCTCACGGCATGCGGAGTTGACGAACCACTTTGGTTCTACCACATTCACAATGAACCAGAATGGAGACAGGATGATGAGCGCCTTCACCGTGCGGCTTCCGGATGAGACTGTGGCCAAGCTGGACCAACTGGCCGAAAAGGTGAATCGCTCTCGTTCCTACGTCGCCGCTCAAGCGATCGAAGACTATGTCGCCAGGGAAGAATGGCAGCTTGCCGAGATCGAGGCCGGCCTTGACGAAGCCGATCGAGGAGAATTCGCACGCGAGAAGGACTTGGCCCGCGTCATAGCGAAATACGTCAAGCCCGAACGATGAAGCGGACCCGCTGGACCCAGCGCGCCGTGCGTCGTCTCGACCAGGTTGGCGCTTTCATCGAAAAGGACAATCCAACGGCCGCGGCACGAGTGGTTGCCGGTATCGTTTCCTGTGCGGAC
>NZ_VFTQ01000014.1:0-176724 GCF_006439475.1 Mesorhizobium sp. B2-8-9 | reverse complement strand
AAAGGTGGCGCTGCGAAGCAGCGACGGATTGGGGGAACCACCTGGCAATCAAGCCTCGGCCTGATCAGTCGCGCCAGTCACAGAAGATGTGTGCATAGCGTAACCGGGGGAAGAAGGAAGGGGTCCAGCATCAATTCCGGTAGACCGGCTCTTCCTCGTCGAGGATCGCTTTCAGCTCGGCCAGATGGCGCTCGGCCTGGCCGGGATAATCATCCATTTCGCGCGCGGTCTTCTCGGCGATCTCGTCGGAGAGGGTGCGCAGCGGGCGGCCGGTCCACAGCGCCTTGATGTAGGTCTCGGCGGCGCGTTCGAAATAGAACATGCGGTTGAAGGTGTCGGCGACGGTGTCGCCGATGACCATCACGCCGTGATTGCCCATGACCATCACCTTGACCTTGGGGTCGGTGAGAAGCTGCGAGCAGCGCTCGCCCTCTTCCTCGAAGGCCAAGCCGCCATAATTGGCGTCGACGACATGGCGGTTGAAGAACATGGCCGAGTTCTGGTCGACCGGCGGCAGCGTCGAATCGGCGAGCGAAGCAAGCACCGTGGCGTGGATTGAATGGACATGCATGGCGCAGCGCGCATGCGGGACGTTGCGGTGGATGGCGCCGTGCAGGCCCCAGGCGGTCGGGTCGGGCGCGTTGGGGCCGGACAGCGTGTCCGGATCGTTGGCGTCGATCAGCAGCAGGTCGCTCGCCTTGATGCGCGAGAAATGCACCTGGTTGGGATTCATCAGGAACTTCGTGCCTTCGTCGTTGACGGACAGCGAGAAATGGTTGGCCACCGCCTCATGCATGTTGAGCCGCGCCGTCCAGCGGAAGGCGGCGGCGAGATCGACCCGCTCCTCATAATAGGGCAGGTTGCTCAGCGGTTCCTTGTGCAGGCGGGCAAGGCTCATCGAAAATCCTCCGCTTGGGTTTGTTTTCCGAGAATGCCGCGCATGGCGGCTGCCAGCAACCGATAATCGGTGGCTCAGCGGATCAAGCCGCCGGGCGCGACGACTGCAGGCCGCCCTGCTCGACGATAAAGTCGATCACTTCCTGCAAGCCCTTGCCGCGCGACAGATCAGTGAAGCCGAAGGGCCTTTTGCCGCGCATGCGGCCGGCATCGCTCTCCATGACGTCGAGGTTGACGTTCACATAGGGGGCCAGATCGCTCTTGTTGATGACGAGGAAATCCGAGCGGGTGATGGCCGGGCCGCCCTTGCGCGGGATCTCCTCGCCCTGGCAGACCGAGATGACGTAGAGGGTCAAGTCGGCAAGGTCAGGCGAGAAGGTGGCGGCGAGATTGTCGCCGCCGGATTCGATGAAGATGATGTCGAGATCGGGGAATTTCTTGTTCAGCTCGGCAATGGCGCGCAGATTGATCGAGGCGTCCTCGCGGATGGCGGTGTGCGGACAGCCGCCGGTCTCGACACCGACGATGCGCTCTTCCGGCAGCGCCTGCAGGCGCGCGAGCATCATCGCGTCCTCCTTGGTGTAGATGTCGTTGGTGACGACGGCGATCGAGAAATCGTCGCGCAGCGCCTTGCAGAGCTTTTCGGTAAGCGTCGTCTTGCCGGAGCCGACCGGGCCGCCGATGCCGATGCGAAGAGGACCGTTTTTCGATGTCATGCCGGAAACTCCGTGATGGCAAGGATTGAGAAGCCTGCCCCGATCAAGAGGCAAAGCGGCGAATAAAGGCTTTGGTCAAGCCGCGCGAAAGGCTGTTCGGGCGCAAGCCGGCGCCACCAGGGGGTGAAGCCGGCAACGCCGCGACCGAGGAAGACGAAGCCGATCATCAAAGCCGTGGCAGCCAGACCTTCCCGTGGAAAGGGCGTGGCAAAGACGCCCGCGAGCGCCAGCGGCCAGAGCGTCGCGAGCGCGAGGCAGGCCGCGACGGCAAAACTCGCGAATGACGACGGCATCTCATCGACACCGCGGAAGCCGACCACGGCGCGGGCGCAGGATGCCTGGTCCGTGCCCGGCCAGATGCCGCCTATGCCCCAATAGACATGCAGCGTTGTGATCAGGAGCAGGACGAAGGAGAGGATGCCGGCAAGCACGATCATGAGCGGAACAGCCTGGAGTATTGCGTCTCGTGCTGCATCGCCGTGATGTCGGACATGAAGGCCGCGCCACCCAGATCGTCCAGGCTGGAAGTGGCGGCGCGCGATGCGGTCGCCAGCGCCAGAGGTTCGAAGCCGGCTAGCAATGCGACGGCGTCGACCTGGCCGACGACACCCAACCTGATTGCCGCTTGCAGGAGATTGGAGAAGAAAGCCTGGAGGAAGGCGGAGAGCGCCTCCGAAAGGCCGATGCCGCTGCTGCCCGCAAGGGAGCCGACTGCTACGCAATAGGGGCAATCGGCCGGCAGGCGCTCCAGCGCTCGAGACGACCAGGCCGACGCCGCCTGGAGGAAGGCTGTGCCCTGCAGCATGGTTTCCGTGTGCCGCTCCTGCGACCCGGCAAGCGCTTCGGCCAGCGCGGCAACCTCGCTGAGATCGCCGCCGTCACGTCCGCGGCGCCAGCTTTCGGCGAAGAGCACAGCGTCGTTCCAGCCCGAGCCGATCTCGACCAGCGTCTCCAGCCAGCCGGCGAGATCGTCACGATCCGCGATCAGCCCGTCCTGCACGGCGCGTTCGAGGCCGTGGCTGTAAGAGAAGCCGCCGACCGGAAAGGACGGCGACAGCCAGGCCATCAGCCGCAGCAGCGCGACGCTGGAAAGCTCCTCAGTCATGATGGTGGTGGTGGTCGTGGTGATGGTCGTGCGCATGATCGTGGTGATCGTGATCATGGCCGTGGTGGTCATGATCGTGATCATGCGAATGGCCGTGGTCGCGGCTATGCCCGGAATAGGCGCCACGCACTGGGCTGAAGGGCTGCGAAACCTCATTCACCGTGGCGCCAAGGCCTTCGAGCATCGCCTTGATGACGTGATCGCGCAAGATAAGGATGCGCTCCGCCTCGATCGCCGCGGCGAGGTGACGGTTGCCGATGTGCCAGGCGAGCTCGGCCAGATGAACCGCATCGCGGGCGCGGATGTCGTAGACCTCCTCGGGCGCCGCGACGATCTCGAGTTGGCGGCCGTCCTCCAGCACCAGCCGGTCGCCATTGCCGAGCGCCACCGGCTCGGGCAGGTCGACCAGCACTTTTTCGCCACCCGCCGTCTCGATGGCGCGGCGGCGCAGATGCCGCTCGTCATGCGGCATCACCGCCTTGTCGTAGGGCGGCGCTGAGCCCGCCTCGCCGGCTGGCAACACCGAGACGGCGCGCGGGAATTTGGTGAAATCGGTGGTGATGTTGAGTTTCATTTCATGGCTCCGCCATTAGCTTGGGCACGGGCACGAGCGGGGCGCCCGAGGACGCGGTCGAAATAGGCATTTACCCTTTCGGCATCGATCGGAAAACGGCCGGCGCGCGCCCAGCCGCCAATATCGCCCAGCAGCACGTCGACGGCCGAGAAGCGGTCGCCCAGCGCAAACGGCTTGTCGCCAAGCCGCCGTTCCAGCGCCGTTATTTCGGACGCGAAATCATAGGCCGCGGCCGGGCCGACATCGACCCGCACGTCCTTGGGCAGCAGGAAGCGGTGGCGCAGCTTGTTCCACAGCGGCGCTTCCAGTTCGCTTTGGGCGAAATGCATCCAGGAATCCATCTCGGCGCGGCCGGCGAGACCCGGATTGGCGCCCATGCCCTTATAGGCGTGCTTATCGGCCAGATAGACGCAGATCGCCGCTGAATCCGTGACCTTGAGCTCGCCGTCGATCAGGATCGGCACCTTGCCGGAGGGGTTGAGTGCATAGGCCTCCGGCGAGCGCAGCTTCACCTCGACGAATTCGTAGGGCTGCCCGAGCTCCTCGAGCATCCAGAGCACCCGGCTGACCCGGGATCCGCGCGATCCGACGGCCTTGTACATGCTTAACCTTGCTTTCCGAAACCTTAGACCATCGCCCGCATCAGCCCAATGCCGCTCAGACGATGGTGTCGAAGAGCCGCAGGATGAATGATACCTGGTAGACAAGCGCGGCCGCGACGAAAGCGACGTGGAAACGGCGGTCGCGTACCAGGATCGCCACCAGGCAAAGCGCGACGAAGACCGGTGTGCGGAACAGATATTCATTGCCGAAGCGGGCGAAATGCTCCGGGCCCTTGAGCAGCGTGTCGATCACGTCGAGCAGATAGGTAGCCGCCAGCAGCCCGAAGAACCAGGCGCGGCGCGAGTAAAAATAATCCTCGTAGCTGGTGTAGTCGAGCATCGAATCCGGAAACAGCAGCGCGCAAAGCAGGAACAGCGTGATGGCGTAGAAGATGATGAAAAGATATTTGCCGAAGGTCCAGTTCTCGATGGCGTAGAGGCCGAACTCCCACCACCAGAAATGCACCAGCATCAACAGCACCGAGGCGACCCAGGCGAGATGCACTGCGTAGAGCCGGTACTGGCCGGGATGCTGGACGATGCGGGCAGTTCCCGAAAGCAGCCGCGTGACGCCGAGGCCGATCACCATGCCCATGACGATGCGGATATGCGGAAAGATGTCATGCGGGGAGGCGATTTCGGTGGGCATGCGTAATCACAATGCGGCTGCTGCTTTGCCGCATATTGCGGTCTGTGCGCGCGAGCCGCAACGATATTTGCCCATTCGCCGATCAGCCGCCTGTCAAAACAGGAAATACCGTTGCGCCATCGGCAGCACGGTCGCGGGCTCGCAGGTCAAGAGCTCGCCGTCGGCGCGCACTTCGTAGGTTTCGGGATCGACCTCGACATGTGGCGTGGCGTCGTTGAGCACCATCGAATGCTTGCCGATGCCGCCGCGCGTGTTCTCGACCGCGATCATCGCCTTGTCGACGCCCAGCCTGCCCTGCAGGCCGGCGTCGAAGGCGGCCTTCGAGACGAAGGTCACCGAGGTGTTGGTCAGCGCCTTGCCATAGGCGCCGAACATCGGCCGGTAGTGCATCGGCTGCGGCGTCGGGATCGAGGCGTTCGGGTCGCCCATGGGTGCTGCCGCGATCGAGCCACCGACAAGCACCATCTCCGGCTTGACGCCGAAGAAGGCCGGATTCCACAGCACGACATCGGCGCGCTTGCCGACGGTGATCGAACCGATCTCCTTCGACAGGCCATGCGCGATGGCCGGATTGATGGTGTATTTGGCAATGTAGCGGCGGACGCGGAAATTGTCGTTGTCGCCGGTCTCGTCAGGCAGCGCGCCGCGCTGGCGCTTCATCTTGTCGGCGGTCTGCCAGCAGCGGATCGCCACCTCGCCGACGCGGCCCATGGCCTGGCTGTCGGAAGAGATGATCGAGAAGGCGCCGATGTCGTGCAGTATGTCCTCGGCGGCGATCGTCTCCTTGCGGATGCGGCTTTCGGCAAAGGCGATGTCCTCCGGGATCGACGGCGACAGATGGTGGCAGACCATCAGCATATCGAGATGCTCGGCGAGCGTGTTGACCGTGTATGGCCGGGTCGGGTTGGTCGAGGAAGGGATGACGTTGGGCAGGCCGCAGACCTTGATGATGTCGGGCGCGTGGCCGCCGCCGGCGCCCTCGGTGTGAAAGGCATGGATGGTGCGGCCCTTGATGGCCGCCACCGTGTTCTCGACGAAGCCCGATTCATTCAGCGTGTCGGTGTGGATCATCACCTGCACGTCGTGATCGTCGGCGACCGACAGGCAGCAGTCGATGGCGGCCGGGGTCGTGCCCCAGTCCTCATGCAATTTCAGCGAGCAGGCGCCGGCCAGCACCATCTCTTCCAGCGCCGCCGGCTTTGAGGCATTTCCCTTGCCCGACAGGCCGATATTCATCGGGAACGCGTCGAAGGACTGGATCATGCGCGCCATGTGCCAGGGCCCGGGCGTGCAGGTGGTGGCCAAAGTGCCATGCGCCGGGCCCGTGCCGCCGCCAAGCATGGTGGTGACCCCGCTCATCAGCGCTTCCTCGATCTGCTGCGGGCAGATGAAATGGATATGCGCGTCGAATCCGCCGGCCGTCAGGATCTTGCCTTCGCCGGCGATGATCTCGGTGCCGGGGCCGATGATGATGGTGACGCCGGCCTGCGTGTCCGGATTGCCGGCCTTGCCGACCGCGGCGATGCGGCCATCCTTCAGGCCGATATCGGCCTTGACGATGCCGGTGAGCGCATCGACGACCAGCGCATTGGTGATGACGGTATCGACCGCGCCGCCGGCCCGCGTCACCTGGCTTTGGCCCATGCCGTCGCGGATGACCTTGCCGCCCCCGAATTTTACTTCCTCGCCGTATACGGTGAGATCCTTCTCCACCTCGATGAAGAGCTCGGTGTCGGCAAGCCGCACCTTGTCGCCGACCGTCGGTCCATACATCTGCGCATAGGCGGCACGGCTTATCCTGGCCATCAGCGATTGCTCCCGAAATTCAGGTTGAATGAACGCGAGGTGCACATTGTCGCCACCCAATGGTCACGCAATGACCCGCTCGGCGACACCTTGCGCTCCCATTTGGCGGTTGAGGTGCCCCGGTCAGCCCAGAACGACCGTTTGCCAAACCGATGGAAGGAATATCCATGCTCAAAGCGATTCTTCTCGCCGCAACCGCCACCACGTTGATGGCGGGCACTGCCAATGCCCAGCAGCAGCCGACGCCGCAGCCCAGTCCCGCGCCGACCGCGCCCGCCGCGCCGAAAGCCCAGCCCGCGGCGCCCGCTATCCAGAGCGTCAACGTCGTCGATATCACCGAACTGCCCAAGGACACGCAGACGCAGGTCAACCAGATCGTGGCGCAGCGCGGCGATGCCGGCCTGCAGACATTGCGCAAGTCGATCGACGCCACGCCCAAGGTCAAATCCGCGCTCGAAGCCAAGGGCATGAGCTCCGCGCAAGTGATCGCTGCAAGCATGCAGCCCAATGGCGCGCTGACGCTGATCACCAAGAAGGCGAGCTGATTGCACGCCCAGGCGGGCCGCCTTGCGGTCCGCCTGCCATATTTTGAAGGGAATGCGGGCCGCGTCACGGTCCGCCTGCCGGCTTTTGAAGGGAACCTCCGGCCAAGCAGGACCGTTTCGCTGTTGTCGCCCCGCCACGAGTTCAGTCAGGAGCGAGCGATGGCGAAAGCCCCGCGTTTTAAAAGATGGAGTTCCGCGGTTGCCGCCACGCTTTTCGTGGCCGCGCCGCATGCAGCGCCCGCGGCGCAGCCGCTGGACAACGACAGGCCTGCCGCGGCAATCGTCGATTCCGATGTCCGGCAGGAAGAGGCGCTTTCCTCGACGGAGGCCGGAAAGGTCATCACTGCCATCGACCGCACCCGCGACAACATCGGCACGGTGCGAAAGACAACCAAGCTCGATACGGTCGACATCGTGTTCCTGACCGACGCGGCGCGCAGCGAGGGCGGGCCGCCGCCGGCGATAGAGAACAAGGTGAAGCAGCATCAGGAGGATGTCGCCGAATTGCGCCAGGAGATCGAGGCGAACGCCCTGCTCTTCAACGCGATCGATTCGCGACGAGTGCAGGCCGAGGACGTGCTCGCCGTAGAGTTCGACAATCCGGGGAAGGTCGTCATCTATGCCGCCGCCAAGCCTCCGAAGTGATGTGAGCGCGCCGGCGGACGTCACAGCTTGCCCATCACCTTTTGCTGGAAGCCATAGACCTCGCGTTTGCCGCCCAGCGGCACCAGCGTGACGTCGCGCTCCTGCCCGGGCTCGAAGCGCATCGCGGTGCCGGCGGCGATGTCGAGCCGCATGCCGCGCGCCCTCTCGCGGTCGAATGTCAGGCCCTCATTGGTTTCGTAGAAATGATAGTGGCTGCCGACCTGGATCGGCCGGTCGCCGCTGTTGGCGACCTTGAGCGTTACGGTCGGCAGCCCCTTGTTGAGCTCGATCTCGCCCTTGGCCGCGATGATTTCGCCGGGGATCATCGCGCCCTCACAACACGCCGAAGGCGAGGCCGACGCCGGCCGACGCGCAAGCCGCACCTGCAGCGCGCGCCAGGCTGCGGAAGCGCATGCCGAGGCTGAAGGCCGCCGCGATGCCCACGGCATGGAGAAGGGCCGTCGCGGCGGCGAAGCCCGCAATGTATTCCAGCCCGCCGGCGTTTTCGGGCACTTCCGTGCCGTGGGCGTGACCATGGAACAGCGCGAACAGACCGATGACCGCGATCCCGGTCGAGACCGGCAGGTCGATCGCCAGCGCCACCAGCAGGCCAAGCGTCACCACGGAAGCGAGGATGCCGGGCTCGACGAAAGGCATCGGCACATGCAGCATGCCGAGCGCGCCGCCGGCCAGCATCACGCCGACAAAGGCCAGCGGCCAGGCCCAGATAGCCTTGCCGCCCTTCAGCGCCGCCCAAAGGCCGACGGCGATCATGACCGTCATGTGGTCGAGACCGGACAGCGGGTGCGCGAAACCGGCGGCGAAGGACGAGGTCGTGGCGATGCCGACATGGGCATAGGCCGGCATGGCGGCTGCCAGGAAAAGGATCATGGCAAGCGTGCTACGTTTCGTCGAAGCGGGGATCATCTTTCTGCCCTTCCAATTGAGCCGGTCAAGCGGCCTTGCGCGGACCGCAGCCTTCGGCCTTGAGCACGCGCCTGGTCGACGGCGGATATTTCGTCAGCTTGGCCGCCGGCCGGATCGGCCGTGGCGCGAAATTGCCGCCGCAATTGGGGCAGACGCCACCCAGCACATTGTCCACGCAGTCGGCGCAGAAGGTGCATTCGAAGGTGCAGATCAGCGCATCGGTCGCTTCCGGCGGCAGATCCTTGTCGCAGCATTCGCAATTCGGCCTGAGCTCCAGCATCTGTCTTCCTCCTCACCGGATCGGTTCATGCACGGTCACCAGCTTGGTGCCGTCGGGAAATGTCGCCTCGACCTGGACGTCGTGGATCATCTCGGCGATGCCGTCCATGACCTGGGCGCGGGTGACGACATGCGCGCCCGCCTCCATCAGTTCCGCGACCGGGCGGCCGTCGCGCGCGCCTTCGACGACGAAGTCGGTGATCAAGGCGATGGCTTCGGGATGGTTGAGCTTGACGCCGCGCTCCAGCCGCTTGCGCGCCACCATCGCCGCCATGGCGATCAGCAGCTTGTCTTTTTCACGCGGCGTCAGGTTCATGCAACTTCCCGGCAATCGAAATCAGAGTGACCACAATTTAGGCAGTCCCGCCCGCCCATTGAGCAGTTCAACGAGCGGAACCAGCCGCTTGCGGAGCTGGTAGCCGTCGCCGGCACAGAGCCTCGCAAGAAGCTTGCCAGATCGGCCGACGCGCCAGAAACTGGCGCCGCCCCAACCACCGATGGCGGGGTCGCCGATGATGGCGCGGGCGGGCTCCAGCAGACTTTCGGCCTGCGGCGACACCAGCAGCAATGTGGCGACGGCAAGCGCGCCGCCGGTCGCCGCCGGCCGCTGGAGCGTTGCGGCGATGTCCGGGCCGAGCCGAAAATCCTCCGCATGGATCAGCGCGCCGCCCTGGCGGACCCGCCAGCGGTCATGGAAACTGCCGTTGGTTGTCCGCTCGCCCATCGCCAGCCGGCCGAACAGCGTGGCTTCGAGCATCAATGCCTCGGCATCGTCGCCAAGCTCGACATCCAGCGTGCGGACGAAGGCGGCCCGGTCGAAAACGATGGTTTCCTGCGGCAGCCAGGCGATGCGGCCGCCCGGACCGACCCGCAGGTTGACGCTTGTCTCGGCCCTGTCGGCGGCGGCACGATAGACCTTCTCGCAGGCCTGGGTGGTGACGGCGGCGGAGGCGTCGGCGCCGACCTCGACCGTCCAGCCGAGGCGATCACCGCCGGTCAGCCCGCCGGCGGTGTTGATCAGCACCGCCTCGAGCGGATCGCCTTGCACCGCCGGCAGGCGGATCTTGGCCGATCCGTCCTGATAGAGCCGCCGCAGGCGCGTCTGGCCGCCGCTCTTGCCGCAGAAAAGCCTGCCCAGGCCGGCAACGCGTTGCGCGGCAGGCAAAGGAGCGGCGGCCAAAGGCGAGGCAGGCTGGGATGTCAAAGTGTTGCCGATCATGTCCATGATCCCAGGTTAAGCACTCCGGCGGCTTTGTCGATATCGCTTGTTGCTTGACATCGTTTCGGTTTCTATAGAGGGAAGCCACCTTGGAGCGGTCGCGCGGTGCCTGGCGAGGTAAGGGCAACGGCGTTTGTTGGGTCCGGGGATCAAAAAAAGAGGCGCTGATCAGTTGGCGTCGGGCAACGACAGGGAAGGAACCGAATGGCTGACCAGCTGACGACCGAGATCATCGAAAAGATCAAGGCGCATGCCGATACCGGCGGCGAGGAAATCACCGCCAGCACCGATCTCGGCACGCTCGGCATCCATTCGCTGGAGCTGACCGAGATCATCTTCGATCTCGAGGAAAAGTACGGCATCGAGATCGAGATGAACACGGTCGATGCCTGGAGCAACCTCAAGAACGTCGGCGACATGGTCGAGGCGGTTCGCGAACTGATCGCGAAAAAAGCCTGACTGCATGCAAAAACGCGTCGTCATCACCGGTATTGGCGGGATTTGCGGGCTCGGCAACGATGCGGCGGCGATATGGGACGCCATGCGCGCCGGCCGCTCGGCCATCGGCCCTATCGACAATCCGTCGCTGCATGACCTCAAGGTCAAGACCGGCTGCGAAATCAAGCAATTGCCGGACCATGGCATCGACCGCAAACAAGTGGTGTCGATGGACCGCTTCAGCCTGCTGGCGGTGATCGCGGCGCGGGAAGCGATGCGACAATCGGGCCTGACCGCGCATGCCGACAACACCTACCGGATGGGCGCAGTCGTCGGCGTCGGCGTCGCGGGCTTCGAGACGATCGAGGAGAATTACCGCGCCATCCTGCTCGAAGGGCGCAACCGCGCCGCCATCTTCACCGTGCCGAAAGTGATGCCAGGCGCCGCCGCCGGCCAGGTCAGCATGAATCTTGGGTTGCGTGGCCCTGTTTTCGGCGCCACCTCGGCCTGCTCGTCGGCCAACCATGCGATCTCCTCGGCGGTCGACCAGATCAGGCTCGGCCGCGCCGACGTGATGGTCGCCGGCGGCACCGAAGCGCCGCTGGTGTGGGGCGTGCTGAAGGGCTGGGAGGCGCTCCGGGTGCTTTCGCCCGATACGTGCCGGCCGTTCTCGGCCGATCGCGCCGGCCTGGTGCTCGGCGAAGGCGCCGGCATGGCGGTGCTCGAAAGCTACGATCACGCGATGGCGCGCGGCGCCACGATTCTGGCCGAGATCGCCGGTGTCGGGCTTTCGGCCGATGCCTCCGACATCGTCGCGCCGACCATCGAGGGACCGGAAGCGGCAATGCGTTTTTGCCTCGCGGATGCCGGGCTCAATCCGGAAGATGTCGACTACCTCAACGCGCACGGCACCGGCACCAAGGCTAATGATCAGATCGAGACCGCGGCGATCAAGCGCGTCTTCGGCGAGCATGCCCGTTCGCTTTCGGTGTCCTCGACCAAGTCGATGCATGCGCATTGCCTCGGCGCTTCCGGCGGGCTGGAGATGATCGCCTGCGTGATGGCGATCCGCGACGGCATCGTGCCGCCGACCGCCAATTACCGCGAGCCGGACCCGGAATGCGATCTCGACGTGACGCCGAACACGGCGCGCGAGCGCAAGGTGCGCGCGGCGCTCAGCAACAGTTTCGCCTTCGGCGGAACCAATGCAGTGCTGGCCTTCAAGACGGTTTGACCGCGGCCCACTGGTTGACTGTGTATCCGTGCCAAGCCGCTTGCCGGTGTATTGATCCCGGCCGGCCGGGATCCTAATTCTCCTTCACCCGCCAAAAAGCGCCGCCCCGCGCCAATCCGCATCCGGAGTTTGCGATGACCGACCTGTCCGCCTTTCCGATCGCCAAGCGCTGGCCGGCCAAGCACCCCGAGCGCCTGCAGCTTTATTCCGCCACGACGCCCAATGGCGTGAAGGTCTCGATCGCGCTGGAGGAGATCGGCCTTCCCTATGAGCCGCATTATGTCGATATCGGCAAGAATGAGAGCTGGACGCCGGAATTCCTGTCGCTCAACCCGAACGGCAAGATACCGGCGATCATCGATCCGGACGGCCCGGGCGGCAAGCCGATCGGCCTGTTCGAGTCCGGCGCCATCCTGCTCTACCTGGCCGACAAGACCGGCAAGCTCATTCCCGCCGATCCGGCGCGCCGCTACGAGGCGATCCAGTGGGTGTTCTTCCAGATGGCGGCGATCGGCCCGATCTTCGGGCAGGTCGGCTTCTTCCACAAATTCGCCGGGCGCGAGATTGCCGACAAGCGGCCGCTGGAGCGTTACCGCGACGAGTCGCGGCGGCTGATCGGCGTCATGGAAACGCGCCTGAAGGGCCGCAAGTGGATCATGGACGACTATACCATCGCCGATGTGTCGATGCTGGGCTGGGTGCGCAACCTGATCGGCTTCTACGAAGCACGCGACCTGGTCGGTTTCGACGATTTCCCGACCGTTGCCGAATGGCTGGAGCGCGGCCTGGCACGGCCTGCGGTGAAGAGGGGCCTGACCATCCCGGCGAAGGGCTGAAGTAGCTTCGGGAAACGTGCAGCGGTGGGCGCAACAAAAAAAGCCCTGCGGGCGCGCTTGACCGAGGTTGATCGCGCGGCCCATGCCGGGCTGGTTCGACGCTCGGAAAAGGCGCTTTGGCTGAAGATGGCGGTGGCTAAGCGGGCGCGGCTAGCGCCTGCGTTGGAGATTAGCCGAAACCCCCGTGTCGTCGTCATACTCGGGCTTGACCCGAGTATCCATGCCGTGGCCCTTGCCGTAGAGTGCAACGGTGCAGAATTCTGTAACCGCAGCAACGCCTTAGCGTCACGGCATGGATTCTAGGGTCTGCGCGCGTCGCTTCGCTCCTTGCTCCGTCCTAGAATGACGACCGTGCTGTCGTGGTGGCCAATCGCGAAGGTCCGGCTCGGCGACTTCGCCGTCCGGAATCGCGTAAAGGGGCTACTTCGCCTTGGCCTTGGCATCACCGCGACCGAACACGGAAGCCGCGAGCCGCGCGGTGGCGACGACTGCTCCTGTGGCGACGCTGGCCACGGTGCGGATCGGCCCCGATTTGCTTGCCGGCGACTTGGCATGTTTCGCGCTCTTGGCCGCGACCTTGTGGGCCGCGCCGGGCGTCACTTTCTTCGGCGCTGCCTTACCGAAGGTCGGCTTGGCTTCCTTCGATCGTTCGGCCGCCGCGGCGCCGGCTTGGGCTTGCGTCGTCCTGGATTGGCTGGCCCTGGCCTTTTTGGGCGCGGTTTTTCTGCTGTTCGTTGCCATCTGACGGCTCCTGCATTCTCGGTCGCAGTTTCGGAGGGAAAGCGTCCACCGCCTTCCTGGAATTGCTCCGGCGCCGGACAATTCGGGATAGGGTCATAACGGCGCGAAAACCTTAAGGTTCCCGCCCAAAACTATTGAAAATTGAGCAGGTTAACCAATAACCAAGGAACCAACGACCATGTCGGCAGGCCGGCGCCGCGCCAGCACCCGCTCGATGTTGGGCATGTCGTTGGAGGCGATCCATGCGCGGGCGTCCTCGTCGGACTTGCCATGTTCGCGCCAGCGCTCCATCAGGCGGCTTTCGAGCTCGGCCCGCGGCACGTCGACGAAGATGGTGAAATCGAACAAAGGCGCCAGCCGCGACCACGGCTCCTCGTCGAGCAGCAGATAGTTGCCCTCGACCAGGATGAACTTGGTGTCGGTGCCGACGATTTCGGCCGCCGCGCGCGACAGTTCCATGCTGCGGTCGAACACGGGAATCGCGATATCGGGTTCGCCGGAGCGGATGCGCTTCAAGAGCGTCTCGAAACCGGCGAAATCGAACGTTTCCGGCGCGCCCTTGCGGGGGCGCAGGCCGCGGCGGTTGAGAATGATGTCGTCATAATGAAAGCCGTCCATCGGTACGACCTCGGATGTGCCTTCCGGCAGCAGTTCATGCAATGCAGCTGACAGTGTCGACTTGCCGGAGCCGGGCGGACCGGCGATGGCGACAACGAAGCGCCTGGCTCCGCCGGCGCGCTTGAAGATGGCGGCTGTGATATGGGCGATCTCGGACATCGGCGGCTTTCCGGCTGCGGTTCAGCCGACATCTTGGCGGGTGTCGGCGGAAAATTCAAACCTTAGGACGTCGTTTAGACTGCAGCCTGGCAGTCGCATGCTGCCGGTTCATGCAGAAATCCAAAACGCCGGCGGGACTGCACCCCCCTCTGTCCTGCCGGAAGGGGGGAGATTGGCGGTTCCGTCGACCGCGCTCTTCCTTCAACGCAGGCGATTGGCGAAAGCGGTGGCGACGTCTAATCTCCCCCCTTGCGGGAGATGGCCGGCAGGCCAGAGGGGGGTGTGACGGAACTCGGCGTCGCAGAGCAACGTAACCGTCCTTCCTTAGAGGCCCGCCCGGAATGACGAATTTCTAGACGCACTGCCCCAACTACGCAGGAACCGAGCGGCCGATGCGCAGGAACCCGCCGTCGAACGGCACCTCCCGCGCTGCCCCGCCGGCAGCGAGGACACGCAGGCGGTCAGGCGCCGATTCCAAGCCGCTCGGCGGCTCCACGTCCGCGGACGGAACCCCACCGATGACATGACGAAACGACACCGACCGCCCCTCGGCGAGTGCAAAGACTGTGGCCACGCCTTCATGCTTCAACCAGTTGTCGCCGAGCGAAGCGGCGTGGCCGACGGCCGTGCGGCCGTCCTCGATGCCGAGCACGCCGACGTGACGGCCGCTCCAGGGCGCGTAGTCGCGGCCACCATTCGAGAACCACAGCATGGTGACCGGCAGCTCGGCCGGGTTCTTCAGCACCAGAACCAGATCCTGCTCGGCGCGGCGGGCAATCGCCGACCAGCCCGGACCGCCGTGGTCCGCCTCGACCAGGGTGATGAAATCCTCGCGCCTGTCTTCCATGCGGTAGTCGGTGAGGTCGGTTGTGCCGCCGGCGGCGAGCGGGAACTTTGTGAGGTCGGCGGCGCGAGCCGGATAGGCCAGCATGAAGCGGCCGCGGGCCGGATCGGGCTCCGGCGGCACCGGCGGCGTGACGGCCATGCGTTTCGGCGAGAAGGCCAGCCGGCCGCCGCCTTGCATGACCGTCATCGGATGATGGGCGACGGAAATCGCGCCGGCGCCGCCGGAAAAGACGTGCTCCTGGTAGAGGAAAGGATGGCCGTCGCGCAGCGTGAAGACCTTGTCGACAGTGGCGCCCATCACCTTGCGGCGCAGCCGGAAACCGGCCCGCCAGCCGCCGGCAATGGCGGCGCTTTCGACGACATCCCATTCGCTGTTGGCCGGCCAGCCATGCAGGGGTGCGGCCTCGACGTCGCTGGCCGAGAAGGGCGCGCAGAGGAAATCGCCGGAGAGCCGCACCGTGCCTTCGGGAAGATTCGCGGGCAATGTCTCGCGTGGCGAGTCGACCCAGGGCGCTCGATGCAGCGGTTTCAGAGCACGGCCTTCGGCTTCGATCTCCATGGCACTGATGTGACCGACGGCGAGATCGAGCGAGACGGAGATGCCCTTTGCGGTGATGGTGAGCGTGTCCATGAGTGCTTCCCCGAATCTCTTTCGCGCGGCAGCAAAGCCTGTCCAGCACCGGATACGCAAGCGTGATGGCAGGCAATTCGCATCAGGCGTTTTCGCCCCCGCCAACCTATCCTTCGTCATTCTAGGGCGAAGCAAGGAGCGAAGCGACGCGCGCAGACCCTAGAATGACGAAGGATAAGTCGCCGCTTCACGCGCGATAAAAAATCGCAAGAGAGGGGAACAGCGCCACGCTGAAAACGACCCTACTGCCTTTTATACTCCCTGACCGGCGACTTGGTGCCATCGGTATAGGTCACCTGCACCGCCATCGATTTCACGTCATCCTTGACCTCGAAATAGGGCTGGTAGTCGGACGGAATTGCATAAGGGTCCTTGGCGTCGCAGGGCGGCATCTTGATCTCCTTGTCGAGCGCGGTTCCGTTCAGGCTGTAATGCACTTGCCTGATGGCGCAGCGGAAGGAGAGCATCTGGGTGAAATAGACCAAACCGCGATTGCCGCCTGCGTCGAAGGCGATCCATGAGGTCCAGAATTGGTCGAGGATCTGCTTGTTGCCCTGCTGGAGCGCTGAATCTGGATCGAAGCGGATGTCGAACGGGCCGGTCTCACGACCGCGGATGTCGAGATATTTGATGCCGATGTTGGTCGCCGCGGTGCTGTCCGGCAATTCGAAGCTCGGATTGGGCATCGGCTTGCCGGTGCGCTGGTCGTTCATCGCCAGCATGCCGGTGTCGGTGAACGGACCATTGTCGCCGAACCGCCAGGAAATCGCCGTCGCCGGCTCGGGCAGCGAGATCGTCATCGACCAGCCGGCGTTGGAGCGCGTCGGCGTCAGCGTCGGCACGAAGCGCGACGGGTCGAGCACGTCGCCCAATGCCGTCAGCCGGGTGCGGCTGCGGTCGAGCCAGTCGGCCAGTTGGGTCTGATCGACGAAATATTTGAGCAGGCCGCCGTCTTTTTCGTACGAGACGAATTTGGTCAGCGCGGTCGCCTCGCTGCGCTTGTCGGCCAGCGTCTGGCTGCCCAGGCGGTCTTCCGAAAATTCCTGCGCCAGGAGAAAGTAAGCCGGCGCGTAATCCGGGTTGGCGGCGATGAAGGCGTTCAGCTTGTCGAGCCGCTGCGCGTCGTCGAACTGCAACAGATGGACGAGCTTGAGCGAGGGCGCCTTGGCCTTTTCGGCGAGCTGGCCGAACACTTCGCGGGCGCTCGCCTTGCCGTCCTGGACCCTGAGCAGCGTGGCAAAGCGCGTATAGGGGTCGATCGCATCGACATCGAAGCCGGCAAAGGCAAGATAGGAACGGCGGGCGTTGAGCATGTCGCCGGCCAGCTCGTAGACGCGGGCATTGTGATAGAACTCGTCCGGGCGCTTCGGATCGGCGATCGTTCCGCCTTGCGCCGCAAGCTGCGCGAAGCCCTTGGCGATGGTGTCGATAGAAGCGGCGATCTGCTCGGTGGTCGCCTGCAGCTTTTCCACCTGCGCCTGCTGCCGTTGCTGGCCTGCGGCCAAAGTGTCGGTGGTCTGCTTCACCGCATCCACGGTCTTCTGCGTCTCGGTGCCCTGTTGGGTCTGCCTGGTCTGCGTCAGCGCGATCTCTTCGGTCGTCTTCGCTACCGTGTCGGTGGACTTCTTGACCGCTTCGACGGTCTTCTGCGTCTCTGTGACGGTCTTTTCGATCTTCGCCACTTTCTGCGAGACGATGCCCAGCGACTGCTGCAGCTCGGCCACCGCCGGCACGAGGCCGGCGATCACGCCATTCTGCGAATTCGTTTGCTGCTGGATGCCGTAGACGCCGCCGGCGATTGCCGCCGCGCTGGTGGCGAAGATCAGCGCCGGCATGGCTTTTGCCGCCAGCACCAGGCGCAGCACCATGGCGATGGCGATGATCAACGCCGCGACGGCGGCGCCGAGCGCGATATAGGCGGCAAAGGGTCCGAGCGGGTTGAGCACGTCGCCAATCGCGCCGCTGACAAAGGCGAAGCTCGCCGCCCATTTGCCGGTGCGGCTAAGCGATGCCCGCAGAAGCGAGGTGGTACCCGTGGCGATTTCCGACATTGCCGATCCCCCCAAAAACCAAGCCGGGCGCATATTAACGGAAAGGAGGGGCGGAAGGCAAAGCGGGGACATCCTGCAACGCTGGCGATTGGCGAAAGCCTGCGCGACATCTGATCTCCCCCCTTGCGGGCCGCAAGGGGGGGAGATTGGCCGCTTCGCCGGCAGCGCGCACCCCGAAAACCTGGGCAAATGCCTTATTGCCGCCGTTAACCCATTGGACGCGGCACATGCGGTACGTTAGCTTCGCCGCATCTCAGCAACAGCTTTAGAACCGTCTTGCCCCGTCCCTTCCCTTTCCTTCAGAAACTCATCGCCGCGATGGCCCTGCTGCTGCTCGTCGCCGGCTGCACCACGGCCGCGCCGCCTGAAAGCGTGCTTGCCGTGCCGGCGAAGCCGCAGAAATATGCGGCGATCGTGGTCGATGCCTCGACCGGCAAGACCTTGTTCGAGGTGAACTCGAGGTCGCAGCGCTATCCCGCCTCGCTGACCAAAATGATGACGCTCTACATGCTGTTCGAGGCGCTCGAGTCCGGCCGCGTCACCAAGCAGACGCAGATTCCGGTTTCCGACCACGCCGCCTCGCAGCCGCCGACGAAGCTGCGCTTCCGGCACGGCGAGACGATCGACGTCGATTCCGCCATCCGCGCCATGGTGGTGAAGTCGGCGAACGATGTGGCGGTGGCGGTGGGCGAGTATCTGGGCGGCGGCTCAGAGGACCAGTTCGCCGCCATGATGACCGCCAAGGCACGCGCACTCGGCATGACCGCCACCAATTTCCGCAATGCATGCGGCCTGCCCGACGACGGCCAGGTGACCACGGCCCGCGACATGGCGGTGCTGGGCATGGCGCTGGAAAAGCGCTTTCCGCAGCACTTCCACTATTTCTCCGAAAGCGACTTCATGTTCCGCGGCCGGCTGGTGCGCGGCCATAACGACATGCTGGGGCGCGTGCGCGGCGTCGACGGCATCAAGACCGGCTATATCCGTGCCTCCGGCTACAACATCGTCACCTCCTACAATGCCGACGGCAGGCATCTGATCGTGGTGGTGATGGGCGCCGACAGCGCGCGCCAGCGCAACAACCATGTCGAAGCGCTGATCCAGCGAAGCCTGGGGCCGACGACAGCCGATGCCGGCCAGCCCAGGCTGATGTATTCCGGGCAGCAGCCGGCTTCGCCGCCGCCTGGCCTGCAGCCGCCCGGCTCGGCATTGCCCGGCCTGTCCAAGCCGAATCAGGCGACGCCTGCATCGACGCTGCCGGGCCAGCCGGCGTCGGATCTGCCGTCGCCGGATCTGGCGTCGCCCAGTTCGCCTCTGCTGCCGGCGCAGTAGTATGGCGCGCTCGACGTCCAGCGCCTCGCCGTCCTAGGACCTACCGAACCACCAGCACCGGGATCTGCGTCAGCGACACCACCTCCGCCGTCTGGCTGCCCAGCACAAGGCGCCCCAGCCCGCGGCGGCCATGTGAGGCCATGACGATCAGGTCGCAGGCCTCCGCGGTAGCCACCTCGAGGATCGCCTCGGCGGGGGTGCGGTTCTCGATGTGCAGGGTTTTCGAACCGATGCCCTTCGCATCCGCCTCGGCCTTGCATTTGTCGAGCAGCTCGCGGGCAAATTTGCGCGCGCTTTCCTGGTAATTGGTGAGCTCGTCGGCGGCGACATAGCCGGCCATGGCGCCGCCCCAGGCCAGCGTCGGGAACGGCTCGGAGACGGTGACGAAGACGACGGCGGCGCCAAGGCCCACGGCCAGCTCCAGCCCGTGGGCGACGCCCTTCTGGGCCAGTTCCGAACCGTCGGTGGCGATCAGGATTTTCTTGTACATGGTGGCGGTCCCTCATTTGCGGGCCGCTGCGCGCGGCTCAGGTGGCGGGAGCCTGAACGCTCAGGCCTGATCTCGATATAGTCAGCCTATCAGGCCCGCCACAGGGGCCAGCTTGATCTGGATCAAGGCCAGGCGGCGGAGACGATTGCTCCAGGGTGGTGAGAAATTGCCGACGGCGCTCCCCTCTCCGTCTCGGCTTCGCCGAGCCACCTCTCCCCCGCCTCCGGCGGGGGCGAGGAACCCAGGATTGCGAACGGCGCGGCAATGGCGATTGGCGTTTCCTCGCCCCCGCAAAGCGGGGGAGAGGTGGATCGGCGCGAAGCGCCGAGACGGAGAGGGGGCTGCGCCGCCAGGTGCGATTGCAGCGCGAAGGTCGGCGGAGAAAGCAACGCCCGCCCAATCACAAGAACTTGTTCCGTCACACACTTTTCACACTGACCATGGATATGCCGCCGGCTTGGCGTATCGTATCGCAAAGCCTCGAACAGGAGCACCGACCATGGCCAGCGACCCGAAGGCAGCCGCGCAGAAGCAGGCGGACAACGAGAACGACGTCGCCGGCGAATATCTCGAGGCGGAAACCGTGTTGGAGGATGCCCAGCACGGAGCCGACGAGATCCTCGAAGCGCCGGAAGTGCCGGATTCCGAGCCGCACGCCGAACCGCATGTTCCGGGCGCCGCCAGGATCAAGCCGAAGAAAAAACCCTCGGCGATCAGCGGCCGGAAATTCCGCAAGCGCGACCTGGTGCGCATCGACGACCTCAGGCCCAGCCTCGCCGACCGCATCCGCTCCGACCATCCCGACCTGCCGCGCGGCGCCCGCATCAGCCGCGAGGAGCTCGGCCGCTACCGCATGCGCTACATGGAGGAGTTGCTGCAGCAGGAGCACGGCGAGTTCTCCGAGCTCGACCGCCAGGTGGTTGAATCGATCGCGAGACAAGACACGATCTCGGAGAACTCGGAAGAGGAGTTCGAGGAGCACCGCTCCTTCGCCGACCGCGTCTCCGACACGATGGCCGAGTTCGGCGGCAGCTGGTGGTTCCTGATCTCGTTTGGTACCGTGCTTCTGGTCTGGATCGGCATCAACCTGATCGCCGGCCTGGCGCACGCCTTCGATCCCTACCCGTTCATCCTGCTCAACCTTCTGCTCTCCTGCATCGCCGCCATCCAGGCGCCGGTGATCATGATGAGCCAGAAGCGCCAGGAAGCCAAAGACCGGCTGCGCTCCTTCAACGACTACCGGGTGAACCTGAAGGCCGAGCTGGAAGTGCGCCACCTGCACGAAAAGCTCGACTACCTGATCTCGCGCCAATGGCAGCGCCTGGCCGAGATGCAGCAGATGCAGCTTGATGCCATGCACGAGCTGGCAAGCGCGAAGAAGCAGAAGCACACCGCGCGGGCGGTAAGGCGGAAGACGGCGAAGGTGCAGGCGGAGGGATGAGGAGCTTGGGTTCCTCGCCCCCGCCAGAGGCGGGGGAGAGGTGGCTCGGCGAAGCCGAGACGGAGAGGGGGAGCGCCCTATCCGTCAGCCTATCGGTCGGACAACACCCAACTGGCCGGAGCACAATCGCCAATTGCCCGTTGAAGCCCGCAGCGGCTTCCGCTAAGAAGCCGTGGCTGGCTGGCTCACCGGCCGGTTCGTTTCCCCCGGGAAGCACCCGTAGCTCAGCTGGATAGAGCGCTGCCCTCCGAAGGCAGAGGTCACAAGTTCGAATCTTGTCGGGTGCGCCACTTCAGTACAGAACTGCGAACTCCCGCCACCGCCGTTTCTTCGCCTGATGCCGCGACCAGGGTTTGGAGCAATTCGGACTTTGATCCGATGATTCTGACTTCCTTCTCGGCCACTTCGATCCGCTGCGCCAACGCTCGCAGGTGATCGCGGCGGTAGCCGCCACGCGGATCGTGCATGCGCTCGCGAGCGGCGCGGGCGAATGTGGTGACCATTTCGGAAGTAATGGGCTGGTCGCCGGTGCTGTCGAGCGAAGCCTCGATGCGCTCGGCATCTGTCGTGGCTTGTTCCTTGATGGCTTTGAGACCCGCCATGCGATCCTTGAGAGCAGGATCGTTGATGTCTATGACGCCAGCCTCAATGGCGTCATAGAGCCGATTGAGGCGCTGGTCGGTCTCGGTGATCTTCCGCTTCAGTTCGCCCAGGTGCTCGCGGCGGCGCTCAGTGCGTTCCTGCCTCCGGCCCAGGACAGCCTCAAGAATGGTGGTGAGCCGTTCTGGCTTGAGAAGCCGCTTCTCCAGATGATTGGCAACCAGGTCGTCCAGAAAGGCCATGGGGATCGATTTGCCCTGGCAACCGGCCTTGCCCTGGCGGGCGCGTGTCGAGCAGGTGTAGTAACGATACATAGTGCCAGTGCAGCCTTTGCCGGTCCTGAGCGTCATGGCTCCTCCGCACTTTGCGCAAAAGCAGATACCGGTAAGGAGAACGGGACTGGTGGTGACCCTGGGTGGCGTCACCATTGGATGGCGAGATTTGAGACGCGCCTGCACCGCATCGAAGGTCTTGCGCTCGATGATTGCCGGCACCGCCATGACGACAACCTCGTCGTCCGGCTTCTTTGCCCTGCCCTTGAAGCTGCGCGTATTGAAGCGGTGTTCGCCGATATAGGTGGTTCGGGTTAGGACGGCGTGGATTTGCGCCAGTCCCCAGAGACCGCCGTCTCGTGTGAACAACCGGGTCTCATTCAGATGGCAGGCGATCGATTTGACGCCCATTGGTCCTGAGATTCCATTGCCCTGAAGAAAGAGGCGGTAGATCAATCGGACGGTGTCGGCGTGCAGCGGATCGACCTCCAGCTTCTTCTTGGTCTTCGATCCGCGCTGCTCTGCCGCAACGATCCGGTAGCCGATCGGAGGCAACGCCCCATTCCAGAAGCCCTGCCTGGCATTCTCGTTCATGGCGCGGAGCACATGCTTGGCGTTCTCTTTCGACTGGTACTCATCGAAGAGAGCCATGATCTGGCGCATCATGACATGCATTGGATCGTCACCCATCTCCTGGGTAATCGACACAAGTCTTACGCCGTTCTTGGCGAGCCGCCTGACATGGAACTCAAGCTCGAAGTGATCGCGGAAGAATCGGCTGAAGGAATGAACGACCACGACATCGAAGGGGGAAGGCTTTGATGTGCCTTCCTCGATCATGCGCTGGAACTCTGGACGCTTGTCATTGGTGGCCGATGCGCCTGCCTCGACAAAGGTATTGACCAGCTCATAGCCACGAGAGACGCAGTAAGCCTCACCTTGGCGCCTCTGGTCGGGAATGGAGACATCGTGCTCGGCCTGGCGGGCCGTGGATACGCGAAGGTAGAGGACTGCCCGCGATCCCTTTGTAGACTGCTGCTGTTGTGAAGCCGTCTTCATAAGCACTGTCTCCCTGTCATTTCATGGGCGATCTCCGAAAAGCTGATCGAAGATGTCGCCAAACCACGCCTCGAACGCGTCGATTTCCGGGGAAGTGACAGGGACGGGCTTTGGCAGATTGTCGGTAACGCGCCACTCGCGTGGATCGTGTTGAACCGGTCGGCCAACGCGTGGACGCGGCTCAACGTGTAGGTAGTCATACAGGTCGATCGGCAATGTACCGAGGCGGACCCGTGACAGTTCCGCAGAGGTCGCTTTGCGAGCCGGGTGGGACATGGCCCAAATATGCCCCAGCAACCCGTCAAAGCGGAACGACCTATGTATTCGCCAGAACCATCATTCGCACGATGACGGATCAGCTTTCGTTCAACCGGTTTGGCCGCATCGCTCCAAGGCATCTTCCTCCTCCAGGGCTGCGACCAGCTTGGCTGCCGCCTCCCAATGTCTGGCGATGTCGGCGCGGACCGTCGCCCTCTCCGGCCGATCCATACCTATGTCTCCAACGATCGCCTTCATGTCCCGAAGCACCGACGCGATGTGCGGCCAGGGGAAGTCAGACGGATCGTCGATCTCCCTGTCTGCTCCAACGATCATCTCCAGCTTGGCGACCACTCCAGCAAGCGAGGTCGCCGTGACATCGGGGATTGCGTCCAGATGCTTCAACTCCTCCGTCACGCCGAGCACTTCCGCTTCACGTGCAACCGCAAACTCTTGTCTCCCATCGACTGTCTGCCAGGCCGCGATCTGCGTCGCTCGGACGCTATTTCCGGAGCCCGATGCTGCCAGATCCGTCAATACCGGAATTCCGGTATTGACCAACATTCGGCTCTCCAGCCGTTGCTGTATTCGGCACAGTAGGAGCGCGACGTGATGGGCTCGCTGCTGGTGGGACCAAAGGTGCAGTGCTCGGTCATCGAACCGACTTTCCAATGCGGGTTGTCTATCGAATCTGTCCATGCGGGTGAGCCTTTTCGTTTGCTGGAAGGCATCTCCTCTATATCATATTGAATGCCGAATAGGAACTATCGTTCCTGGAATGATCGTTCCATTCCTGAGCTATCTCTGGGAATGGACCTCAAGGAAGTTTTTGCAAGCAACTTGCGTCAAATCAGAAGCAGCAAAGGGCTGACGCAGGAAGAGCTGGCAGAGCGCGCAGGGCTTAGCGCTAGATACATCGGCTCAATCGAGCGGGCACACGTTTCGGCAAGTGTCACCGTGCTCGGGCGCATCGCAGACGCGCTGGGTGTCGAGCCGCACACGCTGGTGCGGCTGAACAGATAGCCACACGCGACCGTTGAGCCGCCCGCGAGAGCGCCCTCAACAGCGCTGTAGCGAGCGGGCGGCGGCTTTGCGCCCAATCCACGACATTCAAGGCCCCGGATGACGATCCCGTAAGCTGCCGTTCGCTCGCATGCCTTCCATATCGGTGGAGATACCGCGGATCCATTTGCTTGTGGAGCGTCCGCCGATCCGACAGGTAGAGGAGGGAAAATAGCTCGTGGTCAAGATTCAGGCCGACTTTTGGAGCGCTGCGAGATGATCGGCCGGCCACAACGGCCTCCGCCAGCTCATCTCGAAAATCCGGGCGGCACGTTTTTCCATGGCACGCCGCCGCGGCCCATTTCATAGCCTTCTTTGAACAGCGCCCGCATGAACTTATTCTCGAACGGGGTTTTTGGCTCGTCGGTGAAGTCTGCCGGAACATCTATGAAGTTGTAGGCGATGCCGTCGCGCCTGGATATAGCGTAAAGCCTGTAGAGATCGCCGATCCCTTGCGTCTTGATCAGGGAAGAGACCGCCTTTTCCGCGATGTCGGGCAGCGTAGCCTTGACGACCCCTGGCGCCGGCGTCGTCCGGCCATTGCGGATGATATAGAGGCGTGCTTTGACCCGACCGTGGAACGTCCGATCAAGCTCGCGCAAGCTCAAGCCTGCGGGCATTAAGAAGACCTGGTTGCTGGTGCCACCGTCGACGTGCATTTCGTGGTAGGTTTTTCCGGCGGCGGTCACTTTCAGTTCGACGGGCGGGAAAATTCCGGGGATGGCGGTGGAGGCCAGGATAACTTGCTTGAAGAGCTGCAGCCGGTCCGGCCGATGGCTCGCCGCGATGGCGCCCATGTCCCAGATGACAGGCCGATCCGCATCAAGGTTGGTCGTTCCGATGAAGAGCCTCCGTCCCTTGCCGGACTCTGCGGCGATCTGATCCAGCATGTCTTCGGTGACTTCTTCGTCCAGCATTTTGGCAAGGGGAGCGTTGCTGGTGAACGATGCGCTCGACAGAACGCCGAGGAAGCTGTGCTCCGTATAGATGTTGGCGTCCTTTATTGTGGTGAAGGCATGCTTCAAGCGATCGTCATAAGCTGGGCCAAGGAACGCGAAGGGCGCAATCAACGATCCGGTGCTGATGCCGGTGACAATATCGAACCTGGGCCTCGTGCCGGCCTTTGTCCAGCCTGCGAGGATCCCGGCGCCGAAGGCGCCGCTGCTGCCGCCGCCCGAAATCGTAAGGGCGGCGAGCTCCCGCGGCTTCATCGACGGATCCGCCTTTGCCGCCTGAATTCTCTCGTCGCGGAATGCGATGAGACGATCTGGCGGAAAACTTTCGTCTGAATCGCCCCAGACTCGTATGTCGCTGGGATAGCCACTCACTTCGGCCGCAGCCATGCGTTCCGTCGGCACGCCATCGCGTGAATAGGCGGCGATGCAGCCCGTAAGCTCAATTGCGCACAGGCCAAGCAGGATGATCCTCAGCATAGCTCTCAAGCTCCTGACTCGGTTTCTATTCAAGCCAAGGCGAAGCTGCGGAAAAGCTGTTCGCCTCCAAGGACGGCGAAGGAGACGACGGTCATCAGCAGGGCACGATGGAAGCGCGCCTGTTTGATCTCTCTCACGCGTGAGGTTTTCAGCAGTTCAGCGGATACCACCGAGGTCCAATCGGATTGCAGCGCCAGGTGAACCAATTCGCGCACATCGGCGAAATATCCAGGGTCCACATGGTAGACGGGCGGGATAGCGCAGGCGCCAGCTATTTTGCGGTTGAGTTCCTTGTCCGCTCGCTTTCGGCTCGGATAGAGCACTTGTCCGAACTGCATGATCGGCATGATGACGATCCCCCAGACCGCCACGTAGAACAGCGGTCCGAGTGGAGCGTGCGACGGCAGCAGATCACCAAATCGCAGGATCAGGTTGAGGGCGAGGATGTAGCCCACGCCCACGATCTGAGCCTTGGTATCGTAGGAACGCGCGACCGATTGTGCCTCCTGCAGCGCCGCGGACAGCATCTTGTCGACATATTGTCGCGTGGTCCCGTCGGGTTCTGCGCACATGGTGGCGTCGGTCGCAAGAAAGCGGTCAAGGAGAGTGGGGCGTGTTTCCAGCATGGCCGTTCTCCTTTCTCAGTCCGACAAGGCCAGGATCGGGATTGCACCGATGCTTGGCTCTGGCGCCACCGATGGCTCGTCGCTTTCCCGGATCCGGTTCACCGTCACATAAAGGGACGGCAGGAAAACCAGCGTCAGCATGGTGGCGACGGCAAGTCCGCCGACGATGGCGTAAGCCATCGGCCCCCAGAAAACGTCGTGCATGATCGGAATCATGCCCAGGATCGCCGCGGCCGCGGTGAGCATGATCGGCCGGAACCGGTGGACGGTCGCGTCGATCACCGCCTTCCATGGCTCGATCCCCTGGGCCCGCTCATGCTCGATCTGGTGCACCAGGATAACCGAGTTGCGGATGATCATGCCGGCGAGCGCAATGATCCCGAGCGTCGCGATGAAGCCCATCGGCGTACTGGTTGTCAGCAGCGCGATCGCGACTCCGATGAGCCCGAGAGGCGCTACGCTGATGACCATGGCCACTTGTCTGAAGCTCCCGAGCTGGACCATCAAAACCGTAAGCATCAAGGTGATCATCAGCGGGAACTGGGCCAACAGGGCGGCGTTGCTGAGCGCGGTCTTTTCCACCGTGCCGCCGGTCTCGATCGATGTTTCCGCCGGCATCGACTTGGAAAGCGTGGCCAGCGCAGCGGCAACGTGCTGGTGAACGAAGGCCGGCTGCAGCCCCGGCAGTGGCTGTGCCTGGACTGTGATGGTGGGCAGGCGTTGGCGTCTCCAAACATACCCGTCATCGAGTTCGTATTTGAAATCGGCGAGCTCGCGCAACGGAACGGATGCACCCGTGGGCGTGGTGATCTGAAGGTGACGCAGGGCTTCGATTGTGGAACGCTCGTCGGTCTGAGCGCGTGCGACCACGTCGACCAGGTAGATGGAATCGCGCAGTTGCGTGACCGTCGAGCCGTTGAGCACGCGGCTGAGCGCCTGGGAGAGCTGTTCGGAGCTTAGCCCCGCCTGCCGGACACGGTCTTGGTCGACGACGATGCGCAGCGCCTTGTTCTTCTCGCCCCAGTCGAAGTTGACGGTCTCCACAAGGCCGGAAGCCCGCAGGACTTCGGCTACCTGCTCGCCATACTTCCGGGCATCCTCGGGAGTAGGCGCGCTCACCCGGTACTGCACCGGCCAGCCGACCGGCGGCCCCAATTCCAGGCGTGAAATGCGCACAGTTAGGTCCGGAAAATTGTCGGCGAACAGCGTCTGCAGTTTGGCCTGCACGCGATCGCGCGCCTGAAGGTCCTTGGCCACGACGACGGTCTCGGCCATGAAGTCGTTGTCGAGCTGCACATCCAGGGGCAGGTAGAAGCGGATGGCGCCGCCGCCGACATAGGAGGAGAAGCGCTCGATATCGGCGTCGCCCGCAAGGACCTTCTCCAGCCGTTCCGTTTGTGCCTCGGTAGCGGTGATCGAGGCATTCTTGGGCAGCGTCATCGTCACCAGGAGTTCAGGCCGGTTGGAGGCCGGGAAGAACTGCTGCTGGACGAAGCCCATGCCGTAAAGTGAAGCGCCAAAGGCAATGAGGGATGCGGCGATGGTGAGAAAACGGTGCCGCATGGTGAACGCCAGCAGGCGCCGGAACAGCCGCATGAACGGTCCTGGTTCGGCCTCCCCATGCGCTTTCATGTGCGCGGGCAAGAGGGTCAGCCCGAGTACCGGAGCGAAGATCACGGCCACGAACCATGAGGCGATGAGCGCCACCCCTATGACGGCAAACAGTGAGAAGGTGTATTGCCCGGTGTTGTTGTCCGCGAACCCGATCGGCAGGAAGCCGAGCAGCGTAATCAGCGTTCCCGTCAGCATTGGAAAGGCGGTGGACGTGTAGGCAAAGGTTGCTGCCTTGATCTTCGGCATGCCTTCTTCGATCTTGGAGATCATCATCTCGATCGTGATCATGGCGTCATCGACGAGAAGGCCGAGCGCGATGATGAGCGCACCAAGCGAAATGCGCTGCAGGCTGATACCCGCGAACTCCATGAATGCGAAGACGATGGCAAGGACGAGCGGGATGGACAGGGCGACCACCAGGCCGGCGCGCAGGCCGAGGCTGAGGAAGCTCACGACGAGCACGATTGCGACGGCTTCGAGGAGCGCCTTGGTGAATTCGCCGATCGCCTCACGCACGACCTCGGGCTGGTCCGATACCAGATTGAGCTCGATGCCGACCGGGAAACGCTGCTTGAGCCGCTCGGCCGCTGCGTGGAGACCCTTGCCGAAATCGAGATTGTTGCCGCCATCGCGCATGTTGATGCCGATACCGATGGCCGGCTTGCCGTTGACGCGAAACATCTTGCCGGGCGGATCGCTATAGCCGCGCTGCACCTCGGCGATGTCCGAGAGCTTGTAGAACCGCCCTCCCACCGACAGATTGAGCTTGGCTATGTCATCAGGTGCCAACAGGGAACCAGTCATGTCGACCAGCACGTTCTCGCTGGGCGTGTTGATGATTCCGGCAGGCACAACGGCATTCTGGCGGGCGATTGCCGACAGCACGTCGTCGAGGCTGAGCTTAAGATTGGCGAGCTTCTGCGGTGAGAAATTCAGATAGACCTTCTCGTCCTGGTCACCGTAGATGTCGACCTTGCCTACATCGGGAGCACGCAGGAATTCGGCCCGCGCGGTCTCGGCGAAGTCGCGTGCCTGACGCGGGCTGAAACCGTCATAGGTTATCCCGTAGATGGTGCCGAAGACGTCGCCAAACTCGTCATTGAAGAAGGGGCCGACCACGCCTTGCGGCAGCGTCTGCCTTATGTCGCTCACCTTCTTGCGGACCTGATACCAGATGCCGTCGAGGTCGCGCTTCTTGGTGGACTCCTTAAGGTAGACGAAAATCGTCGCCTGGCCTGGCTTGGTGTAGCTCTTGAGGTAATCGAGGTTCGGGGTTTCCTCGAGCTTCTTTTCGATCCGGTCCGTCACCTGCTGCTGCGTGTCTGCAGCGGTTGCTCCCGGCCAGTTTGCCTGGACCACCATGGTCTGCACCGTGAAATCCGGGTCTTCCTGACGACCGAGACGCTCGTAAGAAGTGATACCGGCCGCAACGCAGACGAGCATTAGAAAGACGACAATCGAGCGGTTGTGCACGGCCCATTCGGAAAGGTTGAAGCTGGCCATCACTCGACCTCCGCATTGGGCTTGACCACTTCGCCGTCGGCAAGGGAATTCACCCCGGCGACCACTACTTTGTCGCCCGCGGCCAGCCCCTGGCTCACGGTGACGGAACTTGCATCGAACTCGAGCAGTTGGACCTTGCGCCGCTCTACCTTGTCGTCTTTGCCAACCACCCAAACCTGGGGCTGGTCTCCGGACTGCAGCAGTGCGCTCGGGGGAAGTGTCGCGACTAAATGACCTTCGTCGCTTTCGACACGACCAACAACGATTGCTCCGAGCCGCATTTGCGGGGGCGGAGCAGGTACCGCAACTTTCACCTGATAGGTGCCGGTGGCGCTGTCGGCCTCGGGCGAAATCTCGCGGATCGTGCCTGTCACCGCGATTTCAGGGTGGGCCTGGAGCGCAACATTCACCGGCATGCCAAGGCTTGCCCTGACTATGTCCTCGCTCGCGACCGCAAAGACGGCTTCGCGCTCGTCATTGCGCGAAATCTCGATCACCATCTGTCCGGCGACCACCACCTGACCGGGGTCTGCCCCGGTCGCGGTCACGATGCCGTCGTCGGGCGCCTTGAGTTCGGTATAGGCAAGCTGGTTCTGTGCGATGCGCAGATTGGCGTCGGTCGCCTGAACTTGCGCTTGCGCGCTCCGCAGCGACTTCAGCGCGTCATCGTATTGCGAATGGGTGGCGAAGCCTTTGCCGAGGAGAAGCCGAAATCTTTCTTCCTGGGCGGCAGCCTGAGCAAGTGCGGCCTTGGCCGCGTCGAGGTCCGCCGCCGTGGCGGTGACCTTGTTCTGGTAATCGACGGCGCTGAGTTCCGCGAGCTTCTGGCCCTTTTTGACCATTGCGCCAGCATCGACATCGCGCGTGACGAGCCGGCCGCCGACCTCGAAGCCAACCTGGCTGACATAGCGCGATTGGATGCGGCCGGCGCCTTGCGTTACCAGCTTGAACGTGTGGGGCGTTACCACCACCACGCGGGCCGTTCGTGGCGCTGCCGGCGCCTCGGCCTCCTTTTGTGAACAACCGGCAAGACAAAGGCCGGCGATACCGGCCAACAGGAAATGACGCGACGACAGGCGCATGGAAGCCTCCGCTCGAAAGGTCGAGGTTGCAGGGAACTGTGAAAGGGCGAGCCGAGCTGAGTGGCTCGATTTCGATTTAGGCTATTAAGTCAAATCGACTATATAGTCAATATGAGTTGCGCGCAATCGTGCCATGCAAAAAGGCATGGCGAGTGAGAGGAGAGCTCAAAGGAGACGGAGTGGAGAGGCCCGACAACAGGCCGGTTCTGCGGCGCTTCACGGGGTGCTTGCTAGGCATGGAAGCCGTGTGACTTTGAAACGCCTGATCAGCATTCGCGGCCATGGGGTGCTTCCACCTGGTCGCATGTCTGGGCTGGTCGGGTCAGGATGGCCGAGGATAGCGGGTGGGAGTGGTAAGCTTGACAGGCGTGAACAGGCCGAAGTCTTGCTCCGACAGGATCTTCCAAGCAGTGTTTTTCATCGCTGCATCCCAACACACCCTGGAGCAGAAGTAATAGCGGACAGGGCGCGCCAGGAAGTTTTGTTCGCATACTATACAAGTCATAGTGATAGTGCCTGTGGTGCCGATCTGAAAAGGATTGAAATAATCAACTTCTAATGTCCAGCGCGAGCGATGCGTCCATGTCTTCGACCAGTGCCCGGACTACCCGGACCTCTTTGCCCATCGACATGCTCTGCAAAGGGCTACTGCATCGACCATCCATGGCTGACCACAAGCGACTGGCCGGTCAGAGCGTTAGAGGGGAAGGCCGCGAGAAACAACGCCGTCTCCGCCACATCCTGCACAGTCGTAAACTCGCCGTCGACGGTTTCCTTCAGCATGATGTTTTTGACGACCTCCGCTTCAGATATCCCGAACTCGCGGGCCTGTTCCGGTATCTGCTTTTCCACCAGCGGGGTGCGGACGAAACCGGGGCAAATCACATTGGCACGAACGCCGCGGTCGGCACCCTCCTTCGCTACGACCTTAGCCAGGCCGATCAAGCCGTGCTTGGCTGTCACATAAGGCGCTTTGAGCGGCGATGCTTCCTTGGAATGTACCGATCCCATGTAGATGATGCTGCCGCTGTTCTGCTTGTACATCTGCCGCAAGGCGGCGCGGGTGGTCAGGAAGGCGCCATCGAGGTGGATGGAAAGGAGTTTCTTCCATTTTGCGAATTCGAATTCGACGAGAGGGCCGACAATCTGGACACCGGCATTGCTGACTAGGACGTCCAATCGGCCGAAGGCCTGGATCGCTTGGCCCATGCCAATTTCGACCTGCTCCTCATTGCCGACGTCCATCGCGACTCCGAGGGCACGTTTGCCCGTCGGATCGATCTCGGCCGCGGTTCTTTGAGCCGCCTGCTGATCAAGATCCGCGATGACCACCTTTGCCCCCTCACTGGCAAAGGTGAGTGCAATTTCCCTGCCGATGCCGCTCGCGGCTCCAGTGATCATGGCGACCTTGTCCATAAGCCGGCCGTCGGGATTTGCAGCCTGCTTGACCGACGATGTTTCACTCAGCGAACGCATGGGTTTTTCCTTTGTTATAGGTGGGCTTCGTCTCGGCCAGATAGTCATGGACGACCGTCCCGAGCGGCAGGGTCAAATCGGCAATGATGTGCATCGCCGATACCACCTCCAGGACCGGTAATTCTGCCACGGGGGCCAGCGCGTGCGACCAAAGATCGAGCGATGCCGGGCCGTGCCAGGCTTCCTTGAGATCGATATCTTCCAAGCGGTATTCGACCAGTTCACAGATACGTGGCCTGCCGTCGACATGGGGGATGATCTTCAGCAGGAAATTGGGGCCGCTGAGTGAGGCCCTTACGGATGCGAGTTCGGCAGCCCGGTGCTTGTAGCCCATCGTTGCGGTGGCGACCCGGACCGGGCCGTAGTCGAGTGTGCCCACAAGAGTGTCGGTCTCCACGCGCAGCGTGGGACTGGCTAGCTTCTTTGGGAAACCCCACAGTTCGCGGCCACCTGCGATCGGCGGGTGATCGTCGAGGAACATGCAATGGGTGTAGCTGCCATGGCGGCCGCGAAAGGAAACAGGAATGACCTGTCCACTTTCCGTGTAGTCGCCGAAACCCGACGAGTCGGGCATGCGTATGAACTCGAACTTCACCAACGGGTCGGGCACCTCGAGCGGTTCCGGCACAAGCTCGCGCAGCTTTCTCGGATCCGTCCGATAGGTGATGATCAGATACTCGCGATTTCGGAAACGATATGGACCGACTGGATAGGCGGGGTTGGTCAGAGGCATGGCAAAGGCCGTTTCCCTGATAGTGTCTTGGTTCATGGCTGGTCTTCCTTGGGTGGAGCAGTCTGCTGGGTTTCAGGAGAAGCCCGTTTGAGTTTGGAGGATTGGAGCACGAGCTCGATCGCGCAGCCGCGTCGCGGCCGCTACCCCTGCCCGTTCTGGGCGAGATCGTAAGTGCTAACTCCCTCCAGATTGTTCGGTCTGCTCAGTGCCTCTGGCTGACGCAGCGTGCGCACCGCGTCGAAGTAACCCGCTTGCCAATGGTCCTCCATCGACAGCCGCGAAAATTCGTAATCCTTTGAGTGCGTCTCGTACTGTCTAGACCGATAGATCAGGTGAACCAATTTATAGACCTTGTGGTCGGCAAGAGAGCTCAGCATGGTCGCTTCATCGCTGCCGAGCAGGTCGGTGGGAAGCTTTGCGAGTAAGCCTGCAAGCGCGTGCCGGGACCGCTGGTGCTGCTTGAACTGCTCGGTGTTGGCGCGGGTGCGGCTGGAATACTGGATTTCCTTCTGCCTGGTCGCCACGTCGGCAAGATTACGAGGAAAATCACCCTGGGCGCTCCAGAGGTCCACCTGGAAGGCGAGCGTGTCCTGCCGAGGCCCGTTCTCGGCCACCCATTGCAACGGGGTGTTCGAGATGAGGCCGCCGTCCCAGTAGAATTCCCCCTCGATCTCAATGGCCGGGAAGCCTGGCGGAAGCGAGCCGCTGGCCATCACGTGCTCTGGACGGATCGTATGGGTTTGATTGTCGAAGTAGACGAAATTACCCGTGCACACGTTTACGGCGCCTGCGCTGAAACGCATGCCGCCTGCGTTGATCCGGTCGAAGTCGACAAGTCGTTCAAGCGTGCTCTTCAGGTGAGTGGTTTCGTAAAAACTTGTGCCCTCGATTGCTCCACCTGGGCGGAGCCAGGGAGCAGGTTGCCGGAGATTGAAAAAGCCCGGCGCGCCAGCTATAGCAGCGCAGGCTGCGCTGAACTGATTGAAGATCGCGCGGGGCAGGTCGCCTTTGGGAGCCAGCGCGCCTGCGGCGGCAGCCCAGTCGAGCAGGGGGTTCGCCGTAATCTCGCGCCAGAACGCACGCAGCTTTGAGACCCGTTCGGAAGGCTCGTTGCCGGCAATGATTGCCGCGTTGATGGAACCGATGGACACGCCGGCGACCCAGTCCGGATGAATGTCGGCTTCCGCAAGAGCTTCATAGACTCCCGCCTGGTAGGCCCCGAGCGCGCCTCCACCTTGCAGCACCAGGGCAATGCATTCGAACGGCAGCGGCCGGCTCTCTGATTTGAAGTGCTGGGACTGAACATTCATTGATGCCATTCCTTATTGTTCGGATACGCTTGTGTTGGGAAAACGAGAAATCGAGCTGCTGCCGGTTGGCTCAGCAACTTTCATATTGCACAATTAGGTCAAAACGACTATTTAGTCAATATGACATTTGCGTAATGATGCAATGCAGAAAAGGCAGGACGGATGGCAAAGGTTGATTTGGCGCGTAGGGCGGAGATCGGACGGGAGAAGCGAGAAAAAACGCGTGCCCTGATCCTGGATGCCGGGACGATGCTGATGGCAGAACGGCCTCGCGAGGCGGTTACGATCGATGCGGTAGTCGAGGCAGCCGGCGTCGCGAAGGGTACCTTCTACTACCACTTCCAGAGCATCGACGAACTGGCTGCAGCTGTGGGGGAAAAACTCGGGGAGAGCTTTGACGCAGTGTTGGGGGACGCGCGCCGCGCACTGGAGGATCCACTCAAACGCCTATCCTTTGCTTTCACGAAGTTCTTGGAAAAGGCGATCTCGGACGCGAACTGGGCACGTCTGGTCGTTCAAAGTTCTCAATCGCGCGGCGAGTATGCGCGAGGTGTCCGGACGAACCTCAAGGCCGATATCGCGCAGGCGATAGTTCAAGAGCGTGTGAGCATACGGGACGCGGAGCTGGCAGTGGACATCGTGATGGGCATATGGCTGCAGGTGACGCGCGGTATTCTTGATCGTGGCACCAGGCCCGAAGTGACACAACAGACCGTCGAGTCGGTGCTTCGGGCCTTGGGTGCGTCGCGATCGGACCAAGAGAATGCCTGGAAGAAATGGTCATAATGGCTAAGTGAGGCCGGAAGCTGTGGTGCCGTGCGCGTCGCAACTAACGGCAGCTATCCCACGGTCGGTGCCTCGTAACGGCCTGTCTGGAATCGGCCCCAGTGCAGACGTTTGAAGGATAAGGGCAAACCCGGTATGGGCCAGCGGATGTGCTCCGCACCTTGGAGATTCTCACACTAGATCAACAATTTATTATAAAATCGTACATTGCAGCGAAGGCGAGCAATGTGTGAGAAATGACGAAAACGCCAGCAAAAACAGCCAACCGATCGCCGCACAATGTGCGCCCTTTTATCTTGCCATCTTATTCGTCGCACTTTACGAGACCCCATTTCCATCGTCCTCCCTCCTATAATATACGATAGTACACTATTCTATTCTATATACCACGATTCCATACTCTTTCGTTGAGTTTCGATGCGCCGTGCAGTCTTGCGCGCTCTGCGACGGCGTAGCAGCGCTGCTTATTTGCAGCACGGGAACCGTTGTGGCGCACGTTTCCATCGGGGCTGACAGAGCCATGATCACAGGCAATCCGGCGCGGTCCGGCTGCCTCGCGATCAGCGCGGCCGCAGGCAAGATAACGTGCGTTCCGTCGTTCCTGGTCTGCATCGGTCCTCATCCGCCGGAGCGGATTCATTGTGTCAGATGGCGTCCGTCAACGTGCCGGCGCCATGAGTTTTAACCTGTCGGTCTTCTGTTCATCGATGCGCTTGCCGGCCTTGTCATGGGCACGCCGGCCGGCATCCGCCTGGCTTGCCGCTGGATCACAGACATAGAACGTTCTGCCGGTCCAGATCGCATGAATGATCACCGCCAGCTTGCGCGCCACGGCGACACAGGCCTTGCGGTGGCAGGAGCGTTTGGCGATCGCCTGGCCACAGCTCTTGACCTTGTCCCTGCCCTTGAAGCGCGTCATCAGCCCCGACGCCGCCTCGTATAGCGAGCGTCGCACGTCCGCGTCTCCGGCTTTCGATATGCGCCCCTGCACGTCGATCGAGGCGCCCGACTGCGAGCGCCGCGAGGTGAGTCCGAAGGCCGCCACGTCGCGCGAGCGGCGGAAGCGCGACGGGTCATCGATCGCCGTCATGAACGAAAGTGCCGTCACCGGGCCGGGGATCGCCATGGTACGCCGGCACAGCTCGCTGCGGGCCACCATTCTGACGCCGAGATCGTGCAGCCGGCAGTACTGCCTCCACAGCGCTGCGCGCGCCGACAGCATGGCGTCCATCACCTCGGACGACAGCGGATCCTCCGCCACCGCGGTGCGCACCGATTTCTCGAAAGCCCCTCGCCCGACCTTTCCCAGTCGGACGCTAAATGCCTTCAGCGATGGCAGATGGCGTTCTCCAGGTCGAGGAACATGGCCTTCGGGTTGCGCCGGTGCCTCAGCAAAAGCTTCGTCCGGTAGCAGCTTTGCGACTTGGTATGGGCCTGTCGGAATCCAGCCGGTGCGCATGATGTGGGCGATGCCCAGCGCATCGGCCTTGCCGGTCTTGTCGCGGTGGGCCGCCATCGCGGCGCGCGCAACGCCAACTCTAGGCCGATCGCCGGCAGACTCAGTTTCTTGAGCTCTGAACGCAACAATGACGACAACGATGTCGCCTCGTGGCCGATCGGACGAAGCGGTCCCAGGAACAGGCTGAGCGTCTTGAGGCTCGTGGCCAAGCGGTCAACAGCATCACAAACGTTGTGCACGAGCCATATCAAAAGTCAAAATAGGCCCTATTTGAACCCGCAACCAATCTGCTTGGGCGGTCCGATAGGGCAAGGTCTAAATGGACTATCGTTTCCCTCTGGTGCGGACGATAAATCCAACAGCTATCGCGCAAAGCCAAACGGCAGCGCCGAACAGCAAGGGGCCGACGACCTCGCGGACTTGCCCCGGCTTGAAGCCAGAGGCTCCACCTTTGAAAGCATAAGCGAGTAGGTTTGATGCCAACCAGAACCCCATTGGGATAGCGAACGCGAACGCCGCGAGGATCGACCCAGCGAAGCCAGCGTTCTTGCTGTCGCCGCCGAGGCCGACGTTGTAGCCACCGAAGGCCGCTGCTGCCGCGATGATCAGGGCGTATGCCTCCATCGGACTCTCCTACCGTTCCGCCACCCACCGGGAGGTAGCGCAGTTCCGCACTTGTCGAGCTCGAGGTCTCAGATTTTTTGGTGATTTCTAAACGTTGGGCTTCTGTACGGATGCCATCTGTGGAAGCGAACAGAATAGGCTCGTTACGACCGACGCCAACATAACGTATTTCTCTCTGTTGCTGCTTTCTCCAAACTCTTTATTGAACAATTTGCGTCCACTAATTTCTAGACGAAACTTATCGCTAAATTTGGGGTATATACGGCGAACTTGATGGTACAGGTCCAAAATCTGCTGATCTTCGATCAACAATTGGCCTTTGTGAGCAAAATCATTGCGCTGGTTGTTTATCGTCTGAATTGGTGCGGTCCACATGTCCCGGACGCCGAACATCCGGCACACTTCCAGCCGATTGGCGAAGGTCCACCCTTTCGTGCGCTTTGAACGCCCATCAGTTAGCTTTTCTAAAACGAAGTCGAGCGCTCGTTCCGCTTCGTAGTGGCACCGTACGATGGCCCCTACATCGTCTGCTTCGAACAACGCGCCGATGAGCCGGGAAGTGTCAACCTCGTGTTCCATGATGATCGTACCGACATCAGCCATAGTGCTTGTTTCCCCATTGCAGGATATCGCGACTATTCAATGGGATATCCAGCCGAGGTCCTCGCGGCAATCACGTTCTCGGCGGGCGGCAGCTTCACAGCTTCAACAATGGGAACGCGCCTGATTGCCGCCCGACCTTGGCGTGGCCACATCGGGTCTCTCCCCCTTGGCCCGCGAGTCCCGCCCCTTAAGAGGTCAGGCTTCTCGGATTTTTGTGCACAATTGAAGCATCCTCTGCGGAGAACGACTGCGTTATTACTGCTCGGAACGCGGAATATACCGCCCATTGCATTTAAAGGTGTAAGTGAACTATCTTCAACGGGGACTTTCGAACAGCTTGGGGGCAGTCGCTTCAATGTCAAATCCTATCGATGAAGCCCATGCCCGGCTTGTCTCGCTGTTGCCCGATTTTCGCGCCGCAATAGAGGCGGGTCAAAATGAAAGTGACACGCGGCTTAAAATCCTCGACCGGTTTCTTTTTGAGGTGTTGAACTGGAAACACGAAGCGGTTTTCACAGAGCCCCTAAGCGGCACCGGGTACATCGACTACCTTCTGACAATCGGGGGTCGGAACGAAACGATTTTGGAGGCTAAACGCGTCGGCCTGCTATCGCCCACGACTAAGGGGCGTGAGGTCATCAATGTCGCTCTAAGCGGCGCGGTAGTGAAGCCCCTTCTGCCCGGCATCCGACAAGCAATGGGTTACGCCATGGAGAAGGGCGTTGCAGTCGCGGCAGTCACTGATGGAAACACGTGGCTCTTTTTCAGAGGCTCTCGGACCGATGGAAAGCCCCCGATGGAAGGAAAAGGAATTTTGTTCCCGGACATCGATGCTGTTGCTAATAACTTCGCGAAGTTTGCCGATCTTCTCAGTCCCGCCTCAATCACCAATAGACACCATCTCGCGCACCTCAACGAGGCCGAAGGGATCACCATTCCAGAGGCAGAGCAGCAATTTTTCGTCCTCGATCCTAACTCGGCCAGAATGCGTCGTCGGGACCCCTTGGCCACGGACGCCGCGCTCCTGTTTGCTCAATTCTTCTCTCGCATGTCGAACGAGAAAGACCGCGAAATGTTGCGTGACTGCTTTGTGGAAACGGGGGAAAGCCGCAAAGCAGACGTGGAACTTGAGAAAATCATACAGCGTGTTCTAAACACGATAACGCCTCTTGAGACCGGCAAGGGCGGCGCATTGGTTGACGAGCTATCCCGCGCGATGGAGACGCGAGTGTCGGAAACGGTCCTGATAGTGGGCAACAAAGGCGCGGGGAAATCCACGTTCATTGATCGCTTCTTTGAACAAGTTCTGCCTTCGGGACTGCGCAAGAAATGTGTTGTTTGCCGGATCGATCTTGAAGATTTCCACGGCGACCGAGACGCGGTGGCCCGATGGGCGATGCAGCAACTGCTCCAAAGCTTGGAAGCAGCCGTTTGCTCAACCAATCCGCCCACGTATGACGAGCTACAGGGCATCTTTTTCTCGGAGTACCAGCGCTGGTCGCAAGGCACGAGAAAGAACCTATACGAGACCAACAAGAAGCAGTTTAAGGACGAGTTTGGCAAACACATTGAGGCTCGCCGGGAGGCATATCCAGATGAATACGTTAGGCTCCTTTTGGCTTGGTCGGCCAAGTCTCATCAGCAATTGCCATGTCTTGTCTTCGACAACACCGATCAGTTCTCGCCCGAAATTCAAGATGCGGTGTACCAATTAGCTCATTCGCTTGAGAGCGCGGCGTCGGTGTTCAACGTTGTGCCGATAACAGACAGGACTGTGTGGAGACTCTCCAAAGCGGGTGCGTTGCAGAGCTACTCGGCCCACAGTTTCTATCTACCTGTTCCCGATGCGAAGGAGATCATTTCGCGGCGCGTGAACTTCCTCCAAGCAAAGGTCGAAGCAGAGCCGGGCGCTGCAAAGTCTTATTTTTCACGCCTCGGCTTCCGCGTCGAAATCAACGACCTAGCCATTTTGGCGGATGCCGTGCGCCGAGTCTTCGTGGACAACGACTACGTGTCCGGTTTCATAGGCCGGCTAGGGAATTTTGATATTCGCAGGATGCTGCGGATTGCAGAGCGCATATTCTTGTCGCCCGAGCTCGCAATCGATGAGATTATAAAGTCGAGATTTGGCGGAGAGGACGTCACTACCGATAAAAACAAAACCCATAGAGCGCTGATACGAGGAGAGTACGATAGGTTTAACGAGATAGAGAACGAGTTTATTTCCAACATATTCTCCACCAATCCCCTAAGACCTGCTCCGCCTCTCCTTGCCTACTATATCTTGTGGTTGCTTCGGCAGAAGATGAACAGTGTCAGGCCCGACGACGACAATGTTGAGGATTGGCATTGGCGGGTCGGCGACCTATGCCGTTTGTTCGAAGGCTGCGGGGTACAAGAGGAACTCGTGCTGGCAGTGATCAACAGGCTGTACGAACGCAGGCTAGTGGAGGCCCTTGATCCGAACACTGGTCGCGTAGGGGTCGGGGATCAGGTGGCCATCAAGGAAAGCGGCATCGCTCATCTTGAACTCACGCTCAATTCAAGCGTCTATCTGGAGCAAATGGCGCTTGCGACCGGTGTCGCAGAAGTCTCGACCCGAGACGAGATGCAGACTGCGTTCAAGGCAGGCAAATTCCGCGACCTACAGGACGCATTCCTTCGATACATTCTAAAGGTTGATCGAGGCCGGCTAGGTATCCCGCCTAACCGACTGTACGAACACATCGAGATGGCTCGTAAGCAGATACAAGGGCTCGCTGACAGCCCGCACAAACGCCCTCCGCCCGCCCGCAAACCGCGCCCTCAACCCATGAGTACATAGCCGCTGTCGAATAATCCCCGTGAGACCGCTTCATAGAGGAAGTTCCACATGGCAAGATGCACAGCACCATCACAGGGCCATCGCACAGCGAGCGGTAGAGCGGCCTGCCCTGCATGCGGTGGTCGGTACGGCGGCTACAGCTATAGTAGCTATAGGTCGAACCCTTACCCGACCTACTCCTCCCCGTCCTACTCATCGCCAGGAAGCAGCGGGGGCGGTCGAAGCAGCAGCGGTGGTTCCAGCCGCAGCGTAAAGCCGAGATGGTCGCGGGCTAGTTCGTCCGTCCTGTACACACCTGCCGAGGTGCTCGCACTCACGCCGATCCGTGAAAGCGTCGAGAAGCAAGCATCGCTGGACCTGCGGGACGCCTTTCTTTGCCACGCGTGGGACGACCGGCTAGGTCCCGCCAAGGAGTTGCACGATTTGCTTGAGGCAAGCGGTGTCAAGGTCTGGTTCAGTGAGAAGGACGTTGGCCTCGGTGTGCCGTTGATGCGCGCTATCGACAAGGGCTTGGCGAAATCGCGGATTGGGATTGTACTGGTGACACCCGCGCTGCTTCGCCGCCTCCCAACAGAAAGTATCGCCGACAAAGAACTTTCGGCACTCCTTGCAGGCGAGCGTATCGTCCCTATAGTGCACAACACGACGTATGAAGCCCTCCGTGAAGTTAGCCCCCTGCTAGCCTCCCGGAGCGGCCTGAGCACAGCAGAAAATTCCATGGCAGAAGTGGCGGCCAAACTTGCCGATCTGGTCGCTATTTAAGTTTGATCTCCCGGTGCTGGCCCTAGCGCCGGGCTCAATTCTGGGCACCCTCTTGGCAATCCAAGAACTTCCCGTTAGCGTCCCGTCGCGGTACACAAATGTGCCGCATGAGGTACACAACCAAGAAATGCGGTAGGTGGACGGTAGTTTCCCAAGTTACTGAAATTATGCACTTAATTCGACTTTTTGCCGGTTCGATTTCGTTCGGTTTGTCCGGCCCGGGGAGCCATTTTTCCGCCTATCTGCCAACATCCTAGCCCAGCCTGATGCATCCCAACGTCGGGCTCGCAAGAGCGCGCGACTGGGCTGCAGGTTCGGTGTGCCGACCTCCGAACGTCGTCAGTGGCAGATAGCCAATCGAGCCGTAGGCCAAGCCATCCTAATTCCGAGCGATTTCGACGTTTACGCTCTATGCTGAGCGTTGCCGATAGCAAAAGAATGCCCCTTCAATAGTGGGTCTCACTATGTAGCGGTCTCCCGCTACCACCTCAAACCACTTTCCAACCTAGTGGGTTCCGCGATGTGTCTCCTGGGCGCCTACGACGTTCCCGACATAGTGCAGGCCTATTGTGATTTCGGCTCTCAGGTTCTGACTGTGTCCGATACCATAGCGAGGGCAGACTTTCGAACAGCTTTCTCAAGCTGACTTGAGGCGGAGCTGCCGCACAAGAGATTCATCCGACCTCCCCCTTCCTCCGCTTCCTCAAGAGCCTCACCGCCATGAATAGGAGCATAACGAAGGCGATGGACCTCGGCTATGGGTCGCCGTTCGAATCCGGGCAGAACTGTGGCAAAAATGCGACTGCACGTATCGGCGAGCTCTGCTACACAACGGTAGGTTACGAGGAGATCACCTATGAAGAAGCTGCTTCTTGCTTTGTCGTTGTCTCTGCTGGCGTCGTCGGCCTTTGCTGCCGATGCCATCGTTGCAGAACCTGCGCCGGTCTTTAGCTGGACAGGCGGGTATATCGGCCTACAGGCAGGCTATGCTTGGGGTAAAGGCAATATAGACCAGATCGGCGGACCGGGCTTTGTCGACACAGACCCTGACGGATTCCTTGGAGGCGTTTACGGCGGTTACAACTATCAGATGTCCAACAACATCGTGATTGGTGCGGAACTGGACGTCGTATATGCAAATGTTGATGGCAGCGGCGAAATATTCACCTCTCCTGGTGTCCCAACGGGCTTCGACGCAACCGAAGAACTCAAATGGAGCGGGGCGGCAAGACTTCGTCTAGGATATGCCGTTGATCGTTTTCTTCCTTACATTGCGGGCGGTGTTGCGTTTGGTGATGTCGACATTAGTGCTAATGTCCCTGGCGGAACTTCGTCCGATAAAACATTCACAGGATGGACGATAGGCGTCGGCTTGGATTATGCCATGACCGACAATCTGCTGCTGCGAGGCGAATATCGCTATACTGACTTCGGCTCAGAGTCCTTTGGAAATGCCAATGCCGATGTTGATCTGAAGACCAACGAGGTTCGCCTCGGCATCGCCTACAAATTCTAGTTCTCTGAAGTTCCAAATAGAGAGCCTGTCGCTTACCGCGACAGGCTTTTTTTCTGCAGGAAAAACCTCCGTCGTTGCGGCGGTAACTTCCGTGAGATAATCCCATAGCCGCGTAGAGGGGCGACGGACATGTCGTTGTCGCGTTGCAGTGGCGTTTATTGGCCCGCCGATTTAGACAAGCTCCAGCGGGTATTTAACCGGTTGTGTGCTGAGCGCCGCCTAGCCAAGAAGGACCGGGAGCAGCGGGAATAGCTGGCTGTGGAAATCTTCCAAATTTTCGACGACGGCACTAATGAAGAAGAGGCCCTGTGGCGCGCAATCTCCAAGCGCAGCAGAGCGTAACTATCTGGTTTCCTAATCAGTGAGGAATACGGGTAGGGTTGCAACATTTGCACCTGGCAGGGCGACATGATCGGGATGGCGGCGAGTTTGGTCACAGCTGGCCGGAAGACATACGTGCTTTGCGCCAATAGAGACCTTGACCGTCAGTTTAAATGTATATGCAAGTTGTAAGGCGACGTGGGGATACACAAGTGAGAATCGGCACCACTACCATAAAAGTTATAGCGGCAGTAGCACTCGGTATTAGTTTACATGTGTCAGCAAACGCTGACGCCAAATCGACCGCGTATGAAGGCGGATACATAATGGCGGCTTTTGGTTCGTGCCCTGTTGTGGCCATATTTGGCTCTATGAGCAGATTTATCAAATACCAGGGCTCAAAAGATTATAATCGCGGCTTTGCCGCTTTCGAGGCCGCGTTTAAAAAAGGCCCTCGGCCAAGCAAGTTATGCTTCGATGCAGCGCGTGAAAGCGGTTTTTTCAGCGTACGGTAGGCACAACGGCATCTGTCCCATGCGCAATGATGACGTTCGGGCGGCAAGCGCCGAAGACGAAGTCAAACTGCTCGGTCACAGGTTTTGGATAGGTACTTTTCCGCTTGGACGGGCGAGCGTCGATGTTAGCTTCCAGCACGCCGACGCCAGGCAAGCCGCGTACGATGTCTGTGATTTTGCCGCGGGGTCTTACTCTCACTCCCGCGCTGAGCAAGGTATTCGTCGTACCAAGCGTCCTTCTGATAGCTGTAGCCGCATTTCCAAAATCGCCAGCGGTCGCCTTCCACAGCGGTCGCTGGTTGTAGCCGACGATGAACACGTCGCAGCCAACCGGTGACCCCTCACAGACGAACGGGCGTAGGTCAGTCGGGCGTTCGATGACCTTTTAGCGAGGCCGATCGCAAACTCATCCACATTCATCAAAGCGCGCCCACTTCGCGCATGGCGGCTTCCAGCGCCACTCGCTTGTCGGGCGGACACGAATGCATGCGCGAGCCTGGGTCGGCGCGATTAGCTGCCCTTCGCGTAGTCAGGCCGTGTGCAGCCTTAATGTCGGCTATCCAACAAGTCTTCGGCACGAACGACGGGACATAGTCCTGGATTTCGTTATACGTCGGCATTGGTTATCTCCGATTCACGACACGGTGGTAATAGGCGCGTAGGCATCGAAAGGCTCCTGAAAAAGATCAATAATCATTAGTTGTGCCGCTCCTCCAGACCGATCACTCTGCCGCGTCCTCATTTATCGAGCGGAACTCGAGCCCTATCGGCAAAAACAGCACCCCTGCATTCGGCACGTGAAGGCGGCACACCAGGATCGAGGCTTTCGGTGAGAACTGGCTGCCGTCAAAGCGCGGCGGGTAAGCCTGAGTCGGAGGCTGGTCCTGTCACCGCTAACACCTCCAGGCTTTCAATCTCCTGCATCACGTTCCCGGCTATGCCTTGCAAATCACCATACATGCCGACTGTCGATTCAATGACACCTTGAATCTGCGCTTCTCGCTTGGCCCATAGTCGGATGGTGGCTTTGCGCTCACGTGCGAGATCATCCTGCATGTCGGAGAACTTTTCGACGATGGCCTCGATGCGCTGTCGAAAACGCGGTCCGGTCAAATAACCATACACCAGCTCCATTTTTGAGGCTTGACCGACCTGGACTAAACGGGTGTTCGACAATTCGATAAGCGACTGCCGCAATATGACTGCGATTGGGATGGCGCACTTGGGGTGGGCGACATATACCCCGTCGACTAGGTCGAATGTCTCAACGCCCGCAGGCAGGGCTTCAGAAATTAGCAAGGCGATGTCTGCCTTCGCAGCTCGCTGATCAGTCCTCAGCTTGCCGAGCCAGCCCTGACTCCAATTTTTGGTGCGCTTGGATTCCCAAAGTATCGCCCCGCATAGCTGACCAGCCGGGCCGATGACCCGCTGGAGGACATCGCCCCCAAACTCGCCCTTCGCGACCGGCTCGATCTCATCGACCGGGAAGCGACTGCTGATCAGCCCTTCCAGTTCCAACTCCAGAGCTTCACCTTGCAGCTGCTGGGAGCCCTGTTCAGCGCGGCGCTTCAGATCCTCGATCTGACGCTGCATGCCGGCGATTTGTTCCTCCTTCTCGACGATCTTCATTTTGAGACCGTCTTCGGCATCGGACTTGGCTTTTGCCCGAACCGCGTCGAGACTTTCCTGTACTTTTCGCTCGATGGTGAGGGTCATCTCCCGCCGCTCATCTTCGAGCGCGCGCTGCTTCGCGAGGAACTCTGCTTGCTGCTTCTGTGCCTTTTGGAGCTTGTTGTCGCGCGCCTTCAGCGTCTCCTCCAACTCGGCCACTTTGCGGTCGCGCTCATCCAAGTCCGCGGATAGCAAAAGCTTTGCCTTTCGCGCCTCATCGGCTGCAATGTGAGTTCGCTCGGTCCTAACTTTCTCGGCAACGAGCGTTTCAACGCTCTCTTTCGTAGCTGCGACTTCATGGCGTTGACGCTCGAGTTCTTCTTCTCTCAGGGCGATGGCTGCATTCGTCTGAGCGATGCGCTGCTCGTACTCCTCTCGCGTAGCAGCGATTAGCGGTGCTGCGAGAGACTCGTTCAGCTTGAAGTCAGTCTTGCAACTGGGACAGGTGATCGTCGGCTCGTTGAAGAACTTGTCGCCGTGGAGAGTTTTGCTGACAGGTTGAACGGTCATTGGAGCGCCTCGGGAGAATCGGTTCCTTGAGGCAATAGTTTAGCCGATGCTCGCTGCAGTGAATAGAACAAAAAGGGAACACCTGGGGCATTCCACCGAATTGAGTTGGTTCAAGTGGAGCGTCAGGGTTAGACCGCGAATCGCGCGCTCAACGGTCCAATAGCGTCCAGGGACGAGCCGCTACATCCACCTCAAAATGTGGGGTGTAATGAGGGTTTAGATGACCTAAATTGTGAAATTTGCTGATGATTCAATGCGCTAGCAATAGTGATGGCGGAGAGAGCGGGATTTGAACCGACTTAAAGGAGGGCTATAGCGTAGACGTAGTTCTCATCATCACCCGGCGCGGTGCGCCAATTTCTCACTGTATAACAGGTAGTTAGCACTAGGCTTGCTTAGCTGAAGTCGTTCGGGGTTGAGCGGCGTAAGCGCTGAGAACCGCGCTCGGCTGCGGCCTCGCCAGCCTCAATTCGGATTTGGCGGCGTCGCAACGTTGCCTCTCCGATCGAAACGCCCGAAACGCCTGGCAACCTCGCACATCCCGCTATGAGTGCCTGGACCCGAAACTCGTGATCAGGACGAGGATATCCGGTCGGCGGGCAAAGCGGTCAAGGAACCCGCCGCCGATCAGATCGTTTCGCGATATCTGGCCAGATCAACCGGACCGAGGAGAACTCGAAATTCGGCATGCTCGCAGTCGCGCGGTGCCGAATACCGGCCAGTTCCGCCAGTTTTAGGACTTTGGCTCAATGTTGCATGACGTCGACTATGTCCTGCGAAAACTCGATTGGCTGCGCGCCGAAGGCATCTGGCCCAACGGCTTGCGGTATCTTTGGACCGATGCATTCGGCGTCGTGCTCTATGTCTCGCTCTACACAGAAACTGGCGAAGAGCGCTGGCTGAGCGCGGCCGACCGGCTGGTGGCCGATGTCGAGCGTGTGCTCGGCCGCCGGCGCGGATTGAGGATCGGCGAGGCGGCGGATCGCGATGGCCAGTATTTCCATTATCTGGCGATGTGGCTGTTCGCCTTGGCGCGTCTGGGCGATCTGAAGCCGGAATACCGCAAGCGCGGCATTGCCCTGGCGCGTGACATTCACCCAGCCTTTGTGATCCCCGGCCGCGGCGTGATCTGGAAGATGCAGGAGGATCTGAGCAGCCCATATCCTGGCTACGGTCTCGGCAGCATGGATGCCTATGACGGCTACGTCTCTTACCGGATGCTCGGTGAGGACGCGCTGGCGGTCGAGATCGCGCAAATGCGCGACCTGATGGAGCGGGATTGGCGCACCCTCGACATCGAGCAGGACCTCGGCCTGGGCATGATGCTGTGGCTCGCCCATTTCTTTCCCGACGAGCCGTGGGCAGAGGCGCAGACGAGGCGTTCGCTGCGAACCCTGGAAACGATGTGGGTCGACCCGCCCGGCTATTTCAGCCGCGCCCCATGGCTGGGCGATACCAAGTTCGCCTTTACCAATTACGGCGTTTCACTCGGCCTGCAGGCCGCCGGTATCTGGCCAGGGCGTATCGACAGGCTGAACGCCTTCTTCGAGGACTGGCGCTCGGGCGACGAATACGACCGCGAGGCGATCACTTGGGTGATGGCCTGCACCTCGCACCTTCCCGGTGCTTTTTTGGCCAGGGGTGGCGAGCGATCGAATGAAAGCGACGAACCCCGGGAACGTTCCTCCGCCGGCCCGGTTGTCGATGGAAGCGCATCGAGACGCGAGGGACGCGGTTGAAATGGCCATTCTCTTAGGAAAACCGGGAAGCTGTTGGGTTGCGGCAGCCACCGCCACGAACTTTCCCCGGTTCGAAGGTTCGCTCCGTGCGGACGCCGTTGTCGTGGGAGCCGGAATTGTCGGCCTGACGACGGCGCTTCGTCTTTGCGAGGCGGGCCGATCGGTGTTCGTCCTCGAAGGCCTGCGGACAGGCGGCCAGGTCACCGGCCGCTCGACGGCCAAGATCACCACGCAGCATGCGCTGATCTATCGTCATCTCATCGACACTGTCGGCCTGGAGTTGGCCCAGGACTACGCCGACGCGAATTCCGCTGGCGCCCAACAAATCCGCGATTGGATCAACAACTACGCGATCGCCTGCGATCTCGAGAGCAAGGACGCCTATACCTATACGTGCAGTGAAAGCCGGCGCGCGGAGGTCGTGGCCGAGGCGGAGGCCGCGCGCCAGGTCGGGCTGGAGGCCGATCTCCTCGATCGCGCGCCGCTGCCTTTCGAAACGACCGCAGCATTACGGTTCCCCGACCAGGCGCAGTTCAATCCAACGATGTATCTGATTGGCTTGGCGGCAGCGGTGACAGCCCATGGTGGTCGTATTTTCGAAAACAGCCGCGCCACCTCGATCGACGAGGCAAGCCGCTGGCGCGTCGTCACCGATGGCGGCGCCGTTGATGCCGGGGACGTCATCGTGGCCACCAACATGACGGTGAAGAGTCCCGTCGGCATGGCGAACCGGACGCAACCGCGCTGCCACACCGCCATGGCCTTTCGGATCGATGATCCCCGCCCTGTCGACGGCATGTTTATCGGCATCGACGATCCGACGCATTCCATTCGCACGGGCCGTGATGCCGAAGGTCCACTGCTGGTCGCGCTCGGCCCCAAATTCAACACTGGCTGGGATGGCGACGTGGCGCGGCGGTTCATCGAACTGGAAAAATGGGCGAGAAAGAACCTTCCCGTCGGTGACGTTGCGTGGCGCTGGTGCAATGAGGACTATGACACGGCCGACAGGATCCCATACGCCGGCGAACCCGATCCCACCAAGGCGGCCGGCTTCCACATTGCCACGGGTTTCAACGCCTGGGGCATCACCAACGGAACGGTCGCGGGCACGATGATCGCCGACCTGATCTGCGGCCGCCCAAGCCGATGGCAAAACCTCTACGATCCGGCGCGGCCCTATCCCGAGGACTTCCACAAGAATGGCCGCAGTCAATCGATCGTCTCGAGCACGCACGATATCGCGCCCGGCATGGGTGGCGTGATCGTCAGGGGAGACGAAAAGATTGCGGCGTGGAGAGACACCGAAGGAGCACTCCGGGCGGTTTCGGCGACCTGCACCCACAAAGGCTGCACCGTATCCTGGAATAATGCTGACCGCACCTGGGATTGTCCCTGCCACGGCTCGATCTTTGCCGCCGACGGCTCGGTCATCCACGGCCCTGCCCGAAAACCGCTTGCCCAGATTGCATTGTGAAAGCGGCAGCTGTGAAGGCGGCGACCAATGCCGCCGACCTCATGCTGGCCGTTCGTAGGTTCCGACCAACTCCGTCTCCTGCAATGCGTGTTTCTGGGCTTGCTTCCAGACTTGATGCACGCCCGCCTGTCCCGGTACGCCGAGGCTCGGTACATCGAGCGCGGCCAGCCGAAAGTGGTAATGGTGGACGCCATGCCCCGCAGGCGGCTGCGGACCATCGTAATTGGCATTGCCGAAATCGTTGGTGCCTTGCCTGAGTGCCGACGGACCGGGCTTGCCATCTTCGGCTTCGGCAAGTCCGCCGGCATCCGGCGGGATATTGAAGACCGCCCAGTGCCCGAACGTCCCGCTTGGCGCATCGGGATCCTGCACGACTAGAACAAGGCTCTTGGTACCGTCAGGAACACCGGACCACTTCAGCGGCGGCGAGACGTTCTGGCCGTCGCGCGCGTACTTTTCGGGAATTTTTCCGCCTGCCGGGAACGCCGGGCTGATAAGGGTGAGTGGCATTGCTATTTCCCCAGGAGATTGCGACCGAGAAACCCGCGCCAGCGCCGTTCACGCCGCTTGCTGAGCTTCGGCGACCCGTCTGATCTCTCCTGGCAGGGAGTCCCAGACCTTGTGCATCTGTCCTTCTTCGACATGATGGGCAAGCACCTTGGACACGGCCCTGAATGCATCCTTGGAATCGAGCGGGCGGATGAGCTCAAGCTCCGCCTTGATCTTGGCCAGAAACTCGTCGAGCGACCGCACCTTCTCGGGAGCTTTGGAGGGCTGATATCGGTCATAGAAGGCGCCACGAACCAGAATCGGCAATTGCGAGCCGAGGTGGGCTGCAAGATCCGGCTGGATACGGTCGCGCAGGGCGTGCAGCACCGCTCCGAGAACGTGCCAGGCGACCTGCCGATCCGGTCCAATCTCGTCCATGATCTCGTCGAGCCAGATGTTTGTGGTCTGCAGTGTCTTGTCGAATACGTCGAGTCCGGTGGCGTTCATCGAAATCTCCTTTCGTTGAAATCCGACTGGGTGGATTGACCAAACAGGCGTGCCGGCCCGTTGTTCCGCGATGGCATGTCCCGATGCGCATTCTTGTCGGCTGTCGAGCTTCCGAAGAACCCCGCTGCAAAGGACAAGACACGCCGCATAAGCGCGATAGTGGCCAAACCGAAGGCTGCCTGAGCAGGGGACGTTCAGCCCCGACGGAGGAGGACGCATGCCAGCATCCGCTCAGGCGAGCGTCTAGAGCGGTTCAGTGTTTCACGGAATCCCCAAACCGCTCCAAGTTTTGGTTTTAAGCAATTCCGGAGCGAAAACCGCTACGCACTTTTCCTGGAATTGCTCTAGCGACGAGGATCGTCCGTCGCCTCGGAAATGCCTTCGAGGGCGATCTTGGCGGCTTCCTCATCGGTCCGCCCGAGGTCAGCCAGAGCAATGACGCCGACGAGACGCTTGTCGCGGTTGATCACCGGAAGACGACGCACCTGATGCTTGGCCATGATCTTCGCCGCATCGGTGATGTCGGCGTCATCGAAGCACCAATGGACATGCTCAGACATGACCTCGCGAACGGTCGTGTTGCCGGCTGAGCGCTCTTCGGCGACGCCGCGCATCACAATGTCGCGGTCTGTCACCATGCCGACCAACCTGTCATTCTCGCCGACCGGAAGGGCGCCGAGATTGTCGGCCCGCATTTTCCTGGCGGCATCCCTGATCGTCGTGTTCGGGCCGACCAGTTCGGTCCGACGGCACATGATCTCCTGAACTTGCATGGGATGTTCCTCTCTCTGATTGCTGGGGCCCACCCCGCCTCCTGCTGCGCAACGCGAGATCGCCACGCGTCCGGACACGGATCGCGGTCTGCTCGATCCGCGCGCCAACGCGCCTCCCTCGCGATCGAAACTATTCTTGGAACGTCGAGACAGCGAGCGAGTTCCAAAAACGATACCGGTGCCGCAGCCCATCCCACGGGATGTGGCCGCAGGCTGAAAGGATATGCACCGGGAAAACAGATGCACGCGGATCGAAGGTCATGGCTGCCATCTTCACAGATCGCCGCGAGGCCGGACGGCGACTGGCCAGGGAACTCGTTCGCTTTGTCGGGCGCGACGACGTCATCATATTGGCGCTGCCTCCCGGCACCTTGGACGAAGTCGCGGATCTCGCGGCTCAATGGTTCTTGCGCCATCTGATTTCGGACAGATCGGCGTCGAGGTTCTGACAGTCGGGGCTTGGATCACCGGTCCCGGGATCATTTGCACCGGCCCGTGAATGGCATCGGTCATTTCCCATGCATGGCCGCCGGATGTCTGCAGATGCTGTCTTAAGGTGCCAGTCGGGCACGGGCTGGGGAATGCGCTGCGTGCATTCGTTGTTCACGGCCGTAATCCGGATTCTACCTGGCTAGCACGAGTGATTTCGATCCCAGTGGAAATCTGATCAGGAGAAAAGCCATGGATTGGCAGTTGCCCGAGCGGTTCGACTTCAACGGTGATGAGATCGCCTGGGGCGTCATTGGCGAAGGGCCGCCCGCGGTCGTCATGCATGGCTCGCCATTCTCTTCGCTCGAATGGCGGCGGATCGTGCCATGGCTCGCGCGGCATCGACGGGTCTTCTACTACGACATGCTCGGCTATGGACGCTCGACCAAGCCCGAGGGCGACGTCCTGCACGGCACTCAGAACAGCCTGTTCGCGGCACTCGTAAACCATTGGGGTGCCGAGCAGCCCGATATCGTGGCGCATGACTTCGGTGGCTCGGTGGCGCTGCGTGCGCATTTGCTTGACGGTGTCGACTACCGCAGCCTCATATTGATCGACCCGGTCGCGATCAGCCCGCAGGGTTCAGCGCTGGTGCAAGCGGCGAAAGCGCATGGAGAGGTGTTCGCGAGACTGCCCGCCTATGTCCATGAGGCCATGCTGCGCGCGTATATCAGCGCGGCGGTCAAGCGCACTTTGGCTGAGGAGGAGGTGCGGCTCTATCTCGATCCCTGGCTTGAGGAAGAGGGGCAGAAGGCGTTCTGGCGCCAGATCGCTCAAATGGACGACAAATACAGCGAAGAGGTCGAATGGCGCTATGGCGAGATTCGCTGCCCAGTGACGATCCTGTGGGGCGCTGAAGACGAGTTCATCCCGCTGAAGGATGGGGAGGAACTCGCGAGGCGTATTCCAAACGCGTCATTCACGGTTATCGCCAACGCCAAGCACCTCGTCCAGGAAGACGCGCCCGAAGCAATCGTTGCCGCGGTGCTCGACGTCTGGCATCAGCACGCGTCAGGTTCGGGACTGTCGGCAGCAGCGCATAACAGCAATCATTGAGCGGCAGCAGAGTGTTCCGCCGAAAGGCGACGATGACACCCTCTTCGTCATCGTTCGGACGACGTGCCCGGCACTGATTCCACGCAAAGCAGTTCGCGGAACCCGTTGACGACACATTCAAACGGGAACGCGATCAGACAGAAAGCGGCGCCAGCCGCCGAATGACGAGATGTCGGAAGCGCCCAGCAAGCCCACGGATTCCACCAGGAAGCCTTTGGCGCTGCTGCCGTCGTCAAGCTCTATGTTGCCAATGCCCAGCGGCGGCGGGATGGCGGCCACGAAGTGGCCGAAGGCCTCGGCAGGCAGCCGCCAGACCTCTACCTCGATCGCAGTGCCGCCGCTCTCCACACGGACCAGTCCGGGCTTGGGCGTGGCTTGGCCGGCGAGGTGGTAAAGCTTGTATGAAGAAGCCGTCCTCGTCGCCCGGCAGAACCGGGCGCCGGCCTGCTTGAGCTGGCCATTGAGCGGCATTCCCGAGAGGTGAGCGCCGACCACCACCAATTCGATCGTGCCGTCTTCGGCCGACGCGCCGACAGGCTGCACGCTCGGCTGCCCCCAGCCGGTCGCGCCGAGTGTGAGACCGCTCGCGGCATGGAGATCGCGCGCGATAGACGCCACAAGGCCGTCCAGTCCGGCGGCCGCAAGCAGCGTCACGCTCATCGGCAGGCCGTCGTCGCGCGTGCCGGTCGGCACGGCGATGCCGCACATGTCGAGCAGGTTGACGAAATTGGTGTAGGTGCCGAGCCGGCTGTTGGTCTCGACCGGATCGGCGAGCACGGCGGCGGTGGTGTAATGCGTCGGCGCGGTCGGCACGCAGAACAGGTCGACCGAGGCGATGAGCGGGGCGAGCTTGGCCCGGTAGGCCTGCAAGGCATAAAGGCCGCGGAAAGCGTCCGCCGCCGACAGCTTCCTGGCGCCGCCGATGATCTTGCTCGTCACCGGATGCATGGCGGCTTCGTTGGCTTCCATGAAATCGCGGATCGCAGCATAGCGTTCGGCCACCCAGGCACCCTCATAGAGAAGGTTGGCGGCGGCGTAGAAATCGCCGAACGGGATTTCGACCAGCCGGCAGCCGAGCCGCGACAGCATGGCGAGGGAGGCCTCGAAGCCGGCCTGCATGGCCGCATCGCCGAAGAATTTCCAGTCGGCTCTTGCCGGGATGCCGACGCTCGGCACAGGCGGGCGAGCGGCGAGCGGCCGGACGGCGATGTCGCGCGAATAGGGATCGGCCGCATCGCGCGCTGCCGCGACGCAGAACACTGCATAGGCGTCGTCGACGGTCAGCGCGAACACCGACACGCAGTCGAGCGTGCGGCAGGCCGGAACGACGCCGCCTGTCGACAACGCACCGACGGTCGGCTTCAGCCCGACGATGTTGTTGAGGCCGGCCGGGATGCGGCCGGAGCCGGCGGTGTCGGTGCCAAGCGCGAAGGAGACGATGCCGCGCGCCGTCGCCACCGCCGAGCCCGAGGAGGAGCCGCCCGGCACCAGCTCCGCGTCGATGGCGTTGCGCGGGATCGGCCAGGGCGTGCGCACACCAACGAGGCCGGTGGCGAACTGGTCGAGATTGGTCTTACCCACGACCAGCGCGCCGGCGGCCTTGAGCCGCGCCACCACGGTGGCGTCCTTGTCGGGCCAGTAGGTGTATTGCGCGCAGGCCGCCGTCGTCGGCATGCCGGCGACGTCGATGTTGTCCTTGACGGCGAAGGGAATGCCCCACAGCGGTTTTGCCACCGGGTCGAACGGGCCGAGCGCTTCGGCCGCGGCAAGCAGATCCGGCCTGGCGGCGAGATGGATGAAGATGCCCGGATCGTCGGCAGCCTCGATGCGGGCATAAATCGCCGCGATCACATCGCCAACGCCGACACCTCCACGATAGGCGGCGCGCAGGCTCGCTATGTCGAAGTGGACATCGCTCATTTCGTCTCCCCCAGAATGATCACCGGCAGGTCCCATTGGATCAGCACGACACAGCCGTCCTTCGTCCACACCGAATGCTCGGTTCCGACCGGATTGAGGATCACGCTGCCGGCAGGATAGTCGCCGTTCTCGTCGCTCTGGGCGCCTTCCAGCACGACGATGGTCTCCAACCCGGGATGGCGGTGGCGCGGCACGCCGGCGCCCGGCCGGTATTTCAGGATCGCGACCGACGGCTCGACCGGCCCGCCCTGCAGCAGCCAATGCACGCCGATGCCGTCGCGGAAAGGCTCGAACGCCAGGTCGCGCCAGCCGCCGTCGAGCAGGCCGGTAAAGGCAAGATTAGGCATTGGCAATTCCCTCGAGCACCTGGTCGGTCGTCGCCGTCCAGCCGACGATGGCGCCCTGCGCCCTGATCATGGCGATCGCCGCCGCCTTGAACTCGGGAAAATAACTTTCCGTGGCGTCCTCGGCGAGCAGGCACTCATAGCCGCGATCGTTGGCCTCGCGCATCGTCGTCTGCACGCAGACTTCGGTGGTGACGCCGGCAAAGACGAGCTGCTCGGCGCCGAGCCTTTTCAGGTCATCGCCGAAGGAGGTCGCATAGAAGGCGCCCTTGCCTGGCTTCTCGATGACGATCTCGCCGGGCAGCGGCGCAAGCTCGTCGAGGATCGCGGTGCCCGGCTCGCCGGCGATCAGCACGCGGCCCATCGGCCCGGCATCGCCGATACGAACCGACGGATTGCCGCGATTGCGCTTGGCCGGCGGCAGGTCGGAAAGGTCGGGCCGGTGGCACTCCATCGTGTGGATCACCGGAAGGCCGGCGGCGCGAAAGCCGTCGATCAACCGCTTCACCGTCGGCACGATCGCGGTCACCCGGCTGACGTCATTGCCGAGGCTGGCGCCGAAGCCGCCGGGCTCGGCGAAGTCGCGTTGCATGTCGATGACGACCAGCGCCATAGTCCGCGGCTTGAAAGCGAACGGAAATGGCTGCGCTGCGATTTCCGCCATTAGTGATGTCCCGCCATGTGCTCGCCGATGGTCTGGACACTGGCCTGCGCGATCGGCGTCTCGTAGACCAGCGCACCGTCCGACATGACGAAGATGCGGTCCGAGAGCTCGAGCAGTTCGTCGAGATCCTCCGACATCAGAAGCACGGCGGCACCGGCATTGCGCGCCTTCATGATGCGGGCGCGGATTTCGGCCACGGCCGAGAAGTCGAGGCCGAAGCATGGATTGGAGACGATCAGAAGGTCGACCTTGCCGGTGAGCTCGCGGGCAAGCACGGCGCGCTGCACATTGCCGCCCGACAGCGAGGCGATCGGCGAGGCAAGGGATGCGGTCTTGACCTTGAACTGCTCGACCAGCCTGGCGCTGAATGCCCTGATGGCGCCGGCACTGATCCAGCTCACCGGTTTGCCGTTGGCGTCGATATCGAAGGTGCGGAAAGAAATGTTTTCGGCCACCGTCATTTTCGGCGCGCAGGCATTCTTCAGCGGCTCCTCGGGAATGAGCCGCACATTGAGAGCGCGCGCCTCGGCCCGCGTTGCCGCATAGGCGGTGCCGCGCACCATGACCTCGCCGGCATCGCGGGGGCGCTGCCCGGCCAGCACTTCGAGCAATTCCTTCTGGCCGTTGCCGGAAATGCCGGCGATGCCGACAATCTCGCCGGCGCGCACGCCGAGATCCTCGATCCGGATCGACTTCAGCCCGGTGCGGTCCGGCGCCTTCAGCGCCTTGACCTCGAGGACGATCTCGGCGTCCGGCCTGGGCTCGGCGCGGCTGTCGAGGACCGCGATCGGCTGGTCGCCGATCATCATCGCCGCCATGGCTTTGCGGTCGAGGTCGACGACGCGCCCAGTGCCGGTCAGCCTGCCCTTGCGCAGCACGCTGACATCGTCGGCGAATGCCGTCACCTCATGGAATTTGTGCGAGATCATCAGCACCGTCAGGTCGCCGGCCCTGGTCATGGCGCGCACCAGGCCAAGCACTTCCTGCGCCTCGCCGGGAGTGAGCACGGAGGTCGGCTCGTCCAGCACGAGGAAGGAGCGGCCGAGATAAAGCTGCTTGATGATCTCCAGCTTCTGCTTCTCGCCGGCAGCGAGCTCGGCCACCTTGACGTCGAGCGGCAGCTTGAACGGCATTCGATCCATGAACTTTGCGAGCTCGCCGCGCTCCTTGCGCCAGTCGATCACGCCGGGAACCTTCTCACGCGAAATGACCAGATTCTCGGCGCCGGTCAGCGAGGGGACAAGCGTGAAATGCTGGTAGACCATGCCTAGGCCGAGCGCCGAGGCGTCCCTGGGGCTGGCGATCGCGACCTCGCGGCCGTCGACGAGGATGTCGCCGGCGGTCGGGTGATAGAAGCCCATCATGCATTTGACCAGCGTCGACTTGCCGGCGCCGTTTTCGCCAAGCAGCGCGTGGAAAGATCCGGCCGGCACCTTGATGGAGACGTCGCCCAACGCCGTGAAGGCGCCGAAACGCATGGTCATGCCGATGGTCTCGACGCCGACGGCCTTGTTGCCGGTGATCGCGCTCATCCTGGTTTCCTTACGGCAGCTGGGCGACGAAGGACGCCGAGCTCGACACCGCGCCGAAGACGCCGCCCTGCATCTTGATCATCTTGATCGCGGCAAGATGATTGCCGTAGTCGGTCGCGCCGCAGCAGTCCTCTAGCATCACGCATTCGAAGCCGCGGTCGTTGGCCTCGCGCATGGTGGTGTGCACGCAGACATCGGTGGTGATGCCGGTGAGCACGATGTTTTTGATGCCGCGCTGGTTGAGGATCAGCTCCAGGTCGGTGGCGCAGAACGAGCCCTTGCCGGGCTTGTCGATGATCGGCTCGCCGTCGATCGGGTAGAGGTCGGGGATAATGTCCCAACCCGGCTCGCCGCGCACCAGGATGCGCCCGCAGGGGCCGGGGTCGCCAATGCCGGCATTGATGCGGCGCGAGCGCCAACGCTTGTTGGCGGGCAGGTCGGCGAGGTCGGGCCGGTGGCCCTCGCGGGTGTGGATAATGGTGTAGCCTTTCGCGCGCATGGCCGACAGCACGGACTTGATCGGCTCGATCGGCGCGCGCACCAGCGACAGGTCGTATCCCATATGATCGACATAGCCGCCCGGCCCGCAGAAATCGGTCTGCATGTCGATGACGATCAACGCCGTATTGTCGGGGCGAAGCTCGCCATTATAGGGCCATGGATACGGGTCGGCGTCGATATAGCGCTGGGTGATTTCGGCTCTGGCGTTCATGGCAAAAACTCCAGCTATTTGGTGATCGACAATTCGCCCGGCGCACCCGCCAGCGAGCGTGTCGGCGACGAGGTGGCGATCATGATGATGAGGGTGAGGATGTAGGGGGCGGCGTAGAACAAATAGTAGCCTTGCGTGACGCCGACCGACTGCAGCGCTGGTCCGAGCGCTCCGGCGCCGCCGAACAGAAGCGCGGCGGCAAAGCAGCCGAGCGGATTCCAGCGCGCGAAGATGACCAGCGCCACCGCCATCAGCCCCTGACCGGACGAGATGCGCTCGGTCCAGCTGCCGGGATAGTAGAGCGACAGATAGGCGCCGCCGATGCCGGCCAAAGCGCCGCCGACGCCCGGTGGCGATGAGGCGCACTGTGTTCGGGTTGAGGCCCATGGCGCGCGCGGCATCGGAACTGTCGCCGACGACGCGCACGATGAGGCCAGCGCGGGTATTGCGGAAGGCCCACCACAGGACCAGCGAAAGCACCGCACCGATCAGGAACAGGACGTTAACGTCGAGTGCCGCCTGCACCTGCGGAATGTCGGACCAGGCGCCGAAGGGAATGGCCGGAAGATTGGGCGCTTTCGGCTTGATGAACGGCTTGCCGAAGAAAAAGGCGAGCCCCGAGCCGAACAGCATCAGCGCAATGCCGATGGCGATGTCGTTGACTTTCGTGAATTTGCAGATCCAGCCATGGAACAGGCCGAAGCAAAGGCCGGCGGCCGCGGCGGCCAGCAGGCCGAGCCATGGCGAGCTGGTCATGACCGCGACCGCATATGCGGTCATGGCGCCGAAGACGAGCGTGCCTTCCAGCCCCAGATTGATGCGGCCGGAGCGCTCGGTGATGGCCTCGCCCAGCGAAACGAAGATGAAGGGCGTCGACACGCGGATCGCGCCGCCGAGGATGGCGAGCGGCACGCCCCAGAGGCCGATCCCGGTCGCATCCATCACGAGGCCCTCCGCCACAAATCGGGATTGAAGGCCTTGAAGCGGCCGTACAAGGTTTCGCTGAGCAGGATGACGATGAACAGCATGCCTTGCAGCACCAGCACGGTGGCGTCGGGCAGGTCCATGCGGCGCTGGATCAGCCCGCCGGATGCGTCGATGCCGCCAAGCAGGATGGCGACAGGGATGATGGCCAGCGGGTTGTGGCGGGCGAGGAAGGCGACGAGGATGCCGGTGTAGCCATAGCCGGCGGCGAGCGAGCCGTTGGCGCTGCCTTGCACGGCTGCGACTTCCAGCATGCCGGCAAGACCGGCAAAGCCGCCCGCAAGCGCGGTAAAGCCGACGATGAGCGGTCCGACGGCCAGCCCCTGCACCTGCGCTGCCCTGACATTGCCGCCGGCAATGCGGGCGGCAAAGCCCCAGCGGGTCTTTTCGATCAGCACCCAGGAGAGCACGCAGGCGACGACGCCGACGGCAAGCCCCCAATGCACCTCCATGCCCGGAATGTTGCCGATGCGGTAGATGTCGGCGAGCGGCTGGGTCGAGGGCTTGTTGAGCGAGGCTGGGTCGCGCAGCGGCCCTTCCACCAGCTGGTTCATCAGGGCGATGGCGATGTAGGCCATCAGCAGGCTGGAAATGGTCTCGTTGACGGCCCGGTAGTGGCGGAGCGCACCGAAGGCACCGATCCAGATGCCGCCGGCGGCCAGGCCCGCCACGCCCATGGCAAGAATGACGATGAAGGAAGGCGCGCCGCTCAGCATCACGCCTATGGCAGCTGCGCTGACGCCACCGAGCACGATGGCGCCCTCGCCGCCGATGACGACGAGGCCGAGCCGCGCCGGCAGTGCCACGCACAGCGCCGCCAGCAGCAGCGGTGCGGCCCGCGACAGCGAATTCTGGATGGAGAACCACGAGCCGAAGCCGCCCCGCCACATGGTCTCGTAGAGCAGGACCGGCGACTTGCCGACCAGGGCGATGAACAGGCTGAACAGCGCCATGCCGACGACAAGGGCCGCGAGCGGAATGACGAAAGCCTCCGCTCGCCGCGCGATCCATTCCAGCGCCGCCGGATATCCCCTGGCGCCGAGCAGGGCCGGCGCCTCCGCACTGCTGACCGTATCCGCCATCGTCCCCGTCTCCGCTCGGCTTTAGGCGGTCGAGCCGACGACGCCCTCGACGAGATAGTCCATGCTTTCGAGCTCGATGGCTGTCTCGACGAAGGCTTGGCCTTCCGTCGCCACGACAGCGCCCTTGTTGCTCTTCAGCGGGCCCTTGATGACGGAGAAGCCGCCCTTCATCATTTCGGCCAGGGTGGCGTCGAATTGCTTGCGGGCCGGCTCGCCGACGGCGGGACCGAGCGGGCTCATCTTGACAAAGCCGTCGGCCAGCCCGCCGCGGGTGAAATTGGGCAGCGGCGTGACGGCGATGAGGTCGTCGACGAACATCTTATAGACCTTGGCCCAGTTCCACTCGGCCCCGGTGAGGTATTTTTCCGGCGCCAGCGGGCTCTGGTTGGCGTGGTAGCCACAGATGAAGGCGCCGCGGCCCGCGGCCGTCTCGACCACCACTTTCGGGCTGTCGACATGGCAGGTGATGACGTCGGCGCCCTGGTCGACCAGCGCGTTGGTGGCTTCCGCTTCCTTCACCGCCAGCGACCATTCGCCGGTGAAGATGACCTGGCAGGTGATCGACGGATCGACCGAGCGCGCGCCGAGCAGGAAGGAGTTGATGTTGAGCAGCACCTGCGGAATGGGCTTGGCGGCGACGAATCCTAGCTTCTTCGACTTCGATGTGTGGCCGGCGACGACGCCGTTCAGGTACTGGCCCATGCCGATATAGCCGAAATAGGAGCCGGCATTCATCGGGTGCTTCGCCTTGTCCCACATGCCGCCGCAATGGCGAAACTGCACGTCGGGGAATTTCGCGCACATGGCCAGCATGTGCGGATCGAAATAGCCGAAGGAGGTTGGGAAGATCAGCGAAGCGCCGTCGAGGTTGATCATCGATTCCATCGTCTTCTGGACGTCGACCGTCTCGGGAACGTTTTCCTCCTCGACGACGGAGATGCCTTCGATGCCCTTCAGCGAGGCCGCCCCCTCGGCATGCGCCTGGTTGTAGCCATAGTCGTCCTTCGGGCCGACATAGATGAAGCCGACAGTGGCGGCGGCGGCGAAGGCACGGCTGATCGGAAAGGATGCCGAGGCGAGGCCGAGCGCGGCTCCCGCGGCTGAGGTCTTGAGCAGTTGGCGGCGGTTAAGCATGAATCTGTCGGTCATAGTGAATGCTCCCCTTTGGGACCCTTTTCCGGGTCGGTTAACATGCCGTCCAAGAAAGTGCATGCAACCGCCGTGCCAGTTTATGTCTTGGAATTTATCCAATAAAATCAGTTACCAGATCGAAGGCTTATGCCTATGCCGGAGGCAATTGCATGCACTTTTTGCCTTGAAAGTAGCCAATTTGACAGACAGATTAAAATAGAGGCATAGAGGGCATGTCTGAGTCGAAAGGCCAACGAGTCGGCCGACTCCACGAGAAGACGCGACGGAGGAAAATTGTCGGGGAAGCGCAGCTTGATCAGGTCGGGCACGACCGTGGATCAGATGGTTCGGGCGATCGGCGACCGGATCGTCACCGGCTACCTACGCCCGGGCGAAAAGCTGGACGAGACCGCGCTCGCCGCTCGCTTCGACGTATCACGCACCCCTGTCAGGGAGGCGCTCGGCCAGCTCAGCGCCATGGGCCTGGTCGAGAGGCGGCCCAACCGGGGCGCTATCGTTGCCGTCGTGACGCAGGAGCATCTCGCCTCGATGTTCGAGAGCATGGCCGAGCTGGAAGCGATCTGCGCGCGCTTCTCGGCCGAGCGCATGACCAGCAGCGAGCGTCGCGGCCTCGAGATCGAGCACCAGGCTTCGGCGCGGATGGTGCAGCTGGGCGCCGAGGAGGACTATGAGTATTTCAACACCGAATTCCATAGCCGGCTTTACCGTGGCGCCCACAATGCGCATATCCACGAACTCACCGTGATGACCCGCAGCCGGTTAGCACCCTTCCGCCGCGCCCAGTTCATGCTGCCCGGACGGCTGGCCAAATCCTGGCAGGAACACGACCTGATCGTCACCGCAATCATGCGCGGAGACAGCGTGGCTGCGGGCAAGGCCGCCAGGGACCATGTCTCTATCGTCAGTGAGGCGAGCGCGGTGTTCGCGGCTGATGATCGCAAGCCAATTCGGCGGGACGTGGCCTGAAATTTGCGAACGGTCCGAAGATGCGGTGCTGCTTCATTGGCCAGAAAATGCCCGCGACGGTCTCCAGCCGCGGGCATTGAGGGCGTTTCCGAGAGACCTGCGGTCAAATGTTGGCGAGCAATTCGTTGACGCGGCTTTCCATGTCGGCAAGTGCGGCATCGACGTCCTTCTGGCCGGTGATTGCAGCGCTCATCTCTTCGCCCACGATGTCCTGGATCGCGAACTGGCGCTGTACCGCGGACGGCAGCGGCCGGCCGAGATCGGCGACCGCGGCGATGGTGTTGCGATGCGGCAGCGCCTTGAAGGCGTCCGAGGAGATGATGGCTTTGTAGGCCGGCAGGTGGCCGGTGCGCGACCAATCGAAGTCATGGTCGGCGAAGAACTTCAGGAACTTGCCGATAGCCGCGGTCTGTTCGGGTGTGCGGTCCTTCTGCGAGACTGCCCAGGTGTGGCCGTCGGCATATTGCGCATGGGCGCCGGCAAATAGCTGCGGATACGGGTAGACTGCATAGCCGCCCTTGTTGAGGGCCGTGCCCTTGGTTTCGGACTGGGCGTTGTTGTCGCCGACGACCCACGTGCCGTTGAGCTGCACGCCGCCTCCACCGGCAAGGAAGGCGTTGATGGCGCCGCCATAGTCGAGGTCCTTGGTGGTGTAGTCCTTGTCGAAGATCGCCTTGTACATCTCGACGACCTTCTTGGCTTCCGGCGTGTTCAGCTTCACATGCTTTGGATCGGCGAAGAAATCGGAATTCTGTTGGAAGAGATAGGTGTAGAGATTGCGCGTGTAGAGCGCGGTCTCATTGGCCAAGTTCTGAACGAAGTAGGGCTTGCCGGTCTTCTGCTTGAACTGTTCGGCCTGGGCGAGCAGCTCCTCGGGCGACGTCGGAAGGATCGGCGTGCCGTCGGCATTGACGAGGCCAGCCTGTTTGAAGAGATCCATGTTGATGTGATAGAGCATCGTCCAGCTGTCGATCGGCAGGCCATAGATCTTGCCGTCCTTGGTGGCGCCGTTGCGCGCCGCGTCCGTGAAGGAATCGGGTGTGACGCCGACGGACTTCAACAGATCGTCAAGCGGCATCAACAGCCCCTTGGACTGGTAATCCGAAAGCGCGGATTCATGGATCGTGACGATGTCGGGAGCCTCGCCCGAAGCGAACTGCGCGGTCAGCTGGTCATAGCCCGGCCATTCCACGGTGCTGACACTGACGTGGACATCGGGGTTGTCGGCGTTGAACTTGTTGATCAGCGAGGTGATGATGCCGCATTCGCCTACTGCCTTGGCGACATCGGTGTTGGTGCCGAAATCGGCATCGCAGGCACCGAAAAACCGCTGCACCGTCAATTCCGTCGCTGCAAGGCTCGGGGCTGCGAGCATCAGCACGCCCGCCGAGACCGCTGCAAACAGGACTTTCTTCATTTTCATATCAGTTCCTCCTCCTGAGTCTGCGCCACTCCACGCTGGACTGGCTTCATGCTTCAATCGCTGCGACGCCCGCCGTCAGGCAATCTCGTCATCGCACCGCGGCGCCCGAGACGGCCGTGACGATGTATTTCTGGAAAAACAGGTAGACGATCAGGATCGGCGCGCCGGCGAACACCGCCTGCGCCATCAAGAAGCCGATGCCTTCCGACTGGGCGAAATTGGTCTGTGTCGAGGCCATGCCGACCGTCAGCGTGTACATATCCTTCTTGGTTGCCGAGATCAGCGGCCACAAGTAATCGTTCCACGCGCCGAGGAAGGTGAAGATGCCGAGAGTTGCCTGAGCGGGCACCGTGAGCGGCAAAAGAACCTTCCAGAACGTCCTGAACCGGCTGGCATTGTCCAGCATGGCGGCTTCGTCCAGCTCCTTCGGGATGGCCTTGAAATACTGGGTCATCAGGAAGACGCCGAAAGAAGCCGACAGGCCCGGGAGAATGAGCCCGTGATAGGTGTTGTGGAAGTTCAGCATGCTGAAGATCTGATGGCGGGCGACAAGCACGGCTTGTTCCGGAACCGCCAGGCCGAAGAGGACGATCACGAACAGGGCGTTTCGGCCGGGGAAATTCAGCCGTGCAAAGCCATAGCCGGCAAGCGATGACAGGATCAGCGTTCCGAGCGTCAATCCTCCGGAGACGATGATGCTGTTGAGCACCCAGACGAACACCGACGAGGTGCCGATGGTGTTGATGTAGTTCTTGAGCGTATAGGGTGCCTGAAACACCGAATTCGGATTTGCCATCAGCTCGGCATTTTCCTTGAGCGACAGGCCGATAACCCACAGGACCGGCGCGACCATGACCAGGGAAAGCAGGATGACCAGAGCCAGCAACACGTGGTCGCCGAATGCGCGTCCCTTGATGGAGATGGCTGGAGCCCTCATGCCTGACCTGCCTTGTTGCGCGTGACCAGGTACTGGGCCATGGCCGCCATCAGGATGAGGATGAACAGTACCTCCGAAGCCGCGGCACCCATGCCGAGATCCCAGCGACGGAACGCGGTGTCATAGATGTAGAGCACGATCGGCTTGGTCAGGTTGTTCGGGCCGCCGCGTGTCATCAGCCAGGCCTGGCCGAACAGTTGGAACTGCAGCACGATCTGGACGATGACCACCAGGACGAAGGTGCGTTTGATCGACGGCAGCGTAATCGAGCGTAACGTCTGCCAGCGATTGGCATTGTCCAGGGCTGCCGCTTCGTAAATATCCTGCGGAATCTGCTGGAGGGCGGAGAGAAAGAGCATCATCGGCAGGCCGATGCACCACCAGACGGTGGCAATGGCGATGCCGATCATCGCCAGGCTGGGATCGGAAATGAAAGCCGGGGCGGTTGCGCCGAACCATCCGTAGATCGTCGACAGAAGGCCGACATTCGGAATGAACACGATGCGCCAGATCAGCGTGACGATCGTGACCGACAGCACCGAGGAAGAAAAGAACAGGGTCCGCAGCACCGCGGCTGTGCGTGTGCGGCGGTTGAGGCAAAGGGCGAGAAAAAGACCGATCAGTGCCAGGGTCGGCACCGTCAGAAGCACGAAGTAGAAGGTATTCCAGACCGATTGCAGGAATACCTTGTCGTGAAACAGCCTGATATAGTTGCCGAAACCGACGAAGTTTCCGGATGAGAACGTGTCGGCCTTGTGGAAACTCAGCCACATTCCCCAGAACAGCGGGACCAGCAGAAGCGTCGTGAAGCAGAACAGGAATGGCGCGACGAAAATGAAGTTTCGCCATTGCGGCGCATAGATATCGATGCTTGCAGCTCTGGCGCCGGCGGCCGGAAGCGCGGTGCGCGGGGTCGCCCGTCGGTCGTCCATGTCAGACCTCCCTCGCGTGCCAGGCGCGACCGGTCTCGCCGAACAGATGCGATTTCCGGCCGTCGAAGGCGAGCCCGACCTTGTCGCCGACCGCAACGCGGCTGTTGCCAGCATCCGAGCCGACGATCTGCTGGCCATCGCCGAGCCGGGCGTAGACCAAGGTGCGTTCGCCGAGCCGCTCAAGCACATCGACCACGCCATCGGCATTGCCTTGCCCGGCGGGAACGATGCGCACGTCTTCCGAACGGATGCCGAAAGTGTATTTTCCATCGCTCGTCTGGCCGGAAGCAATCTCGGTCTGAACCGCTATGCCGTCCGCAAACCTGGCCGTGGCATTCCGGCTCGATCTGTCGAGCGTCGCCTCGACAAAATTCATCGCCGGCGCGCCGACGAAGCCTGCGACGAATTTGGTCGCGGGGCGGTCGTAGATCTCCATGGGAGAGCCGATCTGCTCGATCTTGCGATTGTTCATGACGACAATGCGGTCGGCGAGCGTCATCGCCTCAACCTGGTCGTGGGTGACGAAGATCATCGTCGATTGCAGGCGCTGATGCAGTTGGGCAAGTTCGATGCGGGTACGGGTCCGCAATGCCGCATCGAGATTGGAGAGCGGCTCGTCGAACAGGAAGGCCTTCGGCTCCTTGACGATCGCTCGGCCGATGGCGACGCGCTGCCGCTGGCCGCCGGAGAGCTGGCCCGGTTTGCGCTCGAGCAGGTGCTCCATTTCGAGGATGCGGGCGCTCTCCTTTATGCGCGCGTCGATGACGTCGCGCGGCATGCCGATATTCTCAAGCCCGAATGCCATGTTGTCGCGCACGCTCATATGCGGATAAAGCGCATAGGACTGGAACACCATGGCAATGCCGCGCTTGCCCGGCGGCAGATGATCGATACGTTCGTTGTTGATGGCTATCTCGCCGGTATCGACAGTTTCGAGGCCCGCGATCATGCGCAGAAGCGTCGATTTCCCGCAGCCGGAGGGCCCGAGAAACACGATGAATTCGCGTGCCTTGATGGAGAGAGACAGATCATCCAGCACCGTCATGGCGCCGAAATGCTTGCTCACATTCCTGATCTCGATATCGGCCGTCACGTCGAGGCTCCTCCTCAGCCCATGCACGACGATGCGCCTGAAGTCAGAGCTTCAGGCGGACCATCTGGTAGGAATAGGGCGGCAGCGGCAGGCTCAACTTGCCGCCCACCAGCGACGCGCCGGTCCCCTTCCTGGGACTGACATTGCTTGGGTTCTCAGCCGAATTGACGGCTTTCAGATCTGCATGCGTCATCAACTGATGGTCGACGATCTCAGCCGCGCCGAAGCCCGCTATGTCGATCGCGGTTTCGATTTCCTCGCTCGAATGGCGGTTGGCGGCAAAGAAGGTGACATGTCCGGTTTCCGTGTCATGCACACCGGCGACGTCGACATATGAAACGTCGCCGGCGACGGTGGAGCTGTAGGTCGGGCTTTCCACCTTCAGATCCAGCGCATTGCCGCGGCCGTAGATCGAGGCATAGAGATAAGGATAGAAGATCGTCTGACGCCATGCCGGGCCGTTGGGAACGGTCATGATCGGCGCGATGACGTTGACCAGTTGCGCCAGGCACGCGATCTTGACCACGTCGGAACGACGGATGAAGGTGTTGAGGATCAGGCCGACCTGCAGCACGTCCTCGAAATTGTAGATGTCTTCGAGCAATGGCGGGGCGAAGGGCCAACCCTCATTGCCGCCAAGGATCTTCTTGTCCTGCTCCTTGGAATGGTACCAGACGTTCCATTCGTCGAACGAGATGTAGACCTGCTTCTTGGAGCGCTTCTTGGCCTTGATATAATCGATGACGCCGGCGACCGAGACAATGTAAGCGTCGAGCTTCTCGCTCATGGCTAGATAATTCGGCGCGTCGTTGGCTTCATTGTCGAAATACATGTGCAGCGAGATGTAATCCACCTCGTTGTAAGTATGATCGAGAACGGTCGCTTCCCATTCCGGATATGTCGGCATCTTGGCATTTGACGAGCCGCAGACCACGAGCTCGAGCGACTTGGAGAAGGCACGCATCGCCTTGGCGGTCTCGTGGGCCAGGCGGCCATACTCGTCGGCGGTCTTGTGGCCGATCTGCCAGGGGCCGTCCATCTCGTTGCCAAGACACCAGAGCTTGACGTCAAAGGGCTCCTTGCGGCCGTTGGCGATGCGCTTGTCGCTCCACTCGCTGCCGCCGGGATGATTGGCGTATTCCAGAAGGTTGCGGGCTTCATCGAGCCCACGCGAGCCGAGATTGACGGCAAGCATCATCTCGGTGTTCGCCGAGGCGCACCAGTCGGCAAATTCATGCAGGCCGACTTCATTGCTTTCCGAAGTGTGCCAGGCAAGGTCAAGGCGCACAGGGCGTCCTTCCTTGGGGCCGACGCCATCTTCCCAATTGTAAGCGGATACGAAATTGCCGCCAGGATAGCGGACGATCGGAACTCTGAGCTCCCTGACGAGATCGATGACGTCGCGACGCATGCCATTGTCATCCGCCGTCGCATGGCCGGGCTCATAGATACCGGTGTAAACCGCCCGCCCAAGATGCTCGATGAAGGATCCATAGAGCCTGGGATCGATCTTCGAGACGATATAACGCGGATGCGCCGTAACGGCCGCCTTCATGCATTCCCTCCGAGAGTATCATAAATAGTGATTTAAATCACCTTATTAGATATCAAAGGGAAACAGCATCCGTTCGTCAAGCGAAAAACCGCCAAAAGTCTGACAATTGACCGGCAGCCTCAGCCGCAAATGCAGCCAAATATTTGAAATTATTTCACTATTTTTGAGACCCGATTTGACGATATCAACCGGTTTTGATCCTCAGCAGAATGTCCTGATCGTAATTTCCAAATCCCTTGCCGAAAATATTGATTCCGCCGGGACGCTCGGCGTCGTCCTTGACGCCGATACGAGCGCGGATTGAATGATGACCCTTCAGGTCGAGGGCGGCGAGACTGGTCTCGGAAATCCTGACGCCGTCGACATAGGTGCCGTCAGCGGAAACCCGCCAGTTCTTCAGCTTGCCATATTGCGAGCCCTTGAGCTTCCACCAGGAGGGCGTGAAAACGCCGCGCTTGTCGCCGAAATCGCCAGGTGAGGTCCAGGTGCCGACGTCGACGCCATTGATCGTCAGCGTGATGTCGGAAGGCCAGTCGGCGCTGGTGCCCGGAACTTCCGAGGACAGTTCCACCACCAGCTCGAGCTCGGTAATCTCGGTATTGGCGAGCTTGGCATTGTTGGGGAACTGATATTCGACAAAGCCGCGCGTGAACCACAACAAACCGGCCTTCATACGGTCCGGATCCAGGAAAGTGTTGGGCACATCGAGCAGGCCGATGATCCCGTCCGGCGAACAGAGACCGCAGGGCGCGGTGACCTCGAAGCCGGTGTAAAGCCCAATCGGCATCGATACTTCGATCGCGTCGTTCTTAAGCGCACGATACTCGCTCTTGAAGACCACGAGCACTTCCTCGGCGGTGGGATAGCAGATCTTCTGGCTGCCTTTCTTCGCCTTCTGGTTCTCGGTGCGGATCAGGCCCGCATCCTCAAGTACCTGGATATTGGTCGAGACCGTCGACTGCGGCAGCGACAGCACGGAGGCGATTTCGTTGACATTCATCGGCCCCTTCTCATGCAGCAGCCTCAGCATGGAAATGCGCGCCGAAGAGGCAAGGCCCTTAAGGACGGCCATGCCCTCCTCAGGGTCGATCACCAGAAAATTGCGACTCAATGGATTGCCAGCCTATGCGATTTGCACCCGAAATCAGCTTGTATATCGGGATAATTGATTCAATCAATGCGGCGGCGGCACTCCATGCACCTTTTTGGTTGAGCGGCCGCGAAGAGGCCATTTGTTCCTCGGCAGGCTTGCCGCCTCGTGCGACCTAGCCAAGCAGGACGTCGGGTGCGCCATTTACCGGCGCCGCGAAACCCTCACCCCAGCGTCTCGCGGATCGCCTGCGCCAGCCGCTCCACCCCGTCCCGCGTCTGCGCGGCATCACACGCCGCATAGCCCAGCACCAGGCCTTGCGTTGGGGCCGTGTTCTGGAAATATTTCGACAGCGGCGAGACGTTGATCGCCCTTTTTGCTGCGGCCTGGCTGACCTTGATGTCATCGATGCCCTCTCTCAGATAGCCCACCACCTGGATGCCGGCTTCGGCGGGGGACAGCGTGATCTCATCGCGCAGGCGCTCGGTCACGATCTCGCGAAAAAGCTGGCGGCGCTGGGCGTAGATGCGGCGCATGCGCTTCAGATGCCGGCTCATATGGCCTTCGGTGATGAAGTCGGCCAAGGCGGCCTGCAGCAGCAGCGGCGCGAACTGACCGGTGGTGGAGAGCGCATTGACGATGCGGCCGGCAAGCTCCGGCGGAAGCACCATGAAGCCGAGGCGCAGCGCCGGGAACAGCAGCTTGGCGAAGGTGCCGACATAGATGACGCGGCCGGAGCGGTCCATGCTCTGGATCGCCGGCACGGGCCTCCCTTGAAAGCGGTACTCGCCGTCGAAATCGTCCTCGATCACCCAGGCATTCGCGGTCTCGGCGATGTCGAGCAGGCGCAGCCGCTCCTCCATGCGCATGGTGATGCCGAGCGGATGCTGGCAGGCCGGCGTCGCATAGATGAGGCGGGGCGAGAAGTTTGGAGCATCGAGCCGCCAGCCGCGCTCCTGGTCGACGGGGATGGGCAGGATTCTTGCGCCGGCCACGGTGAACGCGGCCTTGGCGCCGTAATAGCCGGGCTCCTCCATCCACACCGTGTCGCCGGGATCAAGCAGCAGGCGGGCCAAAAGATCGAAGGCGGCCTGCGCGCCGGTGGTGATGACGATCTGCTCGGGACGACAGCGCACGCCGCGCGCGGAATAGAGATAGCCGGCGATCGCTTCCTTGAGCGCTGGATGGCCGGTGACGTCATAGGTGCCGAACAGCGTCTCGCCGCCATGGCTGGCGCGGCGCGCCACCAGGCGGCCCCAGACGCCGAAGGGAAAGCTCTGCGCATCGGGCATGCCGGGGTGGAAAGCGACGTGTCCCGGCCGGCCGTGGTGATAGGGCTGGCTGAGCAGCTGCTGGCCGCGCAGCGAGGGCTGGCGCAGCGGCACGGGCGGCTCCTCGGTCGCTGTCTCGCGCGGGCCTTCGGGCAGGTCGACGATGACCGGGCGGGCGCCCTGGCGATTGGCGAGATAGCCTTCGGTGACGAGCTGGTCGTAGGCGGCGACGATGGTGTTGCGGCCAAGGCCGAGCTCGGCGGCCAGAGCGCGGGTGGAAGGAAGCTCCGAGCCGGGGGGAAGCGCGCGGCTGCGGATGATGGCGACGAGGCCGTGATAGAGCTGGCGCGACAGATGCTCGGGGCTCGAGCGGTTGACGGCCAGCATGTCGAGCGGGAACGCCTGGGGTTTGGGGTGGGAGCGCATCGTTTATCCCCACCCATGGATGCAATGGCAATGGCGTGCCGCGACACGCTTGTGCTGCAAGGTCGAGTTCCTTCGCCCCCCTCTCTGTCCTGCCGGACATCCCCCCCTCAAGGGGGGAGATTGGCAGTTCAGGCGTCTCGCTTTTCTTTGCGACGTCGGCGATTGGCGAAAGCCGGCGCGACATCCGATCTCCCCCCTTGAGGGGGAGATGGCCGGCAGGCCAGAGAGGGGGGCCTCGCGCCGACGATCAATGATTTCGAGGTTGCCCATCTATCCATCCTGCCACACTCGCCTCTCCGCACAAACTGGTTCCTTCATTTTCCGGAAAACTGGCCCTCGCGAGGGAGACAGAGCGGGGTAGACTTCGCTTACTGACCTTGGGGCAAGACGTCGACAGGGACATGTGAGGCGCGGCGCTGGGAGGGCGTCCGGCCGAACGAAACGGCAGGGTTTTCGCCTTGTCGCCAGCAACCCGCAGCATCTCCTCCCGAGACAGGACACCCCGCAGCCATCATGGCTGCGGGGCGGAAAGCGAGCAATGACGACAGTTCGACTTGGCATCAACCCGATCACCTGGACCAATGACGACGTGCCGGAACTGGGTGGCGACACGCCGCTCGAGACCTGCCTCAGCGAGACAGCGGAAGCCGGCTATGCCGGCACCGAGCTTGGCGGCAAGTTCCCGCGCGAGAGCCGTGCGCTGAGGCCCATCCTCGACCATTACGGGCTGGCGCTGGTCTCCGGCTGGTATGACGGGCGCATCTGCGAGAAGGAGGTGGACGAGGAATTCGAGGCGATCCGGCCGCATCTGACGCTGCTTCGCGACCTCGGCGCCAGGCGCGTCGTCTATGCCGACACCTCGCGCGGCCGGCACGGCGCCATCCACGACCCGATCTCGCAGCGGCCGAAGCTGATGGACGGGGAATGGAAGGCCTATGGCGCCAAGATCACCCGGCTCGCCGAGCGCTTTTCCGATTTCGGCGTCGGCATGGCTTTCCACCATCACATGGGCACGATCGTCGAGACCGACGCGGAGATCGACAGGCTGATGCATACAACCGGCGAGGCGGTTGGCCTGCTCTACGATACCGGCCACTGCGCCTTTTCCGGCGGCGAACCGGAGCAATTGCTGCGCCGGCATGTCGAGCGCGTCGTGCATGTCCACTGCAAGGATGTGCGCCCGGCCACCTTAAAGAAAGCGCGCGAGGCCGACATGAGCTTCATGGGCGCGGTGATGGAAGGCATCTTCACCGTGCCGGGCGACGGCGCGATCGACTATCCGACGCTCTTAAAGATCCTGGCCGACCACGGCTATTCCGGCTGGCTGGTGGTCGAGGCCGAGCAGGACCCGGCCAAGGCGCATCCCTTGACCTACGCGACGATGGGGTATCGGAATCTGAAGAGGCTGGCCGAGGGCGCGGGTTTCTACGTCCACGAGCGCAAGGCCTGAAGAAAGCATGAGGCGCCGGGGAGGGAAATGAGCTCGGTTCTGTACCAGAAGGTGGTCAAGAGCTTCGGCGCGCTCAACGTGCTGCGATCGCTCGACCTCGCGGTGCCGGACCACAAATTCCTCGCCCTGCTCGGCCCGTCGGGCTGCGGCAAGACGACGGCGCTGCGCGTCCTGGCTGGGCTCGACATGCCGACCGCCGGCAAGGTCTTTATCGGCGAACGCGACGTCACCCGGCTGCAGCCGCGCGACCGCGACATCGCCATGGTCTTCCAGAGCTACGCGCTTTATCCGCAGATGACGGTCGCCGAAAATATCGGCTATCCGCTGTGGATACGCGGCACGCCCGAAGCCGGGCGAAAGGCCAAGATCGGCGAGGTCGCCGCCGTGCTCGAGATCGGCCATCTGCTCGACCGCCGTCCGCGCCAGCTCTCGGGCGGACAACGCCAGCGCGTCGCGCTGGCCCGCGCCATCGTGCGCGACCCGGCGGCCTTCCTGATGGATGAGCCGCTGTCCAATCTCGACGCAAGACTGCGGCTCACCATGCGCGGCGAGATCAAGCGGCTCTGCCAGCGCCTCAGCGCCACCACCATCTATGTCACCCACGACCAGGTCGAAGCCCTGACGATGGCCGACTTCGTCGCCGTCATGCATGGCGGCGAGTTGCAGCAGATGGCGCCGCCCATCGAGATCTACGACCGCCCGGCGAACCGCTTCGTCGCCACCTTCGTCGGCAACCCGCCGATGAACATTCTGCCGGCAGCGCTTTGCGAGCAAGGCGTCATCGTGGCCGGCAAGGTCGTCCCACTGGACGCCGCGCGGCTTGCTGCCTGCCGCGCCGCCTCCGTCGCCGAAATCGGCCTCCGGCCGGAGGACTGCAGCGCTGCCGGCGTCGGCACACCCGATGCCCTGCCCGGCGAAATCTACGTCGTCGAACCGATGGGCAACGAGACGCTGGTCAATGTCCGCCTCGAAGGCGGCAACGTCTCGGTCCGGGCCGGCCGCGATTTCAGGGGCGTAGTGGGTGAAAGCATCGGCGTCGCCTTCGACCCGGCGAACGCCTGTTTCTTCAATTCGGACGGCCTGACAGCCGTCCACAGGGTCAACAACAATGGGAGAGTGACATGATGCATTCCAGCAGACTTACTCGCCGCTCCGTCATCAAGGGTGGGCTTGGCCTGGCTTTGGCGACCACCGCCCTCACCACGCTTGGCCTGCCGATGCCTACCCGCGCCGCCGGAAAGAAGGTGATCATCGGCGCCTTCGCCGATGGCGGCCTGACGCCGTTCAAGGAAAAGATCATCCCGCTGGCCAAAGAGCAGGGCTTCGACATCCAGTTCCTCGAGGACGAATACGGGGTGACACTCGAGAAGTGGTTCGCCGACGCCCAGAGCGGCGCCGGCCAATATGACCTTTACCTGCTCGACGACCCATGGGTGCCGCAGTTCGGCGCCGCCAACGTGCTCGAGGACCTTGGCGCCGGAGGCATCGATGGGTCGGACAAGGACTGGATCGGCGCGATGATCGACATGGGCTACTGGCCGCCGCAGAAGGGGCCGCGCGTCAAGGGCTTCGAGAACGCCAAGCCGACGTTGATCTGCGTGCCCTTCGTCGGCGACCTGCAGACGCTGACCTATCGCAACGACGTCTTCACCGGCGGCGCGCCCAAGACCTGGGACGAGGTGATCGCCAAGGGCAAGGAAGGCGTGGCCGCCGGCAAGATCAAGTACCCGGTCGTCTTCCGCGGCGTTTCCGGCAATCCGATCGTCACCAGCTGGTATCCGGTCTTCCTGTCGTTCGGCGGCGCCTTCTTCGACGACAAGTGGAACCCGATCTTCAATTCGGCCGAAGGCAAGACCTCGGCCGATTTCTTCGTCGGCACGATGAAGCAGAACGCGCCGAGCGGCGTGGTCGAGTTCGACTCCGACCAAGAGGGCGCGGCGATCCTCGGCGGGGAGGCAGGGGCGATCATCCAATATTCGGGCAACGCATTGAAGGCGGACGACCCCGCCCAAACCAAGGTGGCTGGCAAGCTCGATTTCGGCGTTGTGCCGAAGCAGGAAAAGGCGATCGCCCAGATGGGCATATTCATCGCCGGCGTGCCGAAATCGGCGCCCAACAAGGCGAATTCGATCGAGTTCCTGAAGTGGTACGTCAGCGCCGAAACACAGGCCAAGCTCTCGGAGGCGGGCTCGATCCCGGTCAAGCGCAGCGCCTTCGGCATCGCCAAGCCCGGCAACCGACTGATACCGGTCGCCCTGCAGCAGCTCGACGCCGGCGCGCTGCCGCGGCCGCGCACCCCCGACTGGGCGAAGGTCGAGGAACTGCTCGGCATCGAGCTCAACAAGGCTTTGCAGGCCGGCTCCGGCGGCGGTGCGGCCCTGGACACGGCTGCCAAGCAGGTCAAGGACTATCTGACCACGGCCGGGTACTACTGATGCAAACCGGCATGCAGGCACGCAAATATCGCCTGCAGGGGGCGGGGCTCGACCTCGCCCTCCCCTATCTCATGCTGGCGCCGGGCCTGACGATCGTGCTCGGCGTGCTTGTCTATCCGCTCTGGGACGGGCTGCGCGCCAGCACCAGGGCTTACCGCTACGGCTCACCGGTCTCCCATGTCGGCTTCCGGAACTATGTGCAGCTTTGGAGCGACGCGCAGTTCCTGAATTCGCTGTGGGTCACCGTCAAATTCGTGGCGCTGTCGGTTTCGATCGAGGCAGTGCTGGGCTTCGCGCTTGCCTTGTTCTGCCTGCACGAATTCCGCGGCATTCGGCTGCTCAGGACGGTGCTGATCATTCCCATGGTGATCACGCCGGTCGTCGTCGCCATCCTGTTCAGGCTGATCTACGCCAGCGACGCCGGCATGCTGACGGCGCTCTCCGAGGCCATGGGCGGCGGCGGGGTCCAGATCCTCGGAAACCCGCTCAATGCCTTCATCGGCCTTGTCGTGCTCGACGTCTGGGAGTGGACGCCGCTGATGTTCCTGATCCTGCTCGCCGGCCTGCAGTCGCTGCCGCACGAGCCGTTCGAGGCGGCGCGCGTCGACGGCGCCGGGTCCTGGCGCGTCTTCGCCGATCTCACCTTCCCGATGATGCGGCCGGTGCTCGCGGTCGCCATCGTGCTCCGCACCATCGATGCCTTCGGCACCTTCGACCAGGTTTTCGTGCTGACCCGTGGCGGGCCGGGCGAAGCGACGAGGCTGATCTCGATCTATGGCTACGACACCGCTTTCAAATTCCAGCAGACCGGATACGCGGCGGCGCTGTTCGTGACGATCGGCCTCGTCGTGCTCGCGCTCGCCTTCAGCGCCATCAGGCTCCTGCGCAGGATCGACGCATCATGAGCACCCGCCTGGCGCGCATCCTCACCACCATTTTCGTGCTGGCAGTGGTGCTGCTGCCGATCTACTGGCTGGTGTCCACCTCGCTCAAGTCCAACCGCGAGATCACGCAGGAAGGCACCCTCTATCCGCATGTGCCGACGCTCGACAATTACGTCAGACTGTTCACCGAAAAGCAGTTCGGCTCCTACCTGACGAACTCGGTGGTGGTCACCTTCTTCTCGGTCGCGATAGCGCTGGTCTTCGGCGCGATGGGCGCCTACGCGATCGCGAGGTTCCGCCTGCCATTCGCCGCGGAGCGCAAGATCGGGCTCTTCCTCCTGACACTGCGCATCATCCCGCCGGTGGTAATCCTGATACCCGTCTATCTCTTGATGCTGAGCCTCGGGCTGCTCGACAGCTGGCTTGGACTGATCGCCACCTACACCGCCTTCAACGTCACCTTCTGCGTGTGGATGATGGAGAGCTTCTTCCGCGAGATCCCCGTCGATCTCGAGGAGGCGGCCATGGTGGACGGCGATTCACGCTTCGGCGCCTTCCGCCGCATCACGCTGCCATTGGCGGCGCCAGGGCTCGCGGCCACCGCGATCTTCGCCGTGCTGGTCACCTTCAACGAATTCCTTTTCGCGCTGGCGCTGACCGCGACGCCGCGGGCGATGACCATGCCGCGCGGCACCGCCACACTCATCGGGCGCATCGATACCGACTGGGCCTCGATGGCGGCCGCCGGCGTCATCGGCGCGTTGCCGATCGTCTTCTTTGCACTCCTGGTGCAGCGGCATCTGGTGCGCGGGCTGACCATGGGCGCGGTGAAATGATTGCCGCTCGGATACACGAACCGGCCGGCAGCGCTGGAGCGGCCTGATGAGAAAGTCGAACGCATGATGGATGTTTGTCTGTTCGGGGTGGGGCTGATCGGCCGCGTGCATGCGAGCAATCTCGCGCGCCACCCGAAGGTGCGGCTGCGCTACGTCGTCGATCCCAATCGCGAGGCGGCCGAGAAGGTCGCCGCCGTAACCGGCGCCGAGATCGTGGACACCGAAACCGTTATGAACGATCCGGCAGTGAAAATGGTGTTCATCGCCTCGGCCACGCGCACGCACGCGGAGCTTGCCATGGCAGCGGCGGCAAAGGGCAAGGCGATCTTCTGCGAGAAACCGATCGACCTCGACCTCAAGCGCACGGACGAGTGCCTGGCCGCTGTGGCGAAAGCCGGCGTGCCGTTCCAGATCGGCTTCAACCGCCGCTTCGATCCGAGCTTCCGGGCGCTGAAGGAGCGCCTCGACGATGGCGAGATCGGCGCCGTCGAGCAGGTCATCATCACCAGCCGCGATCCCGAACCGGAGACCGAGGAAGCGCTGGCCGGAGGCGGCGGCGTCTTTCGCGAGATGACCATCCACGATTTCGACATGGCGCGGAATATGCTTGGCGAAGAGCCTGTGGAGCTTTTCGCGACCGGCTCCTCGCTTGTTGCGCCGCAATACAGGAAGCTCGGCGACTACGACACCGCGATGTTCATCCTGCGAACGGCGTCCGGCCGGCAATGTCACATCAACAACAGCGTCAGGGCCGCCTACGGCTACGACCAGCGCATCGAGGTGCACGGCGCCGACGGCATGCTGCAGGCCGGCAACCGGCTGCCGACCTCTGTGGAAATGTACGGCGGCAAAGGTATATCGCGCGACAAGCCCTACTACTTCTTCGTCGAACGCTATGCGGAATCCTACGCCGCCGAGATCGATCACTTCATCACCTGTGTCGAGACGGGCAGGAGTCCGGCGGTCACGGCCAGCGATGGGCGCAAGGCCATGATCCTCTGCGAGGCAGCGCTAGCGTCGGCCCGGTCCGGCAGGTTCGAACCCGTAGAGCTGTGAGCGGATGGTCCAAAATAAGCGGGAGTTTCCGAAATGAAGATTGGCATGATCACCGACAGCCTCGGCAACCTGTCCTTCGACGAGATGCTGCGCGCCTCGGCCGATCTCGGACTGGAGACGCTGGAGTTCGCCTGCGGCAACTGGTCGTCGGCGCCGCACATCGATCTGACCGCCATGCTGGACAGCAAGACGACCCGAACCGAATTCGTCGCCAAGGTTCGCGACCACGGGCTGACGATCGCGGCGCTTAACTGCTCCGGCAACCCGCTGCATCCGGGACCGCAGGGCAAGCAGCATCGCCAAGTGACCGAGGACACGATCCGGCTGGCGAGCCTGATGGGCATCGACCGGGTGGTGATGATGTCCGGGCTGCCGGGCGGACCCGGCGACACCAATCCCAACTGGATCATCACCGACTGGCCGCCCGAATGCGCCGACATCCAGCGCTACCAGTGGGACGATTGCATCATCCCGTATTGGCGCGATCTCATCGAATTTGCGAACAATCTGGGCATCAGGAAGCTTTGCCTGGAACTGCATGGACATCAGGCCGTGTACAATGTCCAGACGCTGTTCCGGCTGCGCGATGCGGTCGGCGAGACGGTCGGCGCCAACTACGATCCGAGCCATCCGATGTGGATGGGCGCCGATCCCATTGCCGCCGTGCGCAAGCTTGGCTCGGCCATCTACTATGTCCACGCCAAGGACACACGCATCGAACCGATACCGGCGGCCATCGATGGCACGCTCGATGCGCGCCCGCCAAATCATTATGCCGAAAGGGCCTGGAATTACATCACACTCGGTTACGGCCACGGTGAAACCTGGTGGCGGCAGTTCTGCACGGCGCTGAAGCAGGCCGGCTATGACGACGTGCTGTCGATCGAGCACGAGGACATGATGCTGTCGCCGATGGAAGGCATGCGCAAATCCGTGGCGCTGCTGCGCAACGTCGCTATCAACCTGGCCTGAATGCTCAGATCCGGTCCTGCATTGGTAGGTGATCACCGCCCGTTGCGGTCTCGATGGTCGCCAGCCCTACCTCACATCGACCCAGCGCTGTTCCTGGAAGGAGCGCGCCATGGCATGCACAGTGCGCTCGATCTCCAGCCCCTCGTCGAAATCGATGATGCGGGCCGGCTTGCCGGCGATGCGCATCAGGAGCTCGCGGCATTCGATCATCTTGAGGTCGTTGAAGCCGAGGCCGTGGCCGGGCGCCGGCAGGAAGGAATCGTAGGGCTTGTGGTGCGGCGCGACCAGGATGGTTCGGTAGCCCTGCTCGGTTGGCCGGTCGGCGGTGAGGTAGAGCTGAAACTCGTTCATCCGCTCCTGGTCGTAGAGGATCGAGCCCTTCGAGCCGAAGATCTGGATGGCAATGCGGCCCTTGCGGCCCCAGGCCGAGCGGTTGACCAGCAGCGTGCCGGCAACGCCGTTCTCGAGATGCATCAAGACGCTGGCGATGTCATAGGTCTCGACCGCGCGGCGGGCGCCGGAAGCGGTCTTGCGGTCGGCATAAGGTTTGACCATGTCGCACATGACGCGCGAGACGCGGCCGAACAGCGCCTTGATCAGCGACAGCGGATGCACGGCGAAATCGTCGAGCGCGCCATAGCCGGAAGAGGCCTCGTGCTTCCAGAAGAACAGCGCTTCGGGGTCGGCCATGAAATCCTCGTCCATCTCGATGCGCACGAGGTTGACGTCGCCGATGATCTTTTCCTCGAGCAGCGCGCCGATATGGCGGATGGCGGGGTTCTGGATGTAGTTGTAGCCGAGCACGGCGACCTTGCCGGATTTCTTCGCGGCCTTCGCCATCGCCTCGGCCTCGGCGAAACTCGGCGCCATCGGCTTCTCGCACCACAGATGCTTGCCGGCTTCGAGGACGGCGATCGCCATTTCCGGGTGGAACTGGTTCGGCGTGGTCAGCGAGACGATCTCGACGTCCGGATCCTCGACCACGGCGCGCCAGTCGCCGGAGCCTTTTGCGAAGCCGAACTCGGCAGCTTTGCGTTTGGCAAGCTCGTCATTCACCTCGCCCAGATGCACCAGTTTCGGCTTGTCTACATCGGGAAAGACGGTGCCCACCGCGTTCCAGGCGATGGCGTGGCACTTGCCCATGAAGCCAGTGCCGATGAGGCCCACTCCGACCATGTCGATTGTCTCCAGGATAAAGGAAAGTATGCGTGGATGAATTAGTCTATTTTGATAAAGAATGGAATATCTAAATCATTTTTTATGGTGTTCTTGCGCGAACTCGCTATGATGAGGCAGGAGAGAGACAAACCTTATGGGCGTGGGCGGAGCGACGATGGACGAACGGGTGCCTCGCGATTTCGAAACGCTGCGCGCGACGATCCTGGACAGGCGCGCGAGCCTGCCCAAGCGCATCGCGCAGATCGCCGCCTATGCGCTCGACAATCCCGACGACATCGCCTTCGGCACGGCGGCGAGCATCGCCGCCTCGGCCGGCGTGCAGCCCTCGACGCTGATCCGTTTTGCCCAGCAGCTCGGCTTCGACGGCTTCACCAGCCTGCAGCAGGTTTTCCGCGAGCGGCTGCGCGAGCGCAACTCCTCTTATGACGAGCGGCTGGCGGCGCTGCGCGCCAAGGCCGAGGAAGGCCGCGGGCATCGGGCGATCTTCGACGGCTTCGTCGCCGCCGCCAGCACCTCGCTGGGTGACATTTCGCGCTCGCTCAACGATGCCCATTTCGAGGAGGCCGTGGCGCTCCTGGCTAAGGCCGAGACGATCTATGTGCTGGCCAAGCGCCGCTCCTATCCGGTGGCGTCCTACATCGCCTATGCGCTGGGCAAGCTCAAGATCCGCAACCAGCTGGTGGAATCGGCCGCGGGGCTGAACGCCGAGATGATCGGCTTCGCCACGCCGCGCGACGCCGTCATCGCCATCAGCTTCTCGCCTTACGCGCCGGCGACCATCGAGGAGACGCGCTCGATCGCCGAGCAGGGCGTGCCGATCGTGGCGATCACTGACTCGTCCTTCTCGCCGCTGGCGCAATTCGCCAAGGTCTGGTTCGAGGTCGCCGAGGCCGATTTCGGCGGCTTCCGCTCGATCTCGGCGACGATGGCGCTGGCCATGGCGCTGACTGTCGCCGTCGGCGAGAAGCGCCGCGAGACCGGGCGCCGGCGCAAGGGCTGAGCCTCGCCGGCGGGGCGCTTTTCCGCTTGGGAACACTCATTCCATATTGACTGTAGATTGGAATTAATATTTCATATTGACGACACCACGCCGTCGCCGGCGCGCGCTGTCCAAACGACGCTGCTCTGCAAAACAAGGCCGATGGGAGGTTCGAATGGGCGAAGCCGTGGAAGGGGAATACCCGCCGCTCGACGTCATCACCATCGGCCGCGCCTCGGTCGATCTCTATGGCCAACAGATCGGCTCGCGGCTGGAGGACATCACCTCTTTCGCCAAATCCGTCGGCGGCTGCCCGGCCAATATTTCCGTCGGCACGGCAAGGCTCGGCCTGCGCTCGGCGCTGCTGACGCGCGTCGGCGACGAGCAGATGGGCCGTTTCATCCGCGAGCAGCTTCGGCGCGAAGGCGTCTCGGTCGACGGGCTGAAGACCGACAAGGAGAGGCTGACGGCGCTGGTGCTGCTTTCGGTCGAGAGCGAAGGCGTCTCGCCGATGATCTTTTATCGTTCGGACTGCGCCGACATGGCGCTCGCCGAGGAGGATATCGACGAGGCGTTCATCGCCTCGGCGCGCTCGGTCGTCGTCACCGGCACGCATTTCTCAAGGCCGAATTCCGATGCCGCCCAGCGCAAGGCCATCCGCCTGATGAAGGCCCGTGGTGGCAAGGTGGTGTTCGACATCGACTATCGCCCGAACCTCTGGGGGCTTGCCGGCCATGCCGAGGGCTTCGAGCGCTACGTCAAATCGGACCGCGTCTCGGCGCAGCTGAAGAGCGTGCTGCCGGATTGCGATCTCATCGTCGGCACCGAGGAAGAGATCATGATCGCTTCCGGCGCCGACGATTGCCTGAGCGCGCTGAAGACGATCCGCGCGCTGTCGCCGGCCACCATCGTGCTGAAGCGCGGCGCCAAAGGCTGCATCGTCTATGACGGGCCGATCAGCGACGACCTCGAGGACGGCATCGTCGGCAAGGGTTTCCCGATCGAGATCTACAATGTGCTCGGCGCCGGCGACGCCTTCATGTCAGGCTTCCTGCGCGGCTGGCTCGGCGGCGAGAGTTTTGCGACGGCCGCGACCTGGGCCAATGCCTGCGGCGCCTTCGCGGTGTCGCGCCTGCTCTGCGCGCCGGAATATCCGACCTTCGAGGAGCTGCAGTTCTTTTTGAAGCACGGCAGCAAGCATCTGGCGCTGCGCAAAGACGAGGCGATCAACCACGTCCACTGGGCAACGACGCGGCGGCGCGACATCCCCTCGCTGATGGCTTTAGCCTGCGACCATCGCGTCCAGCTTGAAGACGTTGCCGCCAAGGTCGGGGCCGACGTTTCGCGCATCCCCGACTTCAAGGTGCTGACGGTCAAGGCGGCGGCAAAGGTCGCCGCCGGCCGCGATGGCTACGGCATGCTGATCGACGAAAAATATGGTCGTGACGCCATGTTCGAATTCGCCCGTCATTCCTTCGCCTGGCTCGGCCGCCCGGTTGAGCTTCCGGGATCGCGGCCGCTGCGCTTCGAGTTTTCGCAGGATATCGGCTCGCAGCTCACCGAATGGCCTGTCGACCATTGCATCAAATGCCTGTGCTTCTATCACCCGGACGACTCGGAAGCGCTGAAGAGCGAGCAGCAGCAGAAGCTGCGCGCGCTGTTCGAGGCGGCGCGGAAGGTCGGCCGCGAACTGCTGGTCGAGATCATCGCCGGCAAGCATGGCAAGCTTGACGACACCACCATTCCGCGCGTGCTTGAAGAGCTCTATGCGCTGGGCATCAAGCCGGACTGGTGGAAGCTCGAGCCGCAGGCTTCCGCAGGCGCCTGGGCGAAGATCGAACAGGTGATCGTCAGGAACGACCCTTGGTGCCGTGGCGTGGTGCTGCTCGGGCTGGAAGCGCCGCAGGACGAGCTGGTCGCGGCGTTTGCCGCCACCGCCAATGCGCCGATCGTCAAGGGCTTTGCCGTCGGCCGCACCATCTTCGTCAACGCTGCCGAACGATGGCTGGCCGGCAGGATGTCGGATGACGAGGCGATCGCCGACATGGCCGCGCGTTTCGAGCAGTTGACCGAGGCATGGCTTGCCGCGCGTGGCCGCAAGGCCGCATAACAAGACCGCTGAAGGACTGCGGAGGAGACATCATGAGCAAGACAATCCGCCTGACGATGGCGCAGGCGCTGACCCGCTTCCTCAGCCGGCAAATGACCGAGATCGACGGGAAGAAGGTGCCGATCTTCGGCGGCGTCTGGGCGATCTTCGGCCATGGCAATGTCGCCGGCATCGGCGAGGCGCTCTACCAGGTCCGCGACGAGTTGCCGACCTTCCGCGCCCATAACGAGCAGGCGATGGCGCATGCGGCGATCGCCTATGGCAAGGCCAATTTCCGCCGCCGCTTCATGGCCGCGACCTCTTCGATCGGCCCCGGCGCGCTGAACATGGTGACGGCGGCCGCGCTCGCGCATGTGAACCGGTTGCCCGTCCTGTTTTTGCCCGGCGATGTCTTCGCCAACCGCCTGCCCGACCCGGTGCTGCAGCAGGCCGAGGATTTCTCCGACGGCACGGCGAGCGTCAATGACTGCTTCCGTCCCGTATCGCGCTATTTCGACCGCATCACGCGGCCGGAGCAGATCATCTCGGCGCTGAACCGCGCCATGCAGGTGCTGACCGATCCGGCCGAATGTGGCCCGGTCACGCTTTCGCTCTGCCAGGACGTGCAGGCCGAAGCCTATGATTATCCCGAAAGCCTGTTCGCCGAGCGCGTCTGGACACCGCGCCGGCTCCGCCCGGACCGCAACGAGCTGGCGGCAGCCGTCGCGGCGCTGAAGGGCGCCAAGAAGCCGCTGGTGATCGCGGGCGGCGGGGTGCTGTATTCGCAGGCTTCGGACGAGCTCGCCAAGCTGGTGCAGGGCGCCGGAATTCCGGTCTGCGAGACACAGGGCGGCAAATCCTCGTTGCCCGACAACCATCCGCTCAACATGGCCGCCGTTGGCGTCACCGGCACGTCGGCCGCCAACCGGCTGGCGGAAGAGGCCGATGTCGTGCTCGCCGTCGGCACCAGGTTGCAGGATTTCACCACCGGCTCCTGGGCGCTGTTCAAGAATGCCGGCCGCACCATCATCGGCCTGAACACGCAAGGTTTCGACGCCGGCAAGCATTGGGCGCTGCCGCTGGTCGCCGACGCGGCCGAAGGGCTTGCCGAGCTGTCCGCCGCGCTGAAGGGCTGGAAAGCGCCGGCCGCGTGGACCGACAATGCATTGAAGGGCAAGACGGAGTGGCAGGCCGCCGCCGCCAAGGTGACTGCATCGACCAACGCCGCCTATCCGTCCGATGCGCAAGTGATCGGCGCCGTGCAGCGCGCCATGGGCTCGGGCGTCACGCTGCTGCATGCCGCGGGCGGTCTGCCCGGCGAATTGCACAAGCTCTGGCAGGCCGGCGCGCCCGGCTCCTACCATGCGGAATACGGCTTCTCGACCATGGGCTACGAGATCGCCGGCGGGCTCGGCGTCAAGATGGCGAAGCCCGACCAGGAGGTGGTCGTCATGGTCGGCGACGGCTCCTATCTGATGCTCAATTCCGAGATCGCCACTTCGGTGATGCTTGGCCTGAAGCTCACCATCGTGCTGCTCGACAATCGCGGCTATGGCTGCATCAACCGGCTGCAGATGGCGACCGGCGGCGCCAACTTCAACAACCTCTTGAAGGACGCGCGCCACGAGGTGATGCCTGACGTCGACTTCGCCGCGCATGCGGCAAGCTTAGGTGCCGTGGCCGAGAAGGTAGCATCGATCGCCGAGTTGGAGACAGCACTGGCCAAGGCGAAGAAGAACGACAAGACGACGGTGCTGGTCATCGACACCGACCCGCTGGTGTCGACCGAGGCCGGCGGCCATTGGTGGGATGTCGCCGTGCCGGAAGTCTCGTCGCGACGCGAAGTCAATGCCGCGCGCAAGAAATACGAGGAAGCCGTGGGCAGCCGTCAGGGCTGAACCGGCTCGCAACGAACCGACATTGGAGTGACGACTTGAAAGCCAAACTGGGCATGTCCCCCATCGCATGGTGGAATGACGATCTCGTGGAATTGAGCGATGACGTGTCGCTGGAAGAATGCCTGCGCCAGTCGCGCTCGGCCGGCTTCACCGGCATGGAGATGGGCCGCCGCTTCCCCAACGATCCGAAGGTGATGCTGCCGATCCTGAAGGAGGCCGACGTCACGCTTTGCGGCGGCTGGTTCTCGGGCACGCTTGTCAACGAGGACATTTCCCGGAACAAGGACCGCATCCAGCCGATGATCGACCTGTTCAAGGCGGTCGACGCGCCCTGCATCGTCTATGGCGAGGTCGGCCGGTCCATTCAGGGCGACCGCTCCAAGCCTCTGGCCACCAAGCCCAAACTTTCAGACGACGAGATGAAGGCTTATGGCCGGCGCGTCACCGAGTTCGGCGAGTGGTGCGCCGAGCAAGGCATGCCGCTCTCCTACCATCACCATATGGCGGCGGTGGTCGAGACCGAGCCGGAGCTCGACGCCTTCATGCGCAACTCCGGCGAAGGCATTCCGCTGCTGCTCGACGCCGGCCATCTCGCCTTTGCCGGCGGCGACGTGCTGCGCGCCATTGACAATCACCACAAGCGCATCAACCACGTCCATGTGAAGGATGTTCGCATGGGCGTGATCGACGGGCTCGACCGCACGAAACAGTCCTTCCTCGACGCCGTGGCGCTCGGCGCCTTCACCGTGCCGGGCGACGGCTCACTCGATTTCGGCGCCATCGTGCAGCGTTTCGCCGATCATGGCTATGAAGGCTGGTTCGTGGTCGAGGCCGAGCAGGATCCGAAGAAGAACCCGCCGCTCAAGATGGCCCAGGTCGGCCACAAGGAACTTATGCGGGTGATGACGGCCGCCGGCTATACGGTCGAGACGCAGGGTTTTCCGGCCTGAGCAGTGGATTAGTCGGGGCGCCCGGTTTATCCGTTGTGCTTTGGGCAAATCCTGGATTGGCGCGATGAAAGACTATGAGCATCCCTTCTTCCGGCCGCTGTGGCGCCGTATCGCGGTCGTCGCGGTCTGCCTGGTCTGGTCGGTGATCGAATTCGCGTCCGGCACGCCGTTCTGGGGCGTCATCGCGCTGGGCTTCGCCGGCTATGCCGTGTGGCAGTTTTTCTACCTCTATAAGCCGATTGAGGAGAACAAGGCCGAACCCGGACCGAAGGAGTGACTAATCCATGGCTCAGAAGCGTCTACGGATCGGATACTGCGTGCATGGCGGATCGCATGCGTTGGCGATTAGCCGAAACGCCCCTCGCTTCGTCATCCTAGGGCGGAGCAAGGAGCGCAGCGACGTAGCGCAGACCCTAGGATCCATTCCGTGACTTCGAAGCAGCCGCTGCGGTACAGAATTCTGCTCCGCAGCGCCCTTCGATTGAGGTAACGGCATGGATTCTAGGGTCTCCGCGACGGAGCTGCGCTCCTGCTTCGCCCTAGAATGTCGAAGTTTGGAGGCCTCGGCCAATCTCGAAGGTTGTGTTGGTTCTGTCAGCCGGCAAGATCCTTGATCCGCAACCAACGAAGGCCAACGGAATAGGAGAGACAAAAATGTCGAAACTGCTCGTCAAGGCCGACAAAGGCCACGGCCATGTCGCTCACGTCACGCCGCAAAGCGCCGGCTGGACCTATGTCGGTTTCGACCTGCACCGGCTGAAAGCGGGCGAGACGGTGTCCGGCAAAACCGGCGAGCGCGAGGTCTGCCTGGTGTTCGTCACCGGAAAGGGCAAGACATCGGCCGGCGGCAAGGACCTCGGCCTGCTCGGCGAGCGCATGTCGCCCTTCGAAGGCAAGCCGTGGTCGGTCTATGTGCCGCAAGGCGCCGACTGGTCGGTGACCGCCGATACCGAGCTGGAACTCGCCGTCTGCTCGGCGCCCGGCCTCGGTGGCCGTCTGCCGGTGCGCGTCATCGGACCTGACGATCTCGGCCAGGAGGTGCGCGGCAAGGGCACCAACACGCGCTACGTCACCAACATCCTGCCCGAGGGCAAGCCGGCGGATTCGCTGCTGGTGGTCGAGGTGATCACGCCCGGCGGCCACACGTCGAGCTATCCGCCGCACAAGCACGACCAGGACAACCTACCGGCCGAATCCTATCTCGAGGAGACCTATTATCACCGCCTCAACCCGCCGCAGGGCTTTGCCTTCCAACGCGTCTACACCGATGCCGACCGCAACGGCGTGCGCGAGCTGGACGAGGCGATGGCGATCGAGGACGGCGATGTCGTGCTGGTGCCCAAGGGCTATCACCCTTGCGCCGCCTGCCACGGCTACGATCTTTATTACCTCAACGTCATGGCCGGACCGAAGCGGACGTGGAAATTCCACAACGCGGCCGAGCATGAATGGCTGATGAAGGCCTGATCGGCACGCCGGCAAAGCCGTTGGTCCAGCCCGGAAAAATCGTCGGCTAACGAGCTCCGTGCTGGACTTGCCTTCGAAAACCCACGAAAGCTTCGTCAATCCGTCATGGAAATCACCTATGGCAGCGGTTCCGGTGCATGTCGCCGCAAGCGCTCCGGCGTTTGGGCCACGGCTTGCCAAGACAATGACTTGAAGCGCGTCGCATATTCCTTTGGGGCGCGCAGCGCGCTTGACGAGGAACGCCCATGCGCTACGCGATCTACTACACCCCGGGGCAGGACGAGAAGCTGGCGCGCATTGCCGCCAACTGGCTGGGCCGCGACCCGTTCGGCGCGGCGACGCGGCCGGTCGAGGCCGTGGGCGATCTTTCGGCCGCGGAAGTCGCTTTCCATACTGCCTCTGCCCGGCGCTACGGATTCCACGCGACGCTGAAAGCCCCGTTCCGGCTGGCGCCGAACGAGACGGAAGCTTCGCTGCGCGCCGCGCTCGATGCTTTCGCCGAGGCGACGCCGCCTGTGATCATCCCGCGTCTCGTCGTCGGCCAGATCGACGGCTTTTTCGCGCTGGTGCCGGAAGCGCAGTTTGCGCCACTCAACGATTTCGCCGGCGAGGTGGTGCGCGCCTTCGATCCGTTCCGCGCGCCGCTGACGGAGGCCGAGATCGAGCGCCGCAGTCCCGATGCGCTGAAGCCGGACGAGTTCCGCAACCTCTGCCAATGGGGTTATCCTTACGTCTTCGACACGTTCCGCTTCCACATGACGCTGTCGGGGCGGGTCGGGCCACAGGAAAGCCCACGTCTTCGTGCAGCGATCGACGGCCTGTTCGCCGATGTGCTGCGGCAGCCGGTGCCGGTGGATGCGCTGACATTGTTCGTCGAAAGCGAGCCCGGCGCCCCGTTCATGGTGCTTTCCCATCATGCGCTTGGCCGCAGGCCTGCCCGCAAGACCGCATAGGACGGATCAGCGGAAACGCTGAACCGCCCTATCTTTTTGTTTACGCAATTCCGGACGGAAAACCGCAAAGCACTTTTCCTGGAATTGCTCTGAAACGACTGCTTGAGATAGGACCGCCCGAGATGACCGCCGAAACCGTTCTCACCAATGCCCGCATCGTGCTGCCCGATGAAATTGTCGAGGGCTCGCTGTTGTTGCGCGACGGCCTGATTGCCGCCGTCGAGCCGGGGGCTGCCCGCGCCGGCGAGGACATGGGCGGCGACTACATCATCCCAGGTCTTGTCGAGCTGCACACCGATCACCTCGAAGGCCACTACGCGCCGCGCCCGAAAGTGCGCTGGAACCCGATCGCCGCCGTGCTTGCCCATGACGCCCAGGTGGCGACCGCCGGCATCACGACGGTGCTCGACGCCTTGCGCGTCGGCATGGACGAGGATGCCGACCTGAAATCTGACGACGTTCGCAAGCTGGCCGACGCGATTGAGGACAGCGTGCGCCAGGACAGGCTCAGGGCCGACCATTTCATCCATCTGCGCTGCGAGGTCTCGGCGCCGGACTGCCTCGAGGCTTTCGCCAATTTCGAGACCGACGAGCGGGTTAAGCTCGCCTCGCTGATGGATCACGCGCCCGGACAGCGCCAGTTCGTCAACCTCGAGACCTATGCCTACTACTACCAGCGCAAGCTGAAGCTGACGGACCGCGACTTCCAGAAATTCTGCGAGAAGCGGATGGCCGAATCGGCCCGCAATTCCGGTCCGAACCGCGTCTTCATCTCGGCCGCCTGCCAGGAGCGCGGCATCGTGCTGGCGAGCCATGACGACGCGACCGCCGGCCATGTCGACGAAGCGATCGAGCAGGGCGTGCGCGTCGCCGAGTTCCCGACGACGCAAGAGGCGGCCAAGGCCTCGAAAGCCGCAGGCCTCGGCGTGCTGATGGGCGCGCCGAACGTCATGCGCGGCGCCTCGCATTCCGGCAATGTCTCGGCGCGCACGCTTGCCGCCGACGGCCTGCTCGACATCCTTTCATCCGACTACATCCCCTTCAGCCTGATCCAGTCGGCCTTCTTCCTTGGCGATGTCGTCGACGGCATCTCGCTGCCGCAGGCGGTCGCCATGGTCTCGAAGAACCCGGCCGAAGCGATCGGCCTCGCCGACCGCGGCGTCGTCGAGCCCGGCCGCCGGGCCGACCTGGTGCGGGTGCGCGTGGACGACCATGTGCCGGTCGTGCGCACCGTGTGGCGTCAGGGCGGCCGGGTCGCATGATGGTCTCGGCCCTCATCGAGCGCGAGCTGGCCGACAGCCTGCCGATTCGCAACGGCGTCTTCGTCGCGGTGGTCGGCCCGAGCGGCGCCGGCAAGGACACGCTGATCGGCTACGCCAAGGCGCGCTTTGCCGGCGAGACGCGGCTGGAATTCGTGCGCCGTGTCATCACCAGGCCGAGCGACACGGCAAGCGAGGACCACGACACGCTGGCCGATGCCGCCTTTGCCGAGGCGGAGGCGGACGGCGCCTTCTCGCTGTGCTGGGACGCGCACGGCCTGCGCTATGGCCTGCCGGCCGATGTCGACTGGGCCGTGGCCAACGGTCATGTAGCCGTGGCGAATGTCTCTCGATCGGTCATCCCGGCGCTGCGCGAGCGCTACGCCAACCTGGCCGTGGTCGAGATCACCGCCACGCCGGAGATCCTCGCCGAGCGGCTGGCGGCGCGCGGCCGTGAATCGCGCGGCGAAGTGCTTGCCCGCCTGGCGCGGAGCACAAGCGTCAAGCTGACGGGACCGGACGTGACCTCGATCGACAACAGCGGCGACAAGGAAATCGCCGGCGAACGCTTCGCCGAGGTGCTGCGCAAGGCGATGGCGTTCTCGGATCTGTCGGACATGATCTAGCGCTTTCCCTTCTCCCCCTGTGGGAGAAGGTGGATCGGCGCGAAGCGCCGAGACGGATGAGGGGTGCTCCAGCTTGGCGGTGGCTTTCGCCTGGCAGCACCGTTGTGCCCAAACGCCAGCGCCTCGCTCCGTCCAGCACCCCTCATCCGGCCGCTTCGCGGCCACCTTCTCCCACAAGGGGAGAAGGTGAAACGCAGCGCTTCACTTATTGAAGTTGGCGATGAACTGCTTGAACTGCGGCGTCGACGGCCTGGCGAACATCTCCTTCGGTTCGCCGGCCGAATCCACCTCGCCCTTGTGCAGGAACATCACCTTGCTCGACACGTCGCGGGCAAAACCCATCTCATGGGTGACGACCAGCATGGTGCGCCCTTCTTCTGCCAGCGAGCGCATGACGCGCAGCACCTCGCCGACCAGTTCCGGATCGAGCGCCGATGTCGGCTCGTCGAACAGCATCACCTTGGGATTCATCGCCAGCGCGCGAGCTATTGCCGCGCGCTGCTGCTGGCCGCCCGACATGTGGGGCGGATAGTAGTTGCGGCGCTCCCATATACCGACGCGCTTCAGCAATGCCTCGGCCTGCTCCAGGCACTCCGCGCGCGGCCGCTTCAGCACATGCGTCGGCGCGGCGACGAGGTTTTCCAGCACGGTCATGTGCGACCACAGATTGAAGCTCTGGAAAACCATGGCGAGGTTGGCGCGGATCCGCTCCACCTGGCGGATGTCGGCGGGCATCTGGTGGCCGTCGCGACCCCGCTTCATCTTGATGAGCTCGCCGTCCACCCGCACTTCGCCGGAATCCGGGGTCTCCAGGAGATTGATACAGCGCAGCATCGTGCTCTTGCCGGAGCCCGAGGAGCCGAGAATGGAAATCACATCGCCCTTGTGCGCCTCGAGCGAAATGCCCTTGAGCACCTCATGATCGCCGAAGCACTTGCGCAGATCTTTTACGCTGATGGCTGGCGTCTCATCGGAGGACGGCGCGGCTTTCGCGGCAGCGGCGACATTTGCCGACATCACAACACCTCCGGTACGGGTTTGACTTGCTGGCTCTGCTCGGGCGGGGGACGCAGATGCGGCGAAAGCCGGTGCTCGACCCAGGCGAACAACCGGGCGATCGACAGGTTGAGAAGCAGGTAGATCACGCCGGCGCAGGTCAGCACCTCAATCGGCCGGAACGTGTCATGCTGGATCTTCTGCGCCGTTCCCATCATCTCCATGATGGTGACCACGGACGCCAGCGCGGTTGCCTTGGTCATGAGGATGATTTCGGTCGAATAGGCCGGCAACGCAAGCCGCAGCGCGATCGGCAGCGTGACGAGGCGGAAGCGGGTGAAGGCCGACATGCCGAACGCCTTGGCCGCCTCGATCTGGCCGACAGGCACCGCGCGCAGCGCGCCGCGGAAAATCTCGCTCTCATAAGCCGCAGTATTCAAGGCCATGGCGACGATGGTGCAGTACATCGGATCGCGCAGGATCGGCCACAGGATCGGGCTGTGGCGCACGAAGTCGAACTGGGAGAGCCCGAAATAGACCAGATAAAGCTGCACCAATAACGGCGACCCGCGGAAGACGAAGACATAGGCGCGGGTGAAATACTCGCCCGATTTGTAGCCGGAAGCCCGCAGCCAGGTCAGGCCGGTGGCGATGATGAGCCCGAAGGCGATGCCGAAGAACCAGATCTCGAGCGTCAGCGGCAGCGCCTTCAGCACGCTCCACATGGTCGAAAGGTAAAAGTCGAAATCCACCGCCACCTCTTATTTCGGCCGTGTGAAGCTTCGGGAGGTGTAACGCTCGGCCCTGTCGAAGATCGGCGTCGAGATCGAGGTCATCACCAGATAGAGGATGCCGGCGAGCGTGTAGAAAAGCAGCGAATGATGCGTCGAGCGCGCTGCCTTGTTGGCGGTGAGCATCAGCTCGGCGACGCCGGTGACCGAGATCAGCGCCGAATCCTTGATGGTCAATTGCCAGACATTGCCCAGCCCCGGCACCGCGAGACGCAAGACCTGCGGCATGATCACTAGGCGAAACCGCAGCCAGGCCGACATGCCGTAGGCACGCGCCGCTTCCAGCTCGCCGCGATGGATCGCCAGGAACGAGCCGCGAAAAACCTCGGCCTGGTAGGCGCCAGAAATGATGCCGACCGCGAGAACGCCGCCGAGGAAACTCGGCATGTTCAAGATGTCCGCCGAGCCGATCGATCCGGTCGAGCGCGCCACGCCGGTCAGGATCTGCGTGCCGCCATAGTAGAACAGGTAGATGATCAGGAGTTCCGGTTCGCCACGGAAGACGGTGGTGTAGCTCTCGCCGATGAATCTCAATCCGCCGCGATGCGAAAGCTTGGCCGCCGCCACCAGCGAGCCCAGCACGGCGCCGATCAGCATCGAGACGACGGTGACGGCGAGCGTCCAGGCGATGCCCCAGAGCAGTTGCACGCCCCAGCCGGCGGCCAACAGCTCATAGGCCGTCGAAACCTGATCCTTGAGATCGTTGAGAAACTCCACTTACGGCTCCTGCGGGCGCCGAGATAGGCATCGACGTATATGCTCAATGCAAAACGGGAGCAGCCTTGGCTGCTCCCGTTGCGACATTACTTGGTAATGTCGATCTTGAACCATTGCATGGAATATTTCGACACCGAACCGTCATCGAGCGCGGCCTTGAGCGCCTTGTTGTAGATGTCCTGCAGGTCCTTGTCGGTCTTGCGGAAAGCGGCGCCGATGCCCGGTCCGAGGATCGGGCCACCCTTGAATTGCGGGCCGACGAATTCCAGGTCTTTCGCATCGGGCTTGGCCAGCGTGCCGAGGAAATAGGTGGTGTCGGCGAAGGCGACGTCGATGCGGCCCGCCATCAGGTCGAGGTCGTGCTCGTCGGTGGTCTTGTATTCATGGACGTTGGCGACATCCTTGAGATATTTGTCGGCGAATGTCGCCTCCGTCGTCGAAACCTGCAGGCCGACATTCTTTCCGGTGAGCTCCTTGCGCAGCGTGTCGAGCGCCGCCTTGGATTCGGCGTCGTCCTTCGACAGATCGATCATCTTGCCGGTGTTGGACATCTGCGCCAGCGGACCGTTCTTGTCGGCCAGGAAAGCCACCGGCGACGACGCGTAGGGAATCGAGAAGTCGATGGTCTTCATGCGCTCTTCGGTGATCGACATGCCGTCCATGACGATGTCGAACTTGCCTGCCGTGAGACCGGGAATGACGCCATCCCAATCCTGCGCGACGATGCTGCATTCCAGCTTCGCGCGGGCGCAGACGTCGTTCAGGATGTCTACCTCGAAGCCGACGATCTTGCCGCTGGCGTCGGTCTGGTTCCACGGGGCGTAGGAGCCCTCCATCGCGACCGTCACGGTCTTCCAGTCCTTGGCCATAGCCGGGGTCGAACAGGTCAACGCCAGCGCGGCGAACGCGATCCAACGTGATGATGTCACGGTAATTTCTCCCATATTTTGTTCTTGGATCCCTCAGATACCATTTGCTTAGCCCAGCCCCGATTCTGCGACAAGGGCTGTTTTCCGGTTCACGCGTTGTTGCAATCCGCCCACGAATCCGGCCCTGCCCGCGGCTTCACCGCGAGCATCGATCCAATCGGAACCCGATCCGATGTGGACGGAAGAGCGAGACTACTCCGCCGGCGCGCCGGCGACGCCCCTGCGAGACGCCTCCAGCATCCGGCGCCGGGCGCGGAAGACGCCCCATTGCTGGTCGACCAGCACGCCGATCAGGATCACGCCGCCCATCACCGCGAAGTTGAGCGAGGAAGGAATGCCGAGCAGGTTGACGAGGTTCTGCAACTCCTGCAGCAGCACGGTGCCGAGGACAGCACCGACCAGCGACCCTTCGCCGCCGCGCAGCGAGAAGCCGCCCAGCACCGCCGCGGCGATGGCATAAAGCTCATAGAACTGGCCGTGGCTCGCCGGCGAGATCGAGCGCGTGTACATGGCGAAATAGATCGCCGACAGCGCCGTCAGCACGCCGCAGATGACATAGGCGGCGATGATCACCCGGCCCGTGCGGATGCCGGAATATTTCGCCGCTTCCTCGTTCTTGCCGATCGCATAGAGATAGCGGCCGAAGACCGAGCGGTGCAGCACCACCCACATAACGATGGCGATGACGATCAGCGCGATGAAGCTGTTCGGCAGGCCGTAGGAGCGGCCCGCGGTCAGGAACTCGAGCGTCGGGAAGTTCTGCCCGAACGCGAAGCCCGCCGTGCCGTCGGCGGTATAGAAGCGCGCCACGCCGCGATAGATAAGCAGGCCGCACAGCGTCACCACGAAGGGCTGCAGTTTCAGCCGCGTGATCAGCCAGCCATGCACGAAGCCGATGATGGCGCCGAGCGCGAGGATCAGCACGAAGGCAAGCGGCCAGCTCACCTCGCGCACCGCGATGAAGTCGATGAACAGCGTGCCGAGCAGGGCGATCACCGAGCCGACCGACAATTCGATGCCGCCGGTGATGATGACGAAGGCCTGGCCGATCGACAGGATGCCGAACAGTGCGACCAGGTTGGAGGTGTTGGCGAGATTGATCGCCGACAGGAAGCGCGGGTTGATGGCCGTCACCACCGCGCCGACCACCAGGATCAGGATCAGCAGGCCGAGATCTTTCTTGCTCATAGCGCTCCTCCCGCCGCTTGCAGCAGTTTCGGCTTCTTGCCGACCGCCAGCAAGAGCACGTTCTCCTGGCTGAAATCGTCCTTATCGAGGATGCCGGAGATCTGCCCCTCATGCATGACCGCGATGCGGTCCGACACGCCGATCACTTCTTCCATGTCGCTGGAAATCATCAGCACGGCGACGCCGGCATCGGCGAGCGCCCGCATCAGCCCGTAGATCTCCGCCTTGGCGCCGATGTCGATACCGCGCGTCGGCTCGTCCAGGATCATCACCTTGGGGTTCATCGCCAGCCATTTGGCCAGGACCACCTTCTGCTGGTTGCCGCCCGACAGCGTGCCGGTGCGGGTGAGCACCGACGGCGCCTTTATGCCGAGGTTCTTCTTCTGCTTTTCGGCTGTCGCGAGCTCGGCGCCGACCGAGACCAGCGAGCGCCTGGCATGGGCCGGCAGGTTGGGCAATGAAATGTTCTGCGCGATCGACAGGTCCAGCAGTATGCCGGTGAGCTTGCGGTCCTCCGGCACAAGGAAGATGCCATTCGCCACCGCATCCGCCGCCGATGTCACATTCAGCGGCTTGCCGTCGAGCGTGACGCTGCCGGCCAACCGCTCTTCGATGCCGAACAGCACGCGCGCCAGCTCCGTGCGGCCGGAGCCGACCAGGCCCGCCAGGCCGAGGATCTCCGCGCGCCTCAGTTCGATGCTGACCGGCCGGTCCGGATAGGTGCTGGTGCGGATCGCATCCGCCGACAGGGCTACGCTGCCCGGAGCCCGCGCGGCCTCGCCGGCCTTCTCGCGCTCCTTCAGCATGCGGCCGATCATCAGCCTGACCATCTCGTCGTGATTGATGTGGCTCTTGGGAAGGGTGCCGGCCAGCGTGCCGTCGCGCAGCACCACGACGCGGTCGGCGACGCGCTCGATCTCATGCAGCCGGTGCGAGATGAAGATGACGCTGATGCCTTGCGCCTTCAGGCCCTTGATGACGTCGAGCAGCTTTTCGGTTTCCGCCATCGGCAGGCTGGAAGTAGGCTCGTCGAGGATGACAAGGCGGGCCTTGATCGACAGCGCCTTGGCGATCTCGACCATCTGCTGCTGCGCGAGCGACAGCGATGCCACCGGCGCGTCGGCCGAGAAATTGGCGCCGACGCGCTTTAGCAGCGGCGCCACCATCTCGCGCAGTTTCGCGCGGTCGACCAGCCTCAGCGGCCCGGCGCGCAGCGGCTCGCGGCCGAAGAAGATGTTGGCGGCGACGTCGAGATTTTCGAAGAGGTTCAATTCCTGGTGCACGAAGGCGATGCCGGAGCCGATGCTCTGCTCGACGATCAGCGCGTCGTGCGCCGCGCCATCGACGGTGATGGTGCCGCTGTCCGGCCGCGTCACACCGCCGAGGATCTTCATCAGCGTCGATTTGCCGGCGCCGTTTTCGCCGACCAGGCCTATGACCTCGCCGGGCCGGACCTCCATCGAGAATCTGTCCAGCGCCACAACGCCCGGATAGGTCTTGCGCACGGCCTCGAGGCTCAGGAACGGAGCGGTGGTCGGTTGAGTGGAATCGGTAGAGGTCATCACGCCATAGTTTACCGCACGGGGCAACAGCCGGTGGCCACAGACTGACGGGCCTTGGCAGGTCCGTCAATACGAACGCCGGCTCAAGGCGAACCTTGAGCCGGCGCAACTGTCCTGAGCTTACTTGCCCTGCATCGCCTTGAGGTTGGCGGCGTAGGCGTCCACATCATCCTTGCCGATGATCTTGGTCGGGATGATGATCAGGTTGTTGGCCGGGATGCCCGACTTGTCGCCCTTGAGGTAGGAAGCCATCAGCTTCATGCCCTGATAGGCCCATTCGAACGGCTGCTGCACCACGGTCGCGGCGACGGTGCCTTCCTTGACGCCGCCCAGCGTGATCGGATCGTCGTCGAAGCCGACGACGGTGATCTGGCCGAGCTTGCCGGCGTCGCGCAGCGCTTCATAGATGCGCGGCGTGTTGTAGGAATAGAAGCCGACCATGCAGGTGATATCGGGGCTGGCGACCAGCGCGTCCTCGACGTTCTTCTTGGCACGCGCCTGGTCGATGTCGTCGCCGCGCACGTCGACCAGCTCGATCTTGCTGCCGGCGAGCCCGTCCTTCATGCCCTGGATGCGCTCCTTGGCGTTGTCGGCGCCGAGCAGGCCGACGAAGCCCAGGCACTTGCCGCCGTTGGGCATCGCCTTCTTGGCGATTTCGGCCGCCTGTTTGCCGGCATCGACGTTGGACGAGCCGATATAAGCGACGCGCTTGGTCTGCGGCGCATCCGAGTCGGTGGTGAACAGCGCGGTTTCCGACGCGATCTTGTTCAATCCGTCGGTCGAGGTCTTGGGATCGACGGCCGAGACCATGATGCCCTTGACGCCTGCCGTCACCAGATCATCCATCAGCCGCTGCTGGATGGCGACCGAAGACTGTTCCGGATATTTGAGCTCGAGATTGTAGTCGGGCAGTTCGCCCTGCGCCTTCTTCACGCCGGCTTCCGCCGCCTTCCAGAAGTCTGACGCACCGTTGACGACGAAGGCCAGCGTCGGCTTGTCGTCGGCGCGCACGCTGGCGCTTGCCGACAGGCCTAATGCCAAGGCCGCCGCGGCGACGGATGCGTTGCGTATCATGGATTTCATAGTTCAACCTCCCTTGTAGAACTCTTCGCTGATGTCTCGGCTGCGGCACGGATAACCCTCCTCCTCAAGGGTGTGGCGCAAAGGTCCGCCGACTTAAGAACGGTTCCGATCCGGCCGCGGTCGAGACACTAGACACTCATGTGGCATTCGTAAATAGTCCGATTTGTCTGACATTTTCGTGAGGATGGACACGCGCCCAAACCGGCCATCCCGCCGGCTTTCGAGCGAGCATCCTTCGCACTTTGCCGGCACCGAGCGGAAGCCCGGACGGTTACGACGAGTTGACAGTAGAACGCTTACAGCTATTAGTAAAGAGTATTAGTTTTGGGATGAGGCGCGTGCTTTCGAAGCGGAGGAGACGCTGGTCGAAAGATGCGCCGAGAGTGAGGAGAGCACGTGCGCAAAAGCGTTCTATCGCATGGAAACCCGTAGAAATTGTCAGCGCTGCTGACTTATCGGACTGATTTCGTCGCGACGCGGCGCGGCCGGCGATTTGCATGTCGCGCTTGATAATACTTATTATCAATAGTGTGTTTCAGATGAGCGTGCCGACCATCTTGCCGTTGCAATCGGCCTTTGCTTTGGAGCCGGCCGGGTTTGGGAACCGACCATGAGTGAACCGACGGAACTGCGCGATCCTCCCGGGGCTTCCAGGCGCCGCAAGCCGGCCGCCAAGCCCAAAGGACGTGTCACCATGACCGACATCGCGCGCGCCGCCGGCTGCTCGCAGGCGACGGTCTCGTTCGTGCTCAACAATTCGCCGGGCATCAGGCTGTCGCAACAGACACGCGACCGGGTGATCGAGGCGGCCAGAGCGCTGGGCTATTCGCCGCCGGTCTTTTCCGCGCTGCGGCCGCCGGTGACGCCCTTCGAGGGCCTGGATGGCGTCATCGGCTTCGCGGTCGACCAGCTCGCCACCAGCCCCGAGGCGGTGGTCGCCATCGAGGGTGCGCGGCAGGCCTCGTGGAACGCCGGCAACGTGCTTCTGGTGGCGCAGACCATGGGCGACGCGGTGATGGAGCCGCGCGCCATCCAGGCGCTGACGGGGCGCGGCATCACGGCGTTGATCTATATGACCATCTTCACCCGCGAGATCGCCGCGCCGGACTTCCTCTACAGTCTCGAGATGCCGGTCATCCTGCTCAACTGCTACACCGCCGATTATGCTTTCCCGGCCGTGGTTCCCTCCGAGATCGCCGGCGGCCAGAGCGCGACGAGACACCTGATCGGCCATGGCCATCGCCGCATCGCCACCATCACCGGCGAGCCGTGGATGCAGGCGGCGCAGGATCGGCTCAAGGGCTATCGCCGCGCTCTAGCCACCGCCGACATCCCGTTCGACCCGGAACTGGTGGTCGAGGGCGACTGGTCGGCCAGCGCCGGCTATGCCGCGACGGTCAAGCTGCTCGGGCTCAAGGACCGGCCCACCGCCATCTTCTGCCAGAACGACCGCACCGCGATCGGCTGCTACGAAGCGCTGAAGGAAGCCGGCCTGCATATCCCGCAGGACATCTCCGTGGTCGGCTATGACGATGAGGAGATCGCCCGCCATCTGTTCCCGCCGCTGACTACCTCCATCCTGCCGCATCTGGCGATGGGCCAATGGGCGATCGAGCAGTTGGAGACGCCGCCGACGCCCGGCCGCGGCCGCTATCCGATCACCAAGTTGGAGTGCCCGCTGGTGGAACGGGAGAGCGTGGCAGGCGTGAAGGGATAGGATGTCCCAGATCGCCACTTCAAGGCTTGAAACGTATTGACGTTGTACTGACAATCACTAGATATCTGTCCCTGACACAGGAGGATTTCGATGGCGCAGTCCAGTCATGCTGGCAGCAATCGCAACGCAGTTCGCAAGGATGATGTGATTCAGATCCGCGCTTCGGCCGAGACGAAGGCCATTCTCAACCGCGCCGCGAGCTTGCGCGGGCAAAAACTGTCGGAGTTCATGCTGGACAGTGCGCGCAAGCAGGCCGAGGAGACCATTCTGGACCAGCGTGCCTTCTTTCTCGATGCCGACGCGCATGAGAAATTTCTTGACCTGCTTGATGCTCCGAACAAGCCGTCGCAAGAGCTTCGCGCCCGCATGACGCGCAAGCCAGCCTGGGAGCGCTGATGCCCGCTGGGCAATCGCAAGGCCCGCGAGTCCGTGCTCCGGAACGGCTGACCATCAGTCATGATGTCGCAGAATTTCGCAACGGCAGGCATCCCACCCTTGATGACTGGCTGCGAAACCGTGCCCTCGCCGGCGAGGGATTGTCTGCCCGAACCTATGTCGTCTGCGACGCGGGCACGAAAAATCGTGTCGTCGGTTACTACGCGATCTCCACGGCGATGGAAGAACGGGTCGCGCTGCCAAGCGCCAAGCTACGCCGGGGCATGCCTGAACAGGTTCCTTTGCTGCTGATAGGCCGTCTGGCGATCGATCAGGCGTTCCGGGGAATGGGCCTCGGGGGCGACCTGCTTTCCGATGCGCTCCGGCGTTGCCTCGCGGTTTCGGACATTGCCGGGGTTCGTGCCGTGGTGGCGCACGCCATCGACGACGACGCCGTTGGTTTCTACCAGCGTCACGGCTTCAATATGTCTCCGCTGGGCGAGCGCGTCATGCTGATGCCGATCGAGACGATACAGGCGCTGTTCTCGAAAACTTGAGGCGAGTTGCATGACGAGGAGATCGCCCGCCATCACTTCCCGCCGCTGACGACCTTGCCGCATCTGGCGATGGGCCAATGGGCGATCGAGCAGCTCGAAACGCCGCCGACGCCTGGCCGCGGCCGCTATCCCATCACCAATCTGGAGTGCCCGCTGGTGGAACGGGAGAGCGTGGGGAGTGTACCCGCACAATTCCGATGACCCGGCCCCGAGACCGGCCTATGATGAGTGAGCGTGTGTTCCTTCCCAACAGGAAAAACGCTCATGTGGCCGAACCGCCGTTTATGCGATCTTTTCAAGATCGAGCATCCGATCATCCAGGCGCCGATGGCGGGCTCGGCGACGCCGGAACTCGCCGCCGCGGTGAGCAATGCCGGTGGGCTGGGGTCGCTCGGATGCGCATCGATGCTGCCGGATGGCCTGCGCCACGTTGCGCGCCAGATGCGCGCCTTGACCGTGCGTCCCTTCAACCTCAACTTCTTTGTTTTTCCCAGACCCGACACCGGCGACACCGTGCTGACCCAGGTCATTGACAGGTTGCGGCCCTACTATGAGGAGCTGTCGCTCGGCGAACCCTCGCGGAGGCTTCCGCCGATCGGACCAGGTTTCGACCAAGAAAAGCTTGGACTGCTGCTCGAGATCCAGCCGCCGGTCGTGAGCTTTCATTTCGGCATTCCGGATGCGGCTGCCATCGGCAGGCTGAAGCAGGCCGGGATCGCAATCATCGGCACCGCGACGAATGTCGCCGAGGCGCGCAAGCTCGCCGACGGGGGAGCCGACGCGGTGATAGCCCAGGGCTGGGAGGCGGGAGGTCACCGCGGTTCGCATGCTCCCAATGGTCCTGGCGACGGCGTCGGAACGATGGCGCTGGTTCCCCAGGTCGTCGATGCCGTCGAACTCCCGGTCATTGCCGCGGGAGGCATCGCCGACGGCCGCGGCATAGCGGCCGCTTTCGCGCTTGGCGCCAGCGGCGTGCAGATCGGCACCGGCTTCCTGTCCTGCGACGAAGCCGGCACGGACGCACCGCGCCGCGCCCTGATCCGCACCGCGACCGACATGGACACGATGGTCACCGATGCCTTCACCGGCCGCGCGGCGCGCGCGAGACGCACCCGCTACGCCCTGGAAATGGAGGAGAGCAGGGTGCCCCTTCCGGACTTCCCGCAAATGGTCGCGCTCAGCGCTCCGCTCGGCGGCGACAAGGATTTCGCCTTCCATCTCTATGGGCAGGCGGCGGCGCTCAACAGGGAGCTTCCGGCCGGGCAACTGGTGCGAACGCTCGTGGCCGAAACGGCCGAAGTGTTCGACGCTCTCTCGACCGGCAAAACGACGCCTGCGTAAGCGAAGTCTTCGTCGTCGACGTTCCCGATGAGCTTTTAACCCCGCCTGTCGACTCTGGATTCGAAAAGATCAGCCGGCAAGTAGCGATGCCATACGGTCGCGATCGATGATGTTGGGATTCGGCGGCAAGGGGCGACCGTCCAGTTCGGCCAGTTTTGCCGCGATATGCGGTCTGGCGACGACATCCTGCGGCAGCGAAACGCACATGGCGATCTCGATCACGCCGCGAAACACGTCGGCATCCTCGCTTGCGGCAGCGAAAAGCCGGGCCATGACCGGATTCGGCGGCGGAACAGGAAGGCCGTCGGCCAAGGCATTCATCTCCGCGATCCGGGCACGGTCGGCGGCGATCTGGTTGCGATAGAACGGTCCGACCTGGCGCTCGGTCTCGACATCGTATTCCCGCGAGAATTCGGCAGGGTCGCCGATGTGCCGGCGAGCGATATTCCTGAGCACCTGCGCGTGCAGAAGGCCGACGCTCAACCCCCGCCCGGCGGACGGATTGGTGCAGGCCCAGGCATCGGCCACAGCCGCAAACCCGGTGACGACAGGCTGGCCGTCGACGACAAACCGCCGGTAGCGGTCGAGAACGCCCGCCATCAGCAGGACATGCGTGATCGGCTCGCCGTCCAGCCAATGGGCCTGCATCGGACATGCCGTAACGACACGGTGGAACGTGGCGGTGTCGCGCAAAGCGCGCATGGCCTTGTTTCTCGCGGAGGTGAACAGAGTGACCGACCAGGTGTCGTTGTCGCTATCCAGCGTGAGAATCGAGAACAGCCCCATCGGAGTGAGCAGGCGGCCCTTTCGGCGCGGCCGCTGCTTGCCCGTGAAATAGCGAGTGAAATAGACGAAATTGCTGTCCTCGGCTTCCTCGCTCGGACTGCGGCCTCCGGCGGCAACGATCCATGTGCAGGCAGGGCTTCGCCGCCCCATCGCATCGATCACCAGGTCGGCGCGAATCTCTTCGCCGGACGCCGTGCGAACGCCCGCAATATGCGGCACGCCGGGAATGGCTGAGGCTCCCGTGATCAGCTCGCGAACCTTGATCCCCCGCCGGACGGTCACATTGGGCGCAGCTTGCGCCATCTCGGCCGTGGCCCATTCGATCACCGGCCGCCGGCCTGTGACGAAGCGCATGGCTTCGTCACCCGGGCGGGGCGCCCTGTCCGTTATCGTCGGGGGCAACGATCGAGGGTCGAAGAAGTCCATCCAGACGCAGCCGGCGCGCAGCAAAATATCCGTCAGCCCCGGCAGCTCCTGATCGGCGACCATCCGGAAACGCGAGCTGAGGTTGTGAGGCTGCCTGAACTGCGCAACGCCGGGGCGCTCCCAGTCCCATCCTTGACTGGAACTCGAAGGCCGGTCCGCCGGATCAGCCTCGAGGACCGTCACGTCATGATCGTCGCGGCCAAGCATGGCCGCCGTGCACAACCCGATTACGCCTCCACCGCAAATCAGGATCTTGCTCACCCCGTCCCCCAAATATCCGCGAGGGTCCGGCGCCATATTAGCTTCTGCGCACAGTCCCGGCAACGTGCCGGGCCGCCAGCGCCCACCGCTTGTGTGCGGTCACTGAACGATCCGCTGCTTTGGCTGCTTGGCATGGCTTCCGTGGAAGTCTAGGTTGACTTCAACGAAGGGAGGGCGGGATGACATCAAGTTTCACCGTTCACGCGGCGTCGGGCTATGAGCAACTGATGGGGCGCTGGAGCCGCAGGCTCGCGCCCAAGTTCATCGATTTCGCCGGTCTGGCCGGCGGCGAAAAAGTCCTCGACGTGGGTTGCGGCACCGGCAGCCTGACCTTCGAGCTGGCGAAGTCAGGCGATCTCACCGATATCCAGGCCATCGACTTCTCGCCGGTCTTCGTCGCGGCGGCGAAGGAGAGGAATACCGATCCGCGCGTCACCATCCAGCAGGCGGATGCCACCGCCTTGCCGTTCGCCGATGATGCGTTCGACCGCGCGCTGGCGCTGCTGGTGCTGCACTTCGTGCCGGAGGCCGGCAAGGCGGTGGCCGAGATGCGCCGCGTGACGCGGCCGGGCGGTGTGGTCGCGGCCGTAGTCTGGGACCATTACGGCGGCATGACCGGCATGCGCATGATGATCGACACAGTTGCGGCGCTCAGCGAAAGCGGGCGTCAGCTGCGCAACCGCTATTGCTTCCAGCCAATGATGCAGCCGGGCGAGATGAAGCGGACCTTTGTCGAGCAGGGTCTCGTCGATGTCACCGAGGCCGAGCCGATGATCCGCATGGACTACGCGAATTTCGACGACTTCTGGGTGCCGATCGGCGCCGGCGAAGGCCCGCTCGGCAAATATATGACCACGCTGGACGCGGCCGAGCGGGAGCGTGTCGAGGCCGCCGTCCGCGATGCCTATCAAGCCGGTCGACCCGATGGCCCGCGATCCTTCGCCAATGTCGCCTGGGCCTGCCGCGGCATCGTTCCCTGAGACATAAGGCGGCAACGCGTCAGTTGCCGGCGGCCGCCGGGGCGTTGATCTCCCAGCCGTCGACCCACACTTGCCGCAGCCGGTCGCCTTCGCCCTTGAACCATTGGCCGGCCGCCCGGCAATCCTCGATGCGGTCGCTGCGGAAATTGCGGATGGCCTGCCGCAACTCGCACCAGGCGACGATGTTGGCGGTTTCGGCATAGTAGATCAGGGCGACCGGGCGAATGATGCGGCCGGTCGGCCGTCCCGCCTCGTCGCGATAGGAGAGGCTGAGTTTCTCCTCGTCGCGGATGGCGCGGCGGACCAAAGCGAGGTCGACGGCCGACGCTGAGGGCGCGGCAAAGCCCCAGGCATGGAGCGCATTGGCGTCGAGCGTCTGCCGCAAAGGCTGCGGCACGACGCCGGCGATCTTGGCGCCGACGCGTTTCGCAGCCTGCTTGAGCTCGTCGTCGCCCGTGCGCTCCAGCAGGGCCAGCGACAGCACGATCGCTTCCATCTCCTCGATGGAAAACATCAGCGGCGGCAGGTCGAAGCCGGGGCGCAGTATGTAGCCGATGCCGCGCCCGCCCTCGATGGGCACGCGCATTGCCTGCAGGGCCGCGATGTCGCGATAGACCGAGCGTGCAGTCACTTCCAGCCGCTCGGCGATCGTCGCCGCCGTTACCGGCTTCCTGGCCAGCCGCAGGATCTGGATGATCTCGAACAGGCGCGAGGCCTTGCGCATTTTCTCACCCGGCTGAAATGCAACTGACACACCCCCGTCAGTTGGAATGCCCTATAGGGCCGCCTACCCGCTTGAAAATCAACGGTTCCATTGCGTGCCAGGCGGATAATGCGACAGGCAACTGACATGAGCTATGGCGAAAATCTCTGGCTGTTCTTCGTGCTACTGTTCGGCATCATCGCCGTTCCGGGCATGGATATGCTGTTCGTGCTGGCCAATGCGCTGACCGGCGGCAGCAACAGGGGCCTGGCCGCGACTGCCGGCATCATGCTGGGCGGTGCAGTGCATACGCTGAACGGAGCGATCGGCGTCGGCCTGCTCATGCATTTCGTGCCGATCCTGTTCACGCCGCTGCTGATCGCCGGCGCCGCCTACATGGCCTATATCGGCATTTCGCTGATGCGCAGCTCGATCACCGTCGGCGACAACGGACCAACCGGGAGCCGCTCGGCCTGGAAGGCGTTTCGCCAGGGTCTGGTCACCTGCCTGATCAATCCGAAGGCCTATCTCTTCATCCTCGCCGTCTATCCGCAATTCCTGAAGCCGGCCTACGGTCCGATCTGGATGCAGGCGACGATCATGGGATTGCTAACGGTCGCCACGCAAGCCGCGATCTATGGCGGGCTCGCCGTCACGGCGGGGCGCAGCAGGCAGATGCTTGTGGCCAATCCCCGCGCGACCGTTCTCGCCGGGCGCATGGCAGGGCTGCTACTGTTCGCGGTTTCGATATTCACGGCCTGGGAAGGGTTGAGGGCGGCGTGATCGCCGCCCTCTCCATTTCGCTCAAGCCGCACCCTGCCGGCTGGCGAGCATTTCGCGCTTCACGGACCGCCATTCGACGGCGCCGGCGAGGCCGTGCAGCACCGTTTCCGTGGTCGCCCAGTCGATGCAGCCGTCGGTGATGCTCTGGCCGTAGACGAGCGGCTTGCCGGGCACGACGTCCTGCCGGCCGGCGACGAGATTGCTTTCGATCATGACGCCGATGATGCGCTCGTCGCCCGCAGCGACCTGGCCCGCCACGTCATGCGCGACCTTCGGCTGGTTCTCCGGCTTCTTGGCGCTATTGGCGTGGCTGACATCGATCATCAGCCGCGGCGCGACGCCGATGCGGCCAAGCTCGGCGGCAGCGGCGTCGATGCTTGCGGCATCATAGTTCGGCGCGACGCCGCCGCGCAGGATGACATGGCAATCCTCGTTGCCGGTGGTCGCCGCGATGGCGCTGCGGCCGCCCTTGGTCACCGCCATGAAATGATGCGGCTGGGCGGCCGATTTCACCGCCTCGCCGGCGATCCTGAGATTGCCGTCGGTGCCGTTCTTGAAGCCGACGGGACAGGAGAGGCCCGAGGCCAGCTCGCGATGGATCTGGCTTTCAGTGGTGCGCGCGCCGATCGCGCCCCAGGCGACGAGGTCGGCGATGTATTGCGGGATGGTCATGTCGAGGAACTCGGTCGCCGCCGGCAGGCCGAGATTGTTGACGGCCGACAGAACGTTGCGCGCCATGCGCAGCCCCTTTTCGATGTTGAAGCTGCCGTCGAGGTCGGGATCGTTGATCAGGCCCTTCCAGCCGACCGTGGTGCGCGGCTTTTCAAAATAGACGCGCATGACGATCTCGAGCCGGTCGGCCAGGGCCTCGCGCAGCGCCGCCAGACGGCTGGCATAGTCAACGGCCGCGACCGGATCGTGGATTGAACATGGGCCGACGATGACAAGTAGTCGATCGTCGGCCCCCGAGAGGATCGAATGGATGGCGTTGCGCGAGGCAGCGACGGTGCGCGTCGCGGTGAGCGAGCGCGGTATCTCGCGCATCACCTCGTCCGGCGTGCTCAAGGCTCTGATTTCGGTGACCCGAAGGTCGTCTGTGGTGGTCAACACGGCTTTCTGCTCCTGGTTTAGGAGACCTGCCGGCTGAAACAAAAAAAGCCGCCAGGTCTGGCGGCTTGTCGGATTTTCGATCTGGAGTTTTCAGATCGAGCGCAATCCTCCCGCCGCCAGCGAGCTGAAATAAAAGTACCAAAACGAGGCGGTCAGGTGGATCATGCGGCTGATATAATCGATGCGTGGGCGTTTGTCACGTGCCTGTTGAGGCTGGCAATTTCGGGTGGGGCCGAACCTTCGCGATTTCGTCATTCCAGGGCGAAGCAGGAGCGAAGCTCCGTCGCGAAGACCCTGGAATCCATGCCGTTACCTTGGCCGAAGAGCGCGGCGATGCATAATTCTGGACCGCAGCAACGCTCCGGAGTCGCGGCATGGATCCTCGGGTCTGCGCCGCGTCGCTTCGCTCCTTGCTCCGCCCGTGGATGACGAAGTGACCTGCGTCGCCGCCAGGCTCCCCTGCGACTACTCCCCGACCACGCCGGCTATGTTCTGATCATAATCGACCAGCGAGCCGGTCATGACGCCCGCCTGCGGGCTCAGCATGTAGGTGATCAGCCGGGCAAGCTGCGCGGGCTTGACCAGCTGGCCCATGGGCTGCGCGGCCTCGGCCTTCTCCAACCAGTCATCCGACGCTCCGTGCCATTTTTTCTGGACGATCGCCTCGCCCTCGGTGTCCATCCATCCCGGCAGCACCGCGTTGCAGCGGATGCGGTTCTTGCGATAGGAGCTCGCGACATTCTTGGTCAGGGTCATCAGTGCGCCCTTGCTGGTCGAATAGGGCGTCAGGAAAGACTGGCCGGCATGCGCCGACATCGACAGCACGTTGACGATCGAGCCCGGCGCCTTGCGCTCCAGGAGATGCGCGACCAGGCCCTGCATCAGGAAGAAGGGGCCGCGCACATTGGTGTCGAAGATTTGGTCGAAGAGTTCTTCCGATGTCTCCACCAGCGACCCTCGCGCGGAAGTGGCGGCGGCGTTGACCAGCGCGTTCAGCGTTCCGAAATGCTCGATCGCGGTCTCGACCGCGCGCTTGCAGTCGGCGACCTTGGCGACGTCGGCGCTGATGAAGATGGCGTCGACGCCGTTCTTCTTCAGCGCCGCGACCGCCCTGTCGCCCTTTTCCTGCGAGCGGCCGATCAGCGCCAGCGCGCGGCAGCCCTCATCGGCAAGCGCTTCCGCAACCGCGAAGCCGATGCCCTGCGCGCCGCCGGTGACGATGGCGCGCGTTTGTGAATTGCGACCGGCCAAACCGTTCATCGCTGTGCTCCTCAATCCGTATTCAAATTTCAATCGACGCGGATGGTCTTGCCCGTCTTGGCCGACTGCAAGGCCGCGTCGGCCAGCTTCAGCGCGATCAGCCCGTCCTTGCCGCTCGGCGCCGCCTTCTTGCCGGCAGTTGCCGCGGCGATGAAGGAGGCGATCTCGTTGGCATAGGCGTCGATGTAGCGGGTCATGAAGAAGTCGTGCAGTGGCGGACGGGTGTAGCCCTTGTCGTTGGCGAGCTCGATCGACACCGGCCGCTGGTTCTCGGCCGCGACCATGCCCTTGGAGCCGTGCACCTCGATGCGCTGGTCATAGCCATAGGTGGCGCGGCGCGAATTGGAAATGACGGCCTGCTTGCCGGAGGCGGTCTCGAGGATGACGCTGACCGAATCGAAATCGCCGGCTTCGCCGATTTTCTTGTCGACCAGCACCGAAGCATGCGCGCTCACCGCAACCGGCTCCTCGCCGAGCAGGAAGCGCGCCATGTCGAAATCGTGGATGGTCATGTCGCGAAAAATGCCGCCCGAGCGGGCGATGTAGTCGAGCGGCGGGGCGCCCGGATCGCGCGAGGTGATGGTGACCATCTCGACCGTGCCGATGGCGCCGTCGTCGATCGCCTTGCGCACGGCGGCGAAATGCGGGTCGAAGCGGCGGTTGAAGCCGACCATCAGCGTGGCCTTGGTCTTCTCAACAACGGCCAGGCATTTTTCGACCCGCTCGACGGAGAGATCGATCGGCTTCTCGCAGAAGATCGCCTTGCCGGCCTTGGCGAAGCGCTCGATCAGATCGGCATGGGTGTCGGTCGGGGTGCAGATGATGACGGCGTCGATGTCCTTGGCCTGCTCGATGGCATCGATCGTGCGGACTTCGGCGCCGTAGGCGGAGGCGAGCTCAGTCGCCGCTTTCTCGAAGGCATCCGCGACGGCAACCAGTTTTGCCTGCGGATTTGAGCCGACGGCGCGGGCATGCACCTTGCCGATACGACCGGCGCCGAGAAGAGCGAAGCGGAGAGTCATGGAATATCCTTCGTGATGGTTCAGAAAGCTGTCCGCGCCGCCGGCGCGGATGATTGGTTGATCCGTCGCGGCGTCCGTCAGGCGGCCTGAAGCTCCGCCTGTCCGGTCTTGGCGCCGGTTATGTAGGCGACGATGTCGTTGCCGTCGGTGTCCTGCTTGCGCAGGTTGGCGACGATGCGGCCGCGGCGGAAGACGACGATGCGGTCGACCAGGTCGAACACCTGGCGCATGTTGTGGCTGACCAGGATCAGTGGCTCGCCGTTTTCCTTCAGAGTGCGGATGATGTTTTCGACCTGCGCGGTCTCCTGCACGCCGAGCGCTGCCGTCGGCTCGTCCATGATGATCAGCTTGGAGGCGAAGGTCGCGGTCCTGGCGATCGCGACGCATTGGCGCTGGCCGCCCGACATGTGGCGGATGGTGCTGGACAGGTTCGGGATCTTCACCGCCGTGCGGACAAGCGCTGCCTCGGTCGCCTTGCGCATCGCCTTGCGGTCGAGAATCGAGAACGGCCCGAGGTTGAAGAGCACCTTCTCGCGGCCGAGGAACAGGTTCGACGGCACGTCGAGATCGTCGGCCAGCGCAAGGTTCTGGAACACGGTCTCGATGCCCGCCTCGCGCGCCTCGATCGGGCCGGCGAAGTTCACTTCCTTGCCGTCGAACCAGATCTTGCCGTCGGTGCGCTGCTCGACGCCGGTGATCTGGCGCACGAAGGTCGATTTGCCGGCGCCGTTGTCGCCCATGATGGCGACATGCTCGCCCTTGCGCAGCTCGAAATTCGCCTCCTGCAGCGCGTGCACGCCGCCATAATGCTTGGTCAGGTTTTCGGTCTTCAGAACGATGTCGGACATGGTCAAGCTCCTATCGCGCGGCGGCGCTGGCGCCATTGATCGAGAACGACCGCGCCGACGATGATCACGCCCTTGACCATCTCTTGATAGTAGGCGTCGAGGCGCAGGAAGGTGAAGCCGGAAATGATGACGCCGAAGATCAGCGAGCCGATCACGGTGCCGACGATCGAGCCGCGGCCGCCCGACAACGAAACGCCGCCGATGACCGCCATGGCGATGGCGTCGAGCTCGTACATGACGCCCATGCCGGCCTGGGCGGTGAGGTTCTTGGAGCAGAGCACCACGGCGGCAAGCGAAGCGAGGATACCGGCGATGGCGTAGACCAGCACCTTGTGATTGGCGATCTTGATGCCCGACATGCGCGCGGCATCCTCGTTGGAGCCGATCGCATAGCAATGCTTGCCATATTTCGTATAGCTCAGGATAAGCTGGAACAGGAGCGCCAGCGAGATGAAGATGACGACAGGCATCAGGCCCTTGCCGATGGCCGCGAAGCTGTCGGTCGGGAACGAGATCGGCTGGCCCTTCGACCACCATTTTGCGATGCCGCGGGCGGTGACCATCATGCCGAGCGTGGCGATGAACGGCGGAATGCGGGTATAGGCGATCAACAGGCCGTTGATCAGGCCGGCGATCAGTCCGCAGCCGATCGCGACCAGCACCGGCACGATGACCGGCAGGTCGGTCCAGCCATAATCGATGAACATCGCCTTGGGATTGGGATTGCCGTTGACGGTCGCAACCTGCGCGAAGCTCATGGCGATCATGGCGGTGGCGCCGACGATCGAGCCCGAGGACAGGTCAATGCCGCCGCAGATGATGACCTGGGTGACGCCGATGGCGATGATGCCGACGATCGAGACCTGCAGGATGATGATCTGCAGGCGCTGCTCGTTGAAGAGGCCCGACACATTCTCGCGCGTGTTGAACAGGAAGCTGTCGCCGAGGAAGACGCGGCCGATCAACTCGAAGGCGACGACGAGGATGACCAGCGCCAGGAATACGTTGAACTCGGCCGGCCATGGACGCTTCTTGGCGTCATAGCTCAACCCGCCAATGCCATGCGATGTCTGTGACACGTCTTCTTCCTCCGAATGACCGCGCCCCGTTCTCCCGCCCTGTCGGGCGGGAGAGGAACAGAGCGGCGCCGCTTCGCCAGCAGCCGATTTCAGCCAGTCCGATGCGTCGCGGCACCACTCCGCGGTTTGTCTTCACGCAATTCCGTACCGAAACCGTTCCTGGAATTGCGCCGGCGCGCCTCAGTTCTTCTTCAAGAACTTATCGATGTTCGCCGGAGTGACGAGCTGGAACGGGATATAGACCTTGTGTTCCACCTTTTCGCCCTTGGCGAGCTTCAGCGCCGCATCGAGCGCACCGGCGCCCTGGCCGGCAGCGTCCTGGAAGACCGTCACGTCGAGGTCGCCTGCCTGCATCGCGGCTAACGCGTCCTGGGTGGCATCGACGCCGCCGACGACCACCGACTTCATGTCGATGTTGGCGGCCTTCATCGCCTGGATGGCGCCGATGGCGCTTTCGTCGTTGTTGGCGATGACGCCATCGAACGCCTTGCCCGACGACAGCCAGTTGGTCATCAGGTTCTGCGCCTGGTCACGATCCCAGTTCGAGGTCTGCTTGTCGATGATCTTGATGAAGCTGCAGTCCGGCGTGGCGATGACTTCCTCGATGTCCTTGGTGCGCTGCACCGCGGCCTGGTTCGAGAGCTCGCCCATGATCACGTAGACATTGGCTTCCTTCTTGCCGGCTTCCTTGAACAGGCGGCAGGCTTCCTTGGTCTCGAGCGTGCCGGATTCCGCCTCGTTCGACGCGACGAAAGCCTGGTTGTCCGGCAGCTGGTCGACATTGACCGGCTGGCGGTTGACATAGACCAGCGGGACCTTGGCCGCGGCGGCCGCGTCCGACATTGCCTGGGTGGCCGAGGTGTCGACCGGATTGACGATGATGGCGTCGACACCCGAGGCGGCGAAGTTCTTGATCTGGTCGAGCTGCTTGGCCACGTCGTTCTGCGCATCCTCGACCTGCAATTCGACGCCGCTCATGCCCTTGGCCTGCGCGATCATGCCGTTGCGCAGCACGGTCAGGAAGTTGTCATCGAACTTGGCCATCGAAACGCCGATCTTGGCGGCGAAGGCGGATGAACACATCAGCGCCGAAAGCGCGACGCCCAAAAGCAGTTTCTTCATTTTATTCTCCTCCACTTGGTGTCCGGCTGCACCCATTTGAACCGGAATCCCCGGTTTGCCCGGGGAATCTCTCCTGCGGCCATGCGGCGTCCCAACTCGACTGGAACGCCTCTTCCTCCGTTCGCACAGGCGTTCCGGAACGAAAGAACCAAAAAGCCTAGTTAGTGAAATATTTATTCCATTTCGTTTTGGAAACGTCAAGGGCGATTCCGACGAGATTGGCCGGTTTTTCGGTCCCGATCGTCGAAACCCGAGCCCGAATCGAAGCAAATCGCCATGAAAGAATCCATCAGCCTGATGGATTCTTTCACATCGACGCCATTGCAAACGCCGGGAATTGTCTGAAGCCGCCCCAACCTCGTCATTCTATGGTGAACTATGGCGAAGCAAGGAGCGAATCGACGCGATGGGCGCTTCGGCCAATCTCCAACGCGTGCCGCCTGCCAACGCAAACGGGCGACGGATCAAAATTCCTGCGGCGGAGCTACTAGATGTTTTCCGGCAGATAGATATCGAAGGGCAGGAAGGTCTGCCCCGGCGCATTGGCGGCGCCGCTTTCGATGGCATGGGCCATCAGCCCCAGGAGTTCCCGGCAGAGCGCGGCGAGCGGCGTCGAGATCACCATGGTGAGGATGTTGTCGGCAAGTGCTGCGCGCGAGACGGCGTTGATCTCGTTGCAGATGACGACCGGCATATCGGCCGGGTTCGCCGTTCTCAGCGCCGAGACGGCGCCTTCCATGCCGCCGCCGGCGACATAGCAACCGGCAAGATCGGGATGGCGCGCCAGAAGATCGAGCATGGCGTCATGCGTCACGTCATTCGCCTCGAGGTTGACCAGCGTTTCCATCACGGTGAAATCCGGCGCGTGCTCGCGGAAATAGGAGCGGAAGCCGATCTCGCGCAGCTCGTGGCCATGGAAGCGGTGGCTGCCGACGAAGAGCGCCACCTTGCCCGGCTTCCTGGCGGCCTTGGCGATCATCCATGCGGCGCTGCGTCCGACCTTGCGGTTGTCGAGACCGACATAGCCCTCGCGGATGCCGGCGGCAAAATCGGACAGCAGCGAGAAGACCGGCTGCCCCCTCGCCTTCAGCGCCTCCACCACCGCCGTCAGCGTCGGGTGATCCGGGCCGACGACAGCGATGGCTCTCGACTTGGCCGCCAGCCTGCGCATCTGGCCCGCAATCTCATCGGGCGCCAGCGACGTGGCGAAGTCGATCGCGGCAGTGCCGCGGAAACGTTGCGACTGCGAAACCGCCAGCTCGAGCTCCCTGGCAAAATCGCCATAGAAGACGTCATTGCCCCTCAGCAGCAGGAAGCCGAGCCGGTATTCCGGCAATTCCTGGCGCATCCGCTGCTTGATCAGCCCCGCCGCGTGGTAGCCGATTTCGGTGGCGGCCTCATACACCCGGTGCGCCGTCTCCTCGCGCACCGGCAGGCGGCTGTTCAGCACCCTGTCAACGGTGGCGACGCTGACGCCCGAGACGCGCGCGAGATCGCTAATGGTCGGCCGCTTTGCCATGAATGCTCCATTGCCTGTCCGACTCAGCATATCTCACTCTGATAGGAAATGATAGAAACTATCTTCCTGATGTTGAGACTATCATGGGCCGGCGGTATGGTGAAGTGGAAGCCGGCCATGAACGAGCCCAGACCTGCCAAACCGTTCGCCAGGCGCTGTTGGAGGAAGCTCAATGACTGCCATGACGTCTTCGTCGGCGTCGCCACGCGACTACAGCCTGACCGGCCGCGACGCCAAGCTCGCGGTCGAGAACGGGCTGGCGGCGGCCGAGTGGTACCATACCGAGATCCCGCGCAAGCAGATGAAGGAGCTGATGCAGCGCTCCGACCAGCCGGCGATCCGCGACACCATCATCTGGCTCGGCGCGCTGATCCTCAGCGGCGCGGGCGGCGCCTGGTTCTGGGGCAGCTGGTGGTGCGTGCCATTCTTCTTCGTCTATGGCACGCTCTACGGGTCCTCGACCGATTCCCGCTGGCACGAATGCGGCCATGGCACGGCCTTCCGCACCCAGTGGATGAACGACGCCGTCTACCAGCTCGCCTGCTTCATGATCATGCGCAATCCGGTGACATGGCGCTGGAGCCATACACGCCATCATACCGACACCATCATCGTCGGCCGCGATCCCGAAATCGCCGTCATGCGGCCGCCGGATCTGCTGCGCGTTGTCTTGAACTTCTTCGGCATTCTCGACGCATGGCATGCCATGATCGACATGCTGCGCAACGCCGCCGGCGTCATCAGCGCGGCGGACAAGACCTTCATCCCCGAACAGGAACAGCCGAAGGCCATCCGCGTCGCCCGCCTATGGCTCGCCATCTATATCGCGACCATCACCCCGGCGCTCTATCTGCATTCCTGGCTGCCGCTGCTGCTGATCGGCCTGCCCCGCCTCTACGGCGCCTGGCATCACGTCATGACCGGACTGCTGCAGCATGGCGGGCTCGCCGACAATGTCATCGACCATCGGCTCAACAGCCGCACCGTCTACATGAACCCGGTCAGCCGCTTCATCTACTGGAACATGAACTACCATGTGGAGCACCACATGTTCCCGATGGTGCCCTACCACGCGCTGCCGAGGCTGCACGAGATGATCAAGCACGATCTGCCGGCGCCGACGCCGTCGATCCTGGCCGGCTATCGCGAGATGATCCCGGCCTTCCTGCGCCAGCTGCGCAACGAGGATTATTTCCTCAAGCGCGCGCTGCCGCCGACGGCGAAGCCCTACCGGGAAGAGCTGCACAACGACAATCCGGTGGCGGCAGCGGCCGAGTGATCTGCCGAAGAGCTTAACCAACCGATTTTCGCGGAGAACGAGATGAGCGACTGGGTCGAGGCCTGCGCGGCCGGAGACATCGACGAAGAGGACGTGATGCGGTTCGACCATGCCGGCCGCACCTTCGCCATCTACCGCAGCCCCGACGACGAATATTTCGCGACCGACGGGCTGTGCACGCATGAAAAGGTGCATCTGGCCGACGGGCTGGTGATGGACGACATCATCGAATGCCCGAAGCACAACGGCCGCTTCAATTACAAGACCGGTGACGCGCGCGGCGCGCCGGTCTGCGTCAACCTCAAGACCTATCCGGTCAAGGTCGACGCCGGCAAAGTTCTTGTTCAGGTCGGGTGACGCTGATGACGGGAGGAATGGTGGTCATCGGAGCTGGCGAATGCGGCGGGCGCGCCGCGCTCGCCCTGCGCGATCTCGGCTTCGAAGGGCCGGTCACGCTGGTCGGCGACGAGCCGCATCTGCCCTATGAGCGGCCGCCGCTGTCGAAGGAAGCGATGACTGGCGAGGCGCTTTCGATCAAGGCGATCGCCACCGACGCGCTGTTCGCCGAGCGCGCGATCCGCCACATCCATTCCGTCCGGGCCGTCGCGATCGATCGTGCCGCGCATGTCGTGCAACTGTCGGATGGATCCTCCCTTTCCTATCAAAAGCTTTTGCTGGCGACCGGATCCGTGCCGCGCACGCTGCCGATGCCGGGTCTCGGAGGGCGTTGCGTCTATCTCAGGACGTTCAACGACGCTTTGGCCATTCGCGCTCATCTCAGCGCCGGCAACCGCGTCGCCATCATCGGCGGCGGCTTCATCGGCCTCGAGCTTGCCGCCGCGGCGCGCAAGCTCGGCGCCGCCGTCACCGTCATCGAGGCCCAGCCGCGCATCCTGATGCGCGGCGTGCCGGCCGAGATCGCCGAGATCATCCACAAGGCGCATGAGGCCGAGGGCGTTGCGATCAGCACCGGCCAAGGGATAGCGGCGATTGCCGATGACGGCGCGGAGGTCAGCATCACGCTGGCCGACGGGCAGGCCATCGTCGCCGATCTCGCGGTGATCGGCATCGGCGCCGTGCCGGTGACCGCGCTTGCCGCTGAGGCGGGACTGGCGATCGACAACGGCATCGCAGTCGACGAGCAGTTGCGCACCGCCGACCCGGATATCTTCGCCGCGGGCGACTGCTGCTCGTTCCCGCTTGCCGTCTATGGCGGCCGGCGCGTGCGCCTCGAAGCCTGGCGCAACGCCCAGGAACAGGGCGCCTTGGCCGCGAAGAACATGCTGGGCGCCGAAGAGGCGCATGCCGCCGTGCCGTGGTTCTGGTCGGATCAGTATGGGCTGACCCTGCAGATCGCCGGGCTGTCGGACGAAGGCAAGAGTATCGTGCGGCGCGACCTCGACGACGGCGCCTTCATCCTGTTCCACTTGGCCGAGGATGGCAGGCTGGTGGCCGCCAGCGGCATCGGCCCCGGCAATGCGGTGGCGCGCGACATCCGGCTGGCGGAAATGCTGATCGCCAAGCGGGCGAGCCCGGCGCCGGAAGCGCTCGGCTCGCAAGCGGTCAAGCTGAAGTCGCTGCTGGCGGCGTGATTTTCCCTAATCGGGGGAGGTCGCGCTGCCCCTCATCTGCCTGCCGGCATATCCTTCGTCATTCTAGGGCGGAGCAAGGAGCGAAGCGACGCGCGCAGACCCTAGAATCCATGCCGTGACGCACGAGCACCGCAGCGGCGCAGAACGATCACCAGCCAATTCCGCGAAAGAGCTCGAACCATTCCGGGTTGGCTTTCTCTATGAGCTCGACCTTCCATCGCCGTGGCCAGCGCTTCAACGACGTCTCACGCTGAATGGCATCGGCGATGTCGAAATACTCCTCGTACCAGACCAAACGCTGCACACCATAGCGGCTGGTGAAGCTGGAGCCTTGGCCAGTCTTGTGCTCCGACATCCGACGCGCCAGGTCGTTGGTGACACCGATATAGATCGTGCCGCCTTTCTGGCTTGCGGTCATGTAGACACAGCCGGTCATCTGGCGATCTTAGCTGGCGCCGTTATCGGCGGCTATTCTGGACCGCTGCATTCTCCGGCCAATGTCACGGCATGGATTCTAGGGTCTGCGCGCGTCGCTTCGCTCCTTGCTCCGCCCTAGAATGACGAAAGGATGGGGTCGCGGGTCTTGAGGGGCAGCGCGAATGTGACGCCCTAAAACAGCGCCTTCAGCTCATCCAGCTTGTCGTTGACCAACCAGCCGTAATAATTTTCTTCGGGCAGCTTTTCCGGCTCGCCGGCGGCGCGGCGCTTGTCGTTCTCGGCCTTCAGAGCATAAGCGCGCTCTTCGGGGTTGCCGACATTGTAGAGCGTGGCGGTCAGGCCCGGATTTTTCGAGATGTCGAAGCCGGCGATGCCGCGGTAGGCGTCGATGGACTTTCTGATGGTCGCGGCGACGTAGGGCAGCGTCAGGTCCGGGTCCATGATGGTCTTGTAGACCGCGTTGGGATCGCTGACGTCGAGCCTGGGCAAGCCTGAGACCTTGTGCACGAGGTCGCTCATCTGCAACGCAGTCAGCGGGTTCAACTGGCCGAGGCCGAAGGTCTGGCCGGCATAATAAGGCTGGAAGAAGGTGGCGCCGAAGCGATCGTTGGGGAAATCCTCGCCGCCGACGCTCTTGCCGCGGAAGGCGCGGTTCCACACCTGCTCGCGGCATTCCCAAAGGTCGTAGCTGTCGTCCATGCCGGCGCATTTCTCGAATTCCGGCCGATGGATGAAATCCGAAACGTCCTCGCCGTGATAGGCGAAAGAGAGCTTGCTCGACAAATAGGAGATCGCCTTCACGTAATAGGTCTGCAGACGGTCGTACGCGTCGACATTGTAGGTATGCTCGCCGACGATGGCGCCGACGATATGCATGGGATCGATACCGTAGGCTGCTGCCGCCTTCCTGATCTTGCCGCGCAGTTCGGCATCGTTCTGCAACAGCGCGTAGACCTTGCGGTACTTGGCCTGGAAGGTGGTGTTGGTGGCCTGAGTGCGCCGGCTGGAGGCGCCTGGAATATCCGGCTGCACGCTGTTGCGGTTGCCCGGGGGCACGATGGTCGCGGCATCGGCGGTTGCCACCGCCGCCGCCAGGGCCATGCCGAGAAAAAGCAGGATAAGTTTCTTCATACGCCGCCGCCTTCGAATGCGCGGCAAACTAGGTAAAGCGCATGGCAGAGTCGAGAGAAGGCTTCGAGCCGTGCACGAAAATGGTGGCCAGATGCTTCCATTTGGCCACACTTTGGATTGGAAGGGCGTTTCAGGCCGGCCTGAGCCGGCCCGAAATCGGGGCATTGGACGGGCGTTTCAGGCCGGCCGGAAGCCAGCCCGAACCCGATAGAGCTTAAAGAATAAACCGCGACAGGTCGGTGTTGCGCGACAGGTCGCCGACATGCTTCTCGACATAGGCGGCGTCGATGGCGACGGCCGTGCCGTGGCGGTCGGGCGCGTCGTAGGAAATCTCGTCCAGCACACGCTCCATCACCGTCTGCAGGCGCCGGGCGCCGATGTTCTCGACGCTGGCGTTGAGATCGACGGCGATGCCGGCAAGCGAATCGATGGCGTCGTCGGTGAAGGTCAGCTCGACGCCTTCGGTCTTCATCAACGCGATATACTGCTTGATGAGGCTCGCCTCAGTCTCGGTGAGGATGCGGATGAAATCCGCCTTCTCCAGCGCGCGCAGCTCGACACGGATGGGCAGGCGGCCCTGCAGCTCGGGCAGCAGGTCGGACGGTTTGGAGACATGGAAGGCGCCCGAAGCGATGAACAATATATGGTCGGTCTTGATCGGCCCATACTTGGTCGCGACCGTGGTGCCTTCGACCAGCGGCAGCAGGTCGCGCTGCACGCCTTCGCGCGACGGGCCGCCCGAAATGTCGCTCCTGGCGGCGATCTTGTCGATCTCGTCGAGGAAGACGATGCCGTCATTCTCGGCCGATTCCAGCGCCCTGCGCACCACCTCGTCCTGGTCGAGCAGCTTGTCGGACTCGTCGTTGACCAGCACCGCGTAGGAATCGCGCACCGTGGTCTTGCGGGTCTTGGTCCTGCGGCCGCCCATCGCCTTCGACAGCATGTCGTTGATGTTGAGCACGCCGACATTGGCGCCCGGCATGCCGGGGATCTCGAAACCGGGCATGCCGCCGGTGCCGGTGTCGGCCACCTCGATCTCGATCTCCTTGTCGTCGAGCTCGCCGTCGCGCAGCTTCTTGCGGAAGGAGTCGCGGGTCGCCGGGCTCGCCGTCTTGCCGACCAGCGCTTCCAGGACGCGTTCCTCGGCGTTGATCTGGGCGCGCGCGGCGACGTCCTCGCGCATCTTCTCGCGCGTCAGGCCGATGGCGACCTCGACGAGATCGCGCACGATCTGCTCGACATCGCGGCCGACATAACCGACCTCGGTGAATTTCGTGGCCTCGACCTTAACGAAGGGCGCGCCGGCGAGCCGCGCCAGACGCCGCGAGATCTCGGTCTTGCCGACCCCGGTCGGGCCGATCATCAGGATGTTCTTCGGCATCACCTCTTCGCGCATCTGGCCTTCCAGCTGCTGGCGGCGCCAGCGGTTGCGCAAGGCAATGGCCACGGCGCGCTTGGCGTCCTTCTGGCCGATGATGAAGCGATCGAGTTCCGAAACGATTTCGCGGGGAGAAAATGTGCTCATATTACTCAAATTCCACTTTGCCACTGCCTGATAAACTCGAACGGATGCAGCAGCATGATCACGTTGAGCGTCAGATTGTCCCGGATGATGTAACCCGTGCCGAACTCGAAGATGAGCGCCAGGGCCACGACCACCCATATAGGTAGCTTTCGCGCCATCACAAATCCCAGCGCCATGAACAGCGTGTCGGACACCGAGTTGATGATCGAGTCGCCGTAATAGTTGAGCGAGATGGTGCCGGCGCGATAGCGGTCAATGATGAAGGGGCTGTTTTCCAGGATCTCCCAGCCGCCTTCGATGAGGACGGCGAAGGCGAGCCTTAAGCCCACTGGCGAGCGCGGGAACAGCGCCCAGGCCAGCGCATAGAACAGGAAGCCGTGGATGATGTGCGAGAAGGTGTACCAGTCGGCGATGTGCTGCGAATTCTCCGAACTGTTGACCACGCCATGCCAGAGCTTGACGTAGCCGCAGGTGCAGATCGGCGGATGGCCCATGCCGTACAAGGCGCCTGCCTGGAATATGATAAAGGCGAGCACGAGCAGCAGGCCCATGCGCCAACTGTTTTCATAGGCCGAAAGCGTCTTGTCCCCTCCGGATGCGGTCATTCAATCAGTCCCCCAGATGTTCATCGTCGTTGGCCGAATCGACGGCCATCAGCACGACGTCCCCATATTGCGAATGCCTGCGGCCGATCGGCCTGAAGCCGGCCTTCTCATAGGCGCGGATGGCGCGGCCATTGTCGGGATGCGGATCGATGATGACGCGCGGCGCGCCTTCCTCCAAAAGCTCCCCGACGAACTGGCGCAGGATGGCCGAGCCATGGCCGATGCCGACCAGTTCCGGCGGGCCGATCGTGAGGTCGATACCCAGCGTGCCGAAGGGCTGGTCGGCATAGGGATGGTCGTCCTCCATATGCGGGTCATAGCTCTGCAGATAGGCGATCGGCCTGCCGTCGAGCTCGACGATCAGCGGCTCCACCGAAACCGAATCGATATGCTCGCGGATCTCGGCGATTTCCTTTTCCGGATCGTCCCACCATGCGGCGACATGCGACTCGCGCAGCCAACCGGCGATCATCGGCAGGTCTTTTTCCGTGACCGGCCGAAAATCATAGCTATCTTCCTGTTCGACCATGATCTCGTCCAAAAACCGATTCCCACTTCTAGGGATCATGGTCGTTCAAGCGGCATCGAGCGTTTCGACAACAAAATTGTTGTTGGTGTAGACGCAGATGTCGGACGCGATCTGCATGGCCTTGCGGGCGATCTCCTCGGCATCCTTGTCGGTGTCGATCAGCGCGCGGGCCGCAGCGAGCGCGTAATTGCCGCCGGAGCCGATGGCCATGACGCCATGCTCGGGCTCCAGCACATCGCCATTGCCGGTCAGCGCCAGCGAGACCGATTTGTCGGCGACCAGCATCATGGCTTCCAGGCGGCGCAGATAACGGTCGGTGCGCCAGTCCTTGGCGAGCTCGACGCAGGCGCGGGTCAGCTGGTCGGGATATTGTTCGAGCTTGGCTTCGAGCCGCTCGAGCAGCGTGAAGGCGTCGGCGGTAGCGCCGGCGAAGCCGGCAATGACGCTCCCGTCCTTGCCTATGCGGCGCACCTTGCGGGCGTTGCCCTTCATGATGGTCTGGCCGAGGCTGACCTGGCCGTCGCCGGCGATCACGACCTTGTTGCCCTTGCGCACGCTGATGATGGTCGTGGCGTGCATGGTGAGTTCATTCGACATTTGAGCTCCGATGCGCGCTATCCCTCGAAAAGGCGATTGGCGCGGTACGAGTGAGTTTGATCGGCCATATGTATGCACAAGGCCAACGATTGCAAACCGCCTCAGGCCGAGCCGATAGCGGCCGGAATGGCAACTGGCAATCGCCGGATCATGCTGATAGAAGGCTTTCGTTTTCAAGCCCTGGCGCCTCCAAGCAGGGCAACAAGGACAAAGCGATGACGCGTTCGGCCGAAGTCAGCCGCAAGACCAAGGAAACCGAGATTTCGGTCTCCGTCGATGTCGACGGCAAAGGAAAATCCGACATTTCGACCGGCGTCGGCTTCTTCGACCATATGCTCGACCAGCTGTCGCGGCATTCGCTGATCGACATGACGGTCAAGGCCAAGGGCGACCTGCATATCGACGACCACCACACGGTCGAGGACACTGGCATCGCGATCGGCCAGGCGCTGAGCAAGGCGCTGGGCGAACGGCGCGGCATCATGCGCTATGCCTCGATCGACCTTGCCATGGACGAGACGCTCACCAGAGCGGCGATCGACGTCTCGGGCCGGCCGTTCCTGGTCTGGAATGTGGGCTTCTCGTCGCCGAAGATCGGCACGTTCGACACCGAGCTGGTGCGCGAGTTCTTCCAGGCGCTGGCGCAGAATGCCGGCATCACGCTGCATGTGACCAACCATTACGGCGCCAACAACCATCATATCGCCGAAACCTGCTTCAAGGCGGTGGCGCGGGCGTTGCGCGCAGCGCTGGAGCCCGATCCGCGCCAGCCCGACGCGGTGCCTTCCACCAAGGGATCCCTGAAAGGATAGCCCTATGGCGATCTATGTCGTGATGGCGCCGCCGGCCGGCAACAAAGCCGAGGACGCAATTTTCGTGCGCGACAGCTTCACCTGGCTGGGTTTCCTGGTCGCGCCGCTGTGGCTCGCCTGGCACCGGATGTGGATCGAGGCGGCCCTAACCTTCATCGTCATGGCGATCCTGTCGGTGGCCGGCGAGAGGCTCGGGCTCGAAGGGGCCGGATCGCTGCTGTCGCTGCTGGTCTCCCTCTATGTCGGCTTCGAAGGCCAGGGCCTGCGCATCGCCTCGCTGCGGCGGCGCGGCTGGCGCGAATGGGGCGTGATCGAGGCCGGCAATCTCGCCGATGCCGAGACGCGCCATGTGCTGGAAACCGGCGAGGAGAGCGAGGAGCAGCCCCTGCCGCGCATCGTGCCGGATGCATCGCAGGCACGTCCGCCGCAGACAGGCATGGCGCTCGGCCTGACCCATACGCCTGGAAGGCCCTGACATGCGGGTGGCCATCATCGATTACGGCTCGGGCAATCTGCGCTCGGCCACCAAAGCCTTCGAGCGCGCCGCTCATGAGGCGGGCCTTGCCGCGACGATCGAGCTGACGGCCGATGCCGAGCGGGTGCGTTCCGCCGACCGCATCGTGCTGCCGGGCGTCGGCGCCTATGCCGACTGCGCCGCCGGCCTGCATGCGGTGTCGGGGATGTGGGAGGCGGTGGAAGAAGTCGCGCTTCGTAAGGGGCGTCCTTTCCTCGGTATCTGCGTCGGCATGCAGCTGATGTCGCAACGCGGCCTCGAAAAGACCGTCACCCAAGGTCTTGGCTGGATCGCCGGCGACGTCAAGGAGATCACGCCGTCCGATCCGGCGCTGAAAATCCCGCAGATCGGCTGGAACACGATCGAACTCCAACGCAAGCACCCGCTGTTTTCCGGAATCGAGACCGGCCCGAAGGGGCTGCACGCCTATTTCGTCCATTCTTATCATCTGGACGCGAAGAATTCCGGCGAAGTGCTGGCGACGACCGATTATGGCGGCGCGGTGACGGCGGCCGTCGCCCGCGACAACCTTGCCGGCACGCAGTTCCATCCCGAGAAGAGCCAGGCGCTCGGCCTGGCCTTGATCACCAATTTCCTGAAATGGAGGCCCTAGCGTGAGCAAGAAGGGCTATTGGATCGTCATCCTCTCGGTGACCGATCCGCAAGGCTACCAGCGCTATCGCGACGCCATAGGCGACGCCATTTCCAATTTCGGAGGCCGCTATCTCGTCCGCGGAGGGGATGTGACGAACCCGGAAGGATCGGATTTCGGCCGGCATGTCGTGGTGGAATTCGATTCCTATGAGGCGGCCCTGAACTGCTATCGGTCGGAGGCCTACCAGAGAGCGCTTGTGCACAGACGGGCGGCCTCGACCGGACACTTCGTCATCGTCGAGGGCGCCTGACCGATGATCCTGTTTCCCGCCATCGATCTCAAGGACGGAAAGTGCGTGCGCCTGAAGCACGGCGACATGGCCACTGCCACCATCTACAACGACGATCCCGCCGCGCAGGCCAGGGCCTTCGAGGAGCAGGGCTTCGAGTGGCTGCATGTCGTCGACCTCAACGGCGCCTTCAAGGGCCAAAGCGTCAATTCGGCGGCGGTCGGCGCCATTCTGAAGGCGACGAAGAATCCCGTGCAGCTCGGCGGCGGCATCCGCACCTTGCCGCAGATCGAGGATTGGCTGGATCGCGGCCTGACGCGCGTTATCCTCGGCACCGTGGCGGTGCGCGAACCCAACCTGGTCAAGGAGGCCTGCAAGGCCTTTCCCGGGAAAATAGCGGTCGGCATCGACGCCAAGGGCGGCAAGGTCGCGGTCGAGGGCTGGGCCGAGGCCTCCGAGCTCGGCGTCATCGAGCTGGCCAAGAAATTCGAGGGCGCCGGCGTTGCCGCCATCATCTACACCGACATCGACCGCGACGGCGTGCTGACCGGCATCAACTGGGATTCGACTATCGACCTCGCCGAGGCCGTGTCGATTCCGGTGATCGCCTCCGGCGGCCTCGCCTCGATCGCCGACATCGTGCGCATGACCATGCCCGACGCGCAAAAACTCGAAGGCGCGATCTCCGGCCGCGCCCTGTATGACGGACGTATCGACCCAGCCGAGGCGCTGGCGATCCTGCGCGGCGAGCGGACGGGGGCAACAGCGTGAACATTTCGATCATTCTGGCCTCCTATGACAGCGGCCATTTCCACGGCGGCTGCGGCCAGGGCCCGGACGCGCTGATTTCGGGCGGGCTGGCCGACGCGCTGAAGCTCGCCGGCCACGATGTCGAGGTGAGCGACATCGGCAAGGTGGTCGAGGACGACGCCGAGCGCGAGATCGGTACCGGATTTGCCGTCTGCAACGCCGTTTCAGGCGAAGTCCGCATGGCGCTGGACAGGAAGCGGTTTCCGATCGTGCTGGCCGGCAACTGCCTGACCGCCGCTGGCGCCGTGGCCGGTGCCGGTGCCGACGCCATCATCTGGGCCGACCAGCATGGCGACCTCAACACGCCGGAAACCACCACAACGGGCTTTCTCGACGGCATGGCGCTGGCCACCGTGCTGGGCCTGTGCTGGCGATCGATAGCGGCGCAGATTCCGGGCTTCAAGCCGGTCGATCCGTCGCGCTGCGTTCTGGTCAACGCGCGCGACCTCGACAGCGCGGAACAGGAACTGCTGGAAAAGCTGCCGATCATCCGGACCGAATGCCCGGACTGGAAGAGCGCCGCGCAAAGGCTGAAGGCCGACGGTGCACGCCAGGTCCACATGCATGTCGACCTTGACGTGCATGACCCCGAGAAGCTGCAAGCCAATCGCTACACCACGCCCGGCGGTCCGGCGCCCGAGCAGCTGCGCACCGCCATGTGCGGCCTCGCCGGGCCGCTCGCCATCGCCGGGCTCACCATCTCCGCCTACGATCCAGCCTTCGATCCCAAGGGCGACGTGCCGCCGCTGGTCGGCGCGCTGGTGGTCGACCTGCTCTCGACGCTGGAGCGCAAGTGATGCTCAAGGCCCGCGTCATCCCCTGCCTCGACGTCAAGAACGGCCGCGTGGTCAAGGGCGTCAATTTCGTCGACCTCGTCGATGCCGGCGACCCGGTCGAGGCCGCCAAGGCTTATGATGCCGCAGGCGCCGACGAGCTCTGCTTCCTCGACATCACCGCCTCGTCCGACAATCGCGAGACGATCTTCGACGTGGTTGCCCGAACTGCCGAGCAGTGCTTCATGCCGCTCACCGTCGGCGGCGGCGTGCGCCAGGTGGCCGACATCCGCAAGCTGCTCCTGGCCGGCGCCGACAAGGTGTCGATCAACACGGCGGCGGTGAAGAACCCGGATTTCGTCGCGGAAGCTGCCGATAAATTCGGCAACCAGTGCATCGTCGTGGCGATCGACGCCAAGAAGGTATCGGCGCAAGGCGAGACCGACCGCTGGGAGATCTTTACCCATGGCGGACGCGAGAAGACCGGCATCGACGCGGTCGAATTCGCGCAGCGCATGGTCGAGCGCGGCGCCGGCGAGATTCTTTTGACCTCGATGGACCGCGACGGCACCAAGGCCGGTTACGATATTGCGCTCACCCGGGCGATTGCCGACGGGGTGCGCGTGCCGGTGATCGCTTCCGGCGGCGTCGGAACGCTCGATCACCTGGTCGAAGGCATCCGCGACGGCCATGCGGCTGCGGTGCTTGCCGCCTCGATCTTCCATTTCGGCACCTACACCATTGCCGAAGCCAAGACGCATATGGCCAGGGCCGGCCTGCCGATGCGGCTGGACTCGGCCGCCCATCGGACTTAAACCGCTGCTATGGCTCAATTTTCGCTCGCCGAGCTGGAAACGATCATCCATCAGCGCGCCCATTCCGGCGACGCCGACTCATGGACGGCGAAGCTGTTCGCCAAAGGCATCGACAAGGCGGCGCAGAAGCTCGGAGAGGAAGCCGTCGAGACGGTGATTGCCGCGGTCAAGGGGGACAAGAAAGCCGTCGTTTCGGAAAGCGCCGATCTTATATATCATTGGCTGGTCGTCCTTGGCATCGCGGGCATTCCGCTTGACGAGGTGCTGAAGGAGCTTGAGGGCCGAACCAGCCGCTCGGGTACCGCCGAAAAGGCGTCCCGGCCCCAGGGCTGATCGAAAGAGAGAGCATGATGTCGCCCGAAAACGGCTTCGCACTTTTCGGCGGCACGCTCTAGGAGGGCAGGAAACCCGATGGACCAGCTGGCTCCGACCGAGAAGTATTCCCCCTATCGATTCTTCTCCGCCGAGCAATGGTCGCAGTTTCGCGCCGACACGCCGCTGACGCTGACCGGGGACGAGATCGACCGGCTGCGCTCGCTCAACGACCCGGTCGACCTCGAAGAGGTCAAGCGCATCTACCTCTCGCTGTCCCGGCTGCTTTCGGCCCATGTCGAGGCGAGCCAGCTGCTGTTTCGGCAGCGCCAGGCCTTTTTCAACGCGCAGGACGTCGTCAAGACACCCTTCATCATCGGCATTGCCGGCTCGGTCGCGGTCGGCAAGTCGACCACGGCGCGCGTGCTGAAGGAGCTTCTGGCGCGCTGGCCGTCGAGCCCGAAAGTCGACCTCATCACCACCGACGGCTTCCTGTTGCCCAACGAGATCCTGCGCCGCGAGAACCTCATGGAGCGCAAGGGGTTCCCCGAGAGCTACGACGTCGGCGCGCTGCTGAGATTCCTGTCCGGCATCAAGTCGGCGCAAAGCAGCGTCCGGGCGCCGGTCTATTCGCACCTGACCTACGACGTGATCCCCGGCGAGTTCGTCACCATTGACCGGCCGGACATACTGATCTTCGAAGGCATCAACGTGCTGCAGCCGGGCAAGCTGCCGAAGGACGGCAAGATCGTGCCATTCCTGTCCGACTTCTTCGATTTCGCCATCTATATCGATGCCGACGAGAAGCTGATCCATCAATGGTACATCCAGCGTTTCATGCGGCTGCGCGAAACCGCCTTCCGCAATCCGGATTCCTTCTTCCACCGCTATTCGCAGCTCTCCGAGGATGCCGCGCGGGCCATCGCCGAGGGGCTGTGGGCCAACATCAACCTGAAGAACCTGCGCGAGAACATCCTGCCGACCAGGGCGCGGGCCGACCTCATCCTGCGCAAGGGCACCAACCACCTCATCGAGGAAGTGGCGTTAAGGAAATTGTGACCCCTTAACGACGCCTTAGGCAATCCCGACTAGCGTTGCCAGCCAAACTCCAGCGGGTGTCGGGAGGCAACCGGTGATCAATGCGGGCAATGCCGCGGGACGCGAGCCCCGGTCTATTCACTGGTCATTTCGGGCTTCAATGCAGAGGCGGCGCTGCCGCTATTTGTCCGGCGGGATGAGTCTAACTCGAAAAGCTCGACGCCAGCGCCGGAGCAGCGTTTTCCTATTGCGGGCATCGCTGCGTGACGTTCATGCCTGACGGTGCGCTTGGCGTCGAAATCTTCCGCTTCGCCTGTGCAACCGGGGCCGGATTCCTCCTCTCCGTTGGGCTGGCCGCAATTCTCACCGATCTCGCCGGATACCTGTCGTCGGCGCCGGTGGCGCTGGCTTCCATTCTAGTGCCGGTTCTGAACTTCGCAGTCTTACGCAAGTTTGTCTTCGGCGCTCCCATGGGCGCCAACGGCCCCCTCTGCCCCGAAGGAGAGAGCCGATGACCGCCGTGCTCGACAGACCGACAGCAGACGCGCCTATCGGCGAAGCGCGCAGCATGTGGGCATGGACCGTGATACTTTGCCTGCTGGTCCTGGCGGCCGCCATTCCCTGGCAGATGCGATGGGGCGTCATACCAGACACAAGTTGGGTGATCACGCTGTGCGAGAAGATGCTTGCCGGATCACGGCTCTATGTCGACGTGTTCGAAGTCAATCCGCCTTTCACGCCTTGGATGTTCATGCCGGTCGTGGCACTGGCGCACAAGGTCGGCATGTCGCCGGAGGTGGCGGTTCATGCCTACAGCTATGCGATTTGCCTGGCAGGATTGGGGTTTGCCGGGCTGATCGCCAAGCAGGCCGGTCTTGCCGAGAACCGCGCACTGTTTCAAATGTTGCCGCTGTTCCTGGCCCTGCTTGTCATCTTCCCGGGCAATGCTTTCACCGAACGGGAGCAACTGGGGATCGCGTTGTTTTTGCCGATGCTGGTGCTGACGGCGTGGCGCGCGGCGCCTATCGAAGGACGCGTGCCGAGTATCCTGACGGCGGTTCTTGCCGGGCTTAGCGGCAGCGTGCTGGTTCTGGTGAAGCCCTACTATGCACTGGTCGTGCTCGTTCCGGCGTTATACGCGGCCTGGAGCCGCCGGTCGATCCGGATGCTTTTCGCCGTCGAGAACTGGGCGATCGGCCTGGTCTGCGTCGCCTATGTCGTTGCCGTCCAGTATTTCCATCCGGAATTCCTGAGCGTCGTCTATCCGATGCTGGCCGACACCTATATGCGGATGCAGAAGATGCAGGCGCTGCTGGAGATCTATGTGCCGATCTATGTGGTCGCTCTTGCCGCGCTGTATCTTCTTAGACCGGGATTGCCTTTGTCGCCACTGGTCACCGTGTTCACGCTTGCTTCGCTGGCTGCGACCGTGCCGCTGATCTACCAGGCAAAAGGCTGGCCCTATCACGCGTTTCCGGCCTTCAGTCTGATTCTGGCGGCCCTCCTGCTGAGGATGGCGCAAGCTGCCCCGGCGACATACAAGTCGCCGGGCACGGCAATGGAACTGGTGCTCAAGGTGCTGCTGGCTGTCATCATTGCCGCCGCCGCCATCCCGTTCATGCAGACACAGAAGCTCAGTGCAGAGTTTGTCGCCAAGCTTAAGGCCGCTGCTCCTCAGCCGACCGTCGCGCTAGTCGGCGCCGACATCTCGGGAGGCCATCCTCTTACCCGCATGCTCGGCGGGACATGGATTTCACGCCATTGCAACGACTGGCTGGGTGAATCAGCGCGTTATCTTTCGGGCATCGCAAGCCGGAACGGCGACCAGGAGGCGGCGTCCCACTACCGGCAGATCGCCGATCGCTACATCGAGAGCAAGATCGCCGAACTCGAGACCCAGAAGCCTGCCATGATAATCGTCGAGAAAAAGGACAGGGACTGGAATGCGGAGCTCGCCCAGCGGCAAGACTACACCAACTTCCTGCGTCGCTATCAGCAGATTGCCGAGGATGACGAAGTGCAGGTGTTGCTGCGCAATCCAGGAACTGCCCAGGCAGAGTGATCCGCAGCCGTCCTTTCGGGAGAGGTCGCGAGGAAATTTTGAACGGTGGCTGCCGGTTAAAGCGCGCTTAACTGCCGGTCCGTTAGAAACTAAGCCACAAACGCTGTACTGCTATTGAGGCTCCCGGCATGGATGCGCCATTGGTTGCTTCAGGCGAGCAGGCCGATCTGCGGCCCCGTCAGGCCGGAACTGCATTTCGCTTTGGCCTGCCGGCTGCCGCAACATTGTTGATCGCCCTCTATGCGATCGTCGTCTCGCGCCTCTTGCCGGGCAATGTCGACGTGTCGTGGCTGCTGACCGTCGGCGACCGCGTGCTGAGCGGCGAACGCCTCTATGTCGACGTCGCCGAGGCCAATCCGCCCTTTTCGACCTGGCTCTACCTGCCATTCCTAATTCTTGAGCGGTTGACCGGGTTTTCGGCGGAGCTCTGGGTGGGGCTCGGCATGGTAGTGCTGGCAATCGGTTCGGTCTGGCTTTCAGCTCGAATCCTCGTACGTGCAGACCAAACGCTGACGCGATTCGTCTGGGCAGTTCCGGCCCTGGTGTTTCTTCTGCTTGCGCTGTCGCCGGCGGATTTCGGCCAGCGCGAACAAATCGCAGTCATCTGCCTTTTGCCTTGGCTGGCGCTGCTTGCGGCACGCGACCGGACAGCGGATTTCCGCGCCGGCAGCACGGCCGAGCGGCTTGCCGCCGGGATTGGCGCCGCGATTTTCGTCATGATCAAACCGCCCTTCAGCGTGCTGGCGCTGGCTGCGCCGGTGCTGGTCCTTGCCGCGCAGCGACGCTCGGCGCGGCCTCTGCTGACGACCGAGAATGTCTTCGGCGCTGTTTTGACCGTCGCCTATCTGGTCATGCTTGTAGTCTTTATGCAGCCCTTCTTCACCGGTGTCCTGCCTTTGCTGCGCGAGGTCTATTTGCCGATGCGCTTGCCGGTCGTCGACATGTTGATGCTCTTGCCGGTGAAGATTTTCGTGGCCATGGCCGCGGCAACGTTGGCCATGGCCTACCCTGACCGGCCCGATCGCGATGCGAAGATTCTGCTGCTGGCAGGTGTCGGCTATGTCCCTGGGTTTGTCGTCTTGGGCAAAGGCTGGACCTATCAGGCGATGCCGTTCCTGACGCTCGGCATGTTGGCCTTTGTGCTCCAGTTTATCCGGTTGCGGCCACAGCGCGACCTGCCTGTGCTGGCAAGGGCGGGTGTCGGGTTCGGTCTGCTTTTGCTCGTAACGACCGTCGCGCCACGGCAAGGCCTGGCATTCGTCGAACCGCGTGGCGATCTCGACGCGGCGACGGCCGCCATCAACCGGATCGCCGATCACCCGACCTTTATATCGATCGGCTCGGCGCTGCAGATCGGCAATCCGCTCGTCCGGATGACCGGCGCTCGCATGGTTGGGCGCCACCCGTCCGGCTGGATGGTCAATGATGCCCAGGTCCTGATCGAGTCTGGGCCGGATACCGCGACCCACCTCAGGCTCGAAGCCTTGCGCGCGGATTACACGCAGGCGATCGCCAGTGAGTTGGCCACGAAACGGCCCGATATCGTTGCCGATGACGGAACCACAGGACCGGACGTACCGATAAAGCTCCATCTGACGCAGCCGCACGCAACGGCGCCGTTGCGTGACAGCCCTTTGATCGCAAAGGCTTTGCAGGACTATCGTCTGCTCTATCAGAACGCCTCCGTAACCCTGTTCATCCGCAGCGATATCGCCGAACGCAATTAGGGCGGCACTGGCTAATCGAGATCAATTGGCGCTTAAAGGATGTCTCCTTTCTGGCTGCCCTGGCGGGACTGATGCTGGCCGGCGCGGGGGTGCGCCGCCCGTTTCAGGGAAGGACCGGCGCTTCTCGCGCTTGCCCCCGCCGCCTATGGGATGCCGGTGCTGTTTCCCGGCAATGTTTCAGCGAGCGTGAGCATATCGGCGTCGCGCTTTTTTCTGCCGCTGATGTCATTGATGGCGTGGTGCGCGCGGGGCGAGGTACGGGTGCGACAGCGCAACGCAGGAATTAGCCAGGCACGAGGACCCGCGACCGCCTCAAATTGACATGGCCGTCATTCTTCATACTTCCTGCGGCGAACGGAAGGCTGCGGCAAAGCCGCCGAGCCTATCGCTGCGCACGTATCTTGGAATTGCTTCAGGCTAGGGACGGTTCTCCCGAGAGTTCAGCCTTCCGGCCTCTCGTCCATATCGAATGCAGCATCCACGCGGCAAGAAACAGCGGGATCAGGACAGCGACGCAATATCCGCCCCAGGTGAAAAAATTCACGACGAAAGGCGCGAGCCAGCAAATCGCCAGGATCAGCCGAGGCGGCCTGGAAATCATCGCGGCGAGCATCGCCACCGCTACGGCCACACCGATCGTGTCGTAGGTGTAGCCATAGGGCGTGGCCAGGATCGCAAGGACAGCGGTAAGCACCACGCGTTCCTGATGCGAGACCACGCGGCCCGGCCGCCAGAGCCAGATCGCCGCGGCGATGGAAGCGATGGTCGCGACCGCCTGCACGCCATAGGCGGAGGTCACCCCGGCGCCGAAAGCTCTCGCCGTGAAGAACACCGTTATCGCGTTGTACTGATAGGGCTGCGGATAAGGCGCCTCCATGATCGCCGTCATCAAGGGGCGGGTTTCGGTCAGGAATAGGCGCCAGACATCGAAGCCGAAGAACAGGCCGGTGGCGAGGGCGATCACGACGCTGGTGCCGATCGCCGCGAGAATGGCGCGCCAGTTGCCGCTGGCGAGCAGGCAGAAGGGCACGAGAATGCCGAGATGCGGTTTGATCGTCAGCAGGCCGAACAGGATTCCGGCCAGCAGCGGACGCCTTGGTGCCACGGCGAGGCCTCCGATCAACAGCGCGGCGGTCAGCGCGCCGTTCTGGCCGAACAAGGAGTTCCAGATAACCGCCGGGCTCAAGACAATCGCCAGTTCCAGCGCCGCTCCGAGCTTCAGCGGCCGGATCGCCAGCCACAGGCACAGCACGGTCCCGACCGTCCAGATCAGATAGGCAGGCAGGATCGGCAAGGTGGCGAGCGGAACGCCTAGCAGGAGGATGTTCGGCGGATAGCTCCATTCCTGATTTGGAAGGTCGGGTGAGAACATCGCGCGCAGCGCCGCGCGGTAGGCCTCCACGTCGAAGAGAACGGCAACGTGGCCCTCGATGGCCATGCGCGAACCTGACCAGAGGTTGGTGAAATCCCAGTAGGGGAGCCTGTGCGACAGCGCGGAAAAGCCTCTGCTGTCCAAGGTCCACAGAAAGCTCAGGTAGAACCAAGTCATCCATGCGGCGATGATCGACACGACCGTGACAATGGCCACGTCCAAAAGGCTCCTGGTCCTGATCCAATCCGGTTGCATGGCGATCTCGGTTACAGCAACCGCGATTGTAGCCCAGGTGTCCTTAAGATCGTCTTGCCCCAATATGCTCAGCCAGGCACCGTCACCCGCCGCAGCGTCAGATTGATGCGGCCGCCGTTCTTCAGCAGCGCCGATGTCGCCGGATAGATGCGGTCGACACCGTGGAAGGCGAGGCGGCCTTCGCCGCCAAGCACGACGACGTCGCCGCTCTTCAGCCTGAACGACTTGGTGCCGCCATCGCGCCTGTCCTGGCCGACCCGGAACAGGCAGTCGTCGCCCAGTGAGACCGACACCACGGGCGCGGCGAAATTCTGTTCGTCGCGGTCCTGATGCAGGCCCATTTTGGCATCCGCCGAATAGAAGTTGACCAGGCATGCCTCGGGCGGATGCTGATAGGCCGAGACCTCGCGCCATAATTCCAGCAGGGCTTCCGGGATCGCCGGCCAGGGCTCGCCGGTCACCGGATGCGTCGGCTGATAGCGATAGCCGCGCTCCTTGTCGGTCACCCAGCCAAGCGCGCCGCAATTGGTCATGCGCACGCTCATCTCCTTGCCGGTGCGCGGCATGGCCGGCACGTAGAGGGGTGCGGCCTGCACGACGCGCCTGATCTCCTCGACCAGCGCTTCCTGGGCCGGGCGCGGGAGGTAGCCCGGCATATGGCGGACGCCTTTGGGCAGAACGAGCATGGATCGATCCGTTGCTCCTAGAGCCGGATGGTTTCGGGTCTGTTCGACATGAAATCTGAATCCGTCTCTAAATCAGAGAGATAGGGCATGATGTCCCGAAAACCGCTTCACACTGTTCGGCATCATGCTCCAAGCCATGCCATCGTTCAAAGAAGGCGGCGACCCGAAACTAGCGGCTTTGGCCGGATCAGTCGCTTTCCACCCGACCGCGCAGCTTCTTCACCGTCGACCGGCCTGCCTTGCTCTTCAGGCGGCGCTCCACAGCGCCTTTGGACGGCCTGGTCTTCTTCCGCGGCGGAGGCGGCGGCTCGGCCGCCTTGGCGATCAATGCAGTCAGCCGCGCCCGCGCGTCGGCGCGGTTCTGCTCCTGGGTGCGAAAGCGGCCTGCCTCGATGACGATGACGCCGTCCTTGGTGGCGCGCTGGCCGGCCAGCTTGATGGCGCGCTCGCGCACGCGCTCGGACAGGCCGGACGCGTTCGCCGCGTCGAAGCGCAGCTGCACGGCGGTGGCCACTTTGTTGACGTTCTGGCCGCCCGGACCGGACGAGCGGATGAAGTCCTCATGCAGGTCGCCAGGACGGATGACCGCTTCGCCGGAGATGGTGATATCGTCGTCGCTTGCCATGCACGCACTCATGACGCGACGGCGGCAAAAAGAAAAGGCCCGGCGCGAGCCAGGCCCTGGAGGAAGACATTGGCAGTGACTGCTATTCAGCCGCTTCCTGCATCCGCGGCGCCGCGCCGAGGATGGTCGCGTCGACATGGCGTTCGAACTTCTCGAAATTGACGGCGAACATGTTGACCAGCTTCGCAGCCTGGCGGTCGTAACCGGCCTTGTCCGCCCAGGTCGAGCGGGGGTCGAGAATGGCGCCGTCGACACCCGGGACCGCCACCGGCACCTCAAAGCCGAAATTGGCGTCGGTGCGGAACTCGGCCGACTTCAGCGAACCGTCGAGCGCGGCGCCCAGCAAGGCGCGCGTCACCTTGATCGGCATGCGGCGGCCGGTGCCGTAGGCGCCGCCGGTCCAGCCGGTGTTGACCAGCCAGCAGTCGACGCCATGGCCGGCGATCAGCTCGCGCAGCAGATTGCCGTATTCGGATGGATGGCGCGGCATGAACGGGGCGCCGAAGCAGGTCGAGAACGTCGCCTCCGGCTCGGTGACGCCCTTTTCCGTGCCGGCAACCTTGGCGGTATAGCCCGACAGGAAGTGGTACATCGCCTGCGCCGGCGTCAGCCTGGCGATCGGCGGCATGACGCCGAAGGCGTCTGCGGTCAGCATGATGATGTTCTTCGGATGCCCGGCGCGGCCGGTCTTCGAGGCATTGGGGATGAAATCCAGCGGATAGGCGCAGCGCGTGTTCTCGGTCAGGCTGCCATCGTTGAAATCCGGAACGCGGCCGGCGTCGAGCACCACATTCTCCAGCACCGTGCCGAAGCGCTGCGTGGTGGCGAAGATCTCCGGCTCGGCCTCCGCCGACAGCCTGATCGTCTTGGCGTAGCAGCCGCCCTCGAAATTGAAGATGCCCTGCGGGCCCCAGCCATGCTCGTCGTCGCCGATCAGCGTGCGCGACGGGTCGGCCGACAGCGTCGTCTTGCCGGTGCCGGACAGGCCGAAGAAGACGGCTGCGTCGCCGTCCGCACCTTCATTGGCGGAACAGTGCATCGGCATCACGCCCCTTGCCGGCAGCAGATAGTTCAGCACGGTGAAAACCGACTTCTTCATCTCGCCGGCATAGGAGGTGCCGCCGATCAGAACGATCTTGCGGGTGAGGTCGACCGCGATCACCGTTTCGGTGCGGGTGCCGTGACGGGCCGGATCGGCGCGGAAGGAGGGCAGGTCGATGATCGTAAGCTGCGGCACGAAACGCTCGATCTCCGCGGCTTCGGGACGGATCAAAAGATTGCGGATGAACAGCGAGTGCCAGGCGAATTCGGTGATGACCCGGGTCGGCAGCTTCAGATTGGCGTCGGCGCCGCCGACGAGGTCCTGCACGTAGAGGTCCTTGCCGGCTGCATGTGCCTTGAAATCCGCCAGCAGCGCTTCGAACTCACCCGGCGAGATCGCCTTGTTGTTGTCCCACCACACCTGGCCGCCGGTCGCCTCGTCGCGCACGACGAATTTATCCTTCGGCGAACGCCCGGTGTGCTGGCCGGTCTCGGCGACCAGCGCGCCCTGCGCGGTCAACCTCGCCTCGCCGCGCCGGATCGCTTCCTCGTAGAGTTCGGCCGCGCCAAAATTATAGCGTACCATGCCCATTGTCTTCAGGCCGATCGCGTCGATGGCGCAGTCGGGGTTGCGTTTGCCGGCTTCCGACATCAAATTTCCTCTCTGGATTTGGCCACATCTGACGGGTTACTTCCCGGAGCCCGCGCTGGGGCCGTCAGGTTCAGAACCAGAAAAGCCGAATGATATCAAATCATTAATCGATTTAAAAAATTTGAAAGTTGTTTAAATCGTTTATATGTGCAAAAAACCGTAGAGGTTGCCCAAAGGATTGGCAGGCTCGGTTCGTCCAATCCCACTATGGGTGCGATGGCGTGTGACGGCAGGCCGCCCGTGACTTCGGACAAGGCCCGTGCCACATTTTGTACCCAATTTGTCCTGCAAAAGCCCCTTCTCGACGACAGAAGGGACAGCTCATGAGGGAGCCGCTTGAAATGGCAACAATCGCGCTTGTCGACGACGACCGAAACATTCTGACCTCGGTGTCGATCGCGCTCGAATCCGAGGGCTATCGGGTCGAAACCTACACCGATGGCGCGTCGGCGCTGGAAGGCCTGGCGGCACGGCCGCCGAACCTCGCCATCCTCGACATCAAGATGCCGCGCATGGACGGCATGGAGCTGTTGCGCCGCATGCGCCAGAAGTCGGATCTCCCGGTCATCTTCCTGACGTCGAAGGACGACGAGATCGACGAGTTGTTCGGCCTCAAGATGGGCGCCGACGACTTCATCCGCAAACCGTTCTCGCAGCGCCTGCTTGTCGAGCGCGTGCGCGCAGTGCTGCGCCGCACCAGCGCCCGCGAGGCGGCGGCCAAGGCGCCCAGCCAGCAGGCCCGCTCGCTCGAACGCGGCCAGTTGGTGATGGACCAGGAGCGGCACACCTGCACCTGGAAGGGCGAGCCGGTGACGCTGACGGTGACCGAATTCCTCATCCTGCATTCGCTGGCGCAGCGCCCCGGTGTGGTAAAAAGCCGTGATGCGCTGATGGATTCAGCCTATGATGAACAGGTCTATGTCGACGACCGCACCATCGACAGCCACATCAAGCGGCTGCGCAAGAAGTTCAAGGCCGTCGACGACGACTTCGAGATGATCGAAACCCTTTACGGAGTCGGGTACCGGTTCCGCGAAGCGTAAGATAGGCAGTAGGGTATAGTCAGTAGTCAGTTTTGAATGATGCGGGCGGCCACCCATAGCCGCAGTCAGCCAACCACTTCCCTACTGCCTACTCACTACTCACTAACTAAACAGGGCCTGCTATTCGATGGCAGTGGAAGTAGAGCGAGGCAGACGGGCGGGCGCGGCAAGGCGTCCGCCGCGGATCGTGCCCGCCTTCGTTTCGAAAATCACGGTGCCGATGCGCCGGTTTCTCGGCCATCACATCTTCTCCAGCCTGACGCGGCGCATCCTGTTCCTCAACCTGGCCGGCCTCGCAGTGCTGGTCACCGGCATCCTTTACCTGAACACCTTTCGCGACGGGCTGATCGACGCGCGCGTCGAAAGCCTGATGACGCAGGGCGAGATCATCGCCGGCGCCATCGCGGCTTCGGCGACCGTCGAGACCGATTCGATCAGCATCGATCCGGAAAAGCTGCTGGAGCTGCAGGCGGGCGAAAGCCTGGGGCCGGGGTCGGACCAGCTCGACAACCTCGATTTCCCGATCAATCCCGAGCGCGTCGCGCCGGTGCTGCGACGCTTGATCTCGCCGACGCGCACCCGCGCCCGCATCTATGACCGCGACGCCAACCTGCTGCTCGATTCGCGGCATCTTTATTCGCGCGGCCAGATCCTGCGCTACGACCTGCCGCCCGTCGACGAGGAGCAGCCGGGCGTCGTGGAGCGAGTGGAGAAGTTCATCTTCGACTTCTTCCGCAACAAGGACCTGCCGGTCTACCACGAGCAGCCCGGCGGCAACGGCGCGGCCTTTCCCGAAGTGGTCAAGGCACTGACCGGCAGCCCTTCGACCATCGTGCGGGTGAGCGAGCAGGGCGAACAGATCGTCTCCGTCGCGGTGCCGATCCAGCGCTTCCGCGCCGTGCTCGGCGTCTTGATGCTGTCCACCGAAGGCGGCGACATCGACAAGATCGTCGCGGCCGAGCGCAAGGCGATCCTGCGCGTGTTCGGGGTGGCGGCGCTCGTCACCGCGATCCTGTCGATGCTGCTCGCCTCCACCATCGCCAATCCGCTGCGCCGGCTTTCAGCCGCCGCCGTCAGGGTGCGGCGCGGCGTCAAGAGCCGCGAGGAAATCCCCGACTTTTCCGATCGTCAGGACGAGATCGGCAATTTGTCCATTGCCGTGCGCGATATGACGAATGCGCTGTATGCGAGAATCGAAGCGATCGAAAGTTTCGCGGCCGACGTGTCGCATGAGTTGAAGAACCCGCTGACGTCGCTGCGCAGCGCCGTGGAAACACTGCCTTTGGCGAAAAACGATGCTTCTCGCGCGCGCCTGATGGAGATCATCCAGCACGACGTGAGGCGGCTCGACCGCTTGATCACCGATATCTCGGATGCGTCCCGCCTCGATGCCGAGCTGGCGCGCGACGATGCCGCGACCGTCGACCTGAAGAAGTTCATCACCGATCTCATCGCCGTCTCGCGCGAGACGACGCGCAACAAGAAGGCTGTCGAGATCGACCTCAAGGTCGCCAAGCTGCCGGCCGGCGCCAAAGGCTATTTCGTTGTCGGCCATGACCTCAGGATCGGGCAGGTCATCACCAACCTGATCGAGAACGCGCGTTCCTTCGTGCCGGACGAGCATGGCCACATCGCGATCTCGTTGGCGCGCGCCGGCAAGTTCAACATCATCACCGTCGACGACAACGGCCCGGGTATCCGGGCCGAGAAGATCGACCGCATCTTCGAGCGCTTCTATACCGACCGGCCGGCCGGCGAGGCGTTCGGCCAGAACTCCGGCCTCGGGCTGTCGATCAGTCGCCAGATCGTCGAGGCACATGGCGGCACGCTGACGGCCGAGAACATCCCCGGCACCAAACCCGGCGAGATCAAGGGCGCGCGTTTCGTGGTGACGCTGCCGGCGGAAGGCTGATCGCCGAACCGACATGCCAGGCGCCGCCGCAAAGCCCCGCAACATTCATGGGACGGCCATACTGGTCGGCGAGCGCGGCGTGCTGATCACCGGGCCGTCCGGCGCCGGCAAGACGACGCTGGCGCTGGCGCTTGTCGATCATTGCCGCGCGCAGGGCCTTTTTGCCCGGCTGGTCGGCGACGACCAGTTGCTTGCGGCCGCGCATGGCGGCCGGCTGGTTTGCCGCGCGCCGGCGAGCATCGCCGGCCTCGCTGAGGTGCACGGCATCGGGCCGCGGCCGCTGGCTTTCGAACCGGCCGCCGTGATCGATCTTGTGGTGCGGCTTGTCGAACCGGCGGACATGGCGCGTCTGCAGGACGAGACCACGGAGACGATCGGCGGATGCCGGCTGCCCCGCGTCGACATCGCCCGGCAAAATGTCACCGCCGCGTTGCCCATGCTGATGGCGCGGCTGTCGATCCAGCCTTTTTCATGATCCGGCCCGGGTTTTTTGCTGCGATGCGTCAAAATGGCCCGGGCCGCCGCAATTTTGGGCTTGTCAACCGGCCGTGCGTCGACAAGATAGCGCTCCCGCCGCCTGGAATGGCTGGCGAACATAAGATACGCCTGTGAAGCGGCGATGACGGGAGCCACCAGAGAATGATCGGACTCGTGCTCGTGACGCACGGTCAACTCGCTACCGAGTTCCGACATGCCGTAGAGCATGTCGTCGGGCCGCAAGACAATTTCGAAACCGTGGCGATCGGCGCCGACGACGACATGGAGCAGCGCCGGGCCGACATCGTCGACGCGGTCGCGCGCGTCGACACCGGCGCAGGCGTCATCGTGCTCACCGACATGTTCGGCGGCACGCCTTCCAACCTCGCCATCTCGGTGATGGAATCCGGCCGCACGGAGGTCATCGCCGGCATGAACCTGCCGATGCTGATCAAGCTCTCCTCGATCCGCAAGGGCGACAACATGGCCGCCGCGCTCGACGAAGCGCAAGCGGCCGGCCGTAAATACATCAACGTCGCCAGCCAGCTCCTGAGCAGCAAATGAACGCATCGGCGCCGCGGACGGATGAGGTGGTGCGGGAGTTCCCGATCATCAATCAGCGCGGCCTGCATGCGCGCGCTTCGGCCAAGTTCGTCCAGGTCGCCAGCGGCTTCGACGCCATCATCCATGTCGAGAAGGACGGCGTGAAGGTCGGCGGCACCTCGATCATGGGCCTGATGATGCTGGCGGCGAGCCCAGGCTATTCGATCCGCGTCATCGCCAGCGGCCCGGAAGCCGTGCCGGCCATGGACGCGTTGGAGCAGCTGATCGCCTCGCGTTTCGGCGAGGAAATCTAGTTCCTCAGCACAGGGATTTTTACCGGTCGGCTCTGTTTGCGTTGGCAGGCGGCATGCCTTGGAGATTGGCCGAAACGCCCATCGCGTCGTCGCGCGGCTTCAACCAATCCCCGGCGTTTGCGCCGACTTCACGGAACATCTCGCTTTTCCGAAGACATGCGCGCATAAAGATTTCTTTATGTCCCATTGTCGTGCGGCGACCGATCTGCTAGTCAGGCCGGCAACCGCGCCCTCCCATGCGCCTCCCGGCGTCGGCGCGCCTTGAGAAAAAATCACACCGGAGCACTGCCATGACGGGTAGCAAGGATTATGTGGTCGCCGACATCTCGCTTGCCGGCTGGGGCCGCAAGGAGATCGAGATCGCCGAAACCGAAATGCCGGGCCTGATGGCCTGCCGCGAGGAGTTCGGCGCCAAGAAGCCGCTGAAGGGCGCGCGCATCACCGGCTCGCTGCACATGACCATCCAGACGGCGGTGCTGATCGAGACGCTGAAGGCGCTGGGCGCCGACATCCGCTGGGCCTCCTGCAACATCTTCTCGACCCAGGACCACGCGGCCGCAGCCATCGCCGAGGCCGGCATTCCGGTCTTCGCCATCAAGGGCGAGTCGCTGGAAGACTATTGGGACTACACCGACCGGATCTTCCAGTGGACCGATGGCGGTACCTCCAACATGATCCTGGACGATGGCGGCGACGCCACCATGTACATCCTGCTCGGCGCGCGCGCCGAGGCCGGCGAGGACGTGCTGTCCAATCCCGGCAGCGAGGAGGAAGAGATCCTGTTCGCCCAGATCAAGAAGCGCCTGAAGGCTTCGCCAGGCTTCTTCACCAAGCAGCGGGAAGCGATCCGCGGCGTCACCGAGGAGACCACCACCGGTGTCAACCGCCTCTACCAGCTGCAGAAGAAGGGCCTGCTGCCCTTCCCGGCGATTAACGTCAACGATTCCGTCACCAAGTCGAAATTCGACAACAAATACGGCTGCAAGGAATCGCTGGTCGACGGCATCCGCCGCGGCACCGATACCATGATGGCCGGCAAGGTCGCGGTGGTCTGCGGCTATGGCGATGTCGGCAAGGGCTCGTCGGCCTCGCTGCGCGGCGCCGGCGCGCGTGTGAAAGTCACCGAGGTCGACCCGATCTGCGCGCTGCAGGCGGCGATGGACGGCTATGAGGTGGTGACGCTGGAAGACGCCGCGCCCACCGCCGACATCGTCATCACCACCACCGGCAACAAGGACGTCGTCACGCTCGACCATATGCGGTCGATGAAGGACATGGTGATCGTCGGCAATATCGGCCACTTCGACAACGAGATCCAGGTGGCGGCGCTGCGCAACCTGAAATGGACCAACATCAAGCCGCAGGTGGATTTGATCACCTTCCCGGACGGCAAGCGTATGATCCTTCTGTCCGAGGGCCGCCTGCTCAACCTCGGCAACGCCACCGGTCATCCGAGCTTTGTCATGTCGGCCTCGTTCACGAACCAGGTGCTGGCGCAGATCGAGCTTTTCAGCAAGCACGGCCAGTACGAGAACCAGGTCTATGTGCTGCCCAAGCACCTCGACGAGAAGGTCGCGCGGCTGCATCTCGACAAGCTCGGCGCCAAGCTGACCGAGCTGTCCGGCGAACAGGCCGCCTATATCGGCGTGACGCCGCAGGGCCCGTACAAGCCTGAACACTACCGCTATTAACCAAAGCGAAATTATCTACCATATATTGAAGCCGGGAGGTTGACTTTCCATCCGGCTTTATTTTTTGCGCCAATGATTCTTCACGCCGGTTCCAGCAAGCGTTATTGTTGTGATTCGCGGTCCGGGGACATGTTGGGCCGGGGACGCATCAGGGCGGTCTTGCATTCAAGCGGCGAAGAGGACCAAGACATGCCGGGGGATTACCCGCCACGCGCGGGAAAGGCCGTTTCCGGCGGCCATGAGGATTCGAATGATGCCGGCCCCGGTGTGAGCCGCGGCGGTTTTCGTGCCGGCTCGCGGCTGGCCTTGCTGCTTGCGACCTCGACGCTTGCCGGCCCGCTGCTCGCCTTTGCCGCCCACGCCGAGACGGGCATTCCGGCAAAGGCCGTGGCGCCGGTCAGCACGCTCGAGGTCATGCAGCTCGCCATGTTCGTGGGCGTCATGGGCGCGGCGCTGGTTTCGGCCATCTTCCTTATCCGCGAGCGCGCACGCACCGCCTCGCAGAACCTGCAGCTCAGGGCCCGCATCGCGGACGTCAACGCTGCGCTGCAGCGTTCCGAGGCGCTGCTCAATCTGCGCGACCAGCGCCTGATCGTGTGGACAACGGACAACAAGAAATCCGAGCTCATCGGCAGCCTGCCGCTGGAAAGCGGCGCGCCTGACGACAGGTCCGCCTTCCTCGCTTTCGGCCGTTGGCTGATGCCGCGCTCGGCGGCGGCGTTGGAGCACGCGGTTGCCGCGTTGCGCGAACAGGCGAAGACCTTCGATCTGGTCATCGAAACGCAGGCCGGCGTGCCGCTGGAGGTGCATGGGCGCAAGAGCGCGGCGCATGTGCTGGTGCGTTTCGTCTCGCTGTCGGAGACGTTGCGCAACCAGGCCAGGCTGAAGATCGAGAACCAGCGGCTCAGCGCCGACTACGACACCTTGATCGGCCTGCTCGACGCGCTGAAGATGCCGGCATGGCTGCGCGGCGCGGACGGGCGATTGCAATGGGTCAACCGCGCCTACGCCGAGGCCGTGGAAGCAGGAAGCGCCGCCGCGGCCGTGCGCGACGCGACGGAATTCCTTGGCGGCCAGGCGCGCGATCAAATCGCCGAGCAGCATAAGTTGCACCCGGTCTTCGAACAGACGCTATCCACCGTGATCGAAGGCGATCGCCGCATGTTCGCGGTCACCGACTTCGCCGGCGCCGACGGTTCGGCGGGGCTCGCCTGCGACACCAGCGCGGCCGAGACGATCCGCGCCGAATATGAGCGGACCGTGCGCAGCCATGCCGACACGCTCGACCAGTTGAACACCGCCGTGGCGATCTTCGACACCGAGGAAAAGCTGCGCTTCTTCAACCAGGCCTTCCAGAAGCTGTGGGGCCTCGACTCGGGCTTCCTGCTCAGCGCTCCCTCCAACACGCTGCTGCTCGACAGGCTGCGCAGCGAAGGCAGGATCGCCGAGCAGCCGGAATGGCGGCGCTGGAAGGAAAACCTGCTCAGCGCCTATCGCGCCGTCGAATCGCAGGAACACTGGTGGCACCTGCCGGACGGCAAGACGATCCGCGTCGTGGCGAACCCGCAGCCGAAGGGCGGCGTCACCTGGGTGTTCGAGAACCTGACCGAAAAGATGGACCTCGAAAGCCGCTACCAGACCGCCGTGCGGGTGCAGGGCGAGACGCTGGACAATCTCGCCGAAGGCGTGGTCGTGTTCGGTCCGGACGGGCGGCTGCGCCTGTCCAATCCGGCCTTCGTCGCGCTGTGGGGGCTGACGATGGAAGCGGTCAAGCCGAACGTCCATGTTTCGGCGATCCGCGACCTGTGCGACCAGCGCGCCGCGAACAGCCCTTGGGGCGGCTTCGTCGCCGCAGTCACCGGCTTCGACGACGAGCGCCGCGACCGTCGCGGCCAGATCGAGCTCGTCGACGGGACGGTGCTGAGCTACGCGGTGATCCATCTGCCCAACGGCCAGGTGATGATCACCTTCGTCGACGTCACCGACACCGTCAATGTCGAGCGGGCGCTGAAGGACAGGAACGAGGCGCTGGAGAAATCCGATCAGCTGAAGAACGAATTCGTGCAGCATGTGTCCTATGAGCTGCGCTCGCCGCTGACCAACATCATCGGCTTCACCGAGCTTCTGTCGCTGCCCGCGACCGGGCCGCTGACGCCCAAGCAGCGCGAATATGTCGAGCATGTCGGCTCGTCGTCCTCGGTGCTGCTCACCATCGTCAACGATATCCTCGACCTGGCCACCGTCGATGCCGGCATCATGCAGCTCGACATCTCCGAGATGAACATCGACCGGACGATCGCCGCGGCCGCCGAGCTGGTCGCCGACCGGCTGGACGAGCATCAAATCAAGCTCGAGATCGATGCGGCGGAGGCGCCGGCGAGCTTCCATGGCGACGAGACTCGCATCCGCCAGATCCTCTACAACCTGCTCAGCAACGCGGCCAACTACGCACCGGAGGCAAGCACGATCCGGCTCACCTGCCGTCGGCTAGCCGACGGCGTCGAGTTCTCCGTGCATGATGACGGTCCTGGCATGCCGCCGGACGTGCTGGAATCGGTCTTCCGCCGCTTCGAGCCGCGCGCCAATGGCGGGCGGAGGCGCGGCGCCGGGCTGGGGCTCTCGATCGTCAAGAGCTTCGTCGAACTGCATGGTGGAACCGTGCGCATCGAGACCGGCCAGGACAGGGGCACCACGGTAATCTGCACCTTCCCGGACAAGCCTTCCGGAATCCCCGATACGCCGGCGGGCATCCGCGACGCGGCCGAGTAGCGCGGACTATATGGCTGGACCAGTGTTGGAACGTTTTCTCGCCGACGAGGCGGCCACGGCAAGGCTTGGCGAGGACCTCGCCATGGCGTTGCGCGCGGGCGACGCGATCGCGCTGAAAGGCGATCTCGGCGCCGGCAAGTCGACGTTGGCCCGCGCGCTGATCCGGGCGCTCGCCGACGACGCCAATCTCGAAGTGCCGAGCCCGACCTTCACCTTGGTGCAGAGCTACGAGACGCGCGTTCCGGTGCAGCATTTCGACCTCTATCGGCTGTCCGCGCCGGACGAGCTCGACGAGCTCGGCCTCGACGACGCGCTAAGCCAAGGCGCGGCGCTCATCGAATGGCCGGAACGGGCCGCAGACCGCTTGCCGGAAACGGCGCTGTGGGTCGATCTTGCCGAGCAGGGCGAAGGCCGCGTGGCGCGGCTTTCCGGGCAGGGACCGATCTATGATCGCGTGGCGCGATCGCTCGCGATGCGCGATTTTCTGGCCTCCGCCGGATGGGGCGGAGCCAGCCGCCGTCATTTCGTCGGCGACGCCTCCGCCCGCTCCTATGAGATCGTCTCGCTGCCCGGCAAGGCGCCGCGCGTGCTGATGAACTCGCCGCGCCTCGTGCTCGGGCCGCCGGTTCGCGACGGCAAGCCCTATGCGGTGATCGCCCACACGGCGCAATCCGTCGCCGCCTTCGTCGCCATCGACCGGGCGCTGCTTGGGGCCGGCGTCAGCGTGCCGGCGATCCATGCCCAGGATCTCGACCAGGGCTTTCTGCTCATCGAGCATCTCGGCTCGGAAGGTTTCCTCGGTCGCGACGGCCAGCCCATCGCCAAACGCTACGAGGCGGCGGCCGAATTGCTGGCCATGATGCATGGCAAGGCCTGGCCTACGCGCTTGGAAGCGGCGCCCGGCGTATTTCACGACGTGCCGCCTTTCGACCGGGAAGCCATGCTGATCGAGGCCGACCTTCTGGTCGACTGGTATGTCCCTTGGATTACCGGCGAACCGGCAAACGACGCGTTGCGGGAAGGCTACCACAAGGTATGGAACGCACTTCTCGATCACCTGGCAGGCAGCGAATACACGCTGATGCTGCGCGACTTCCATTCGCCCAACATCATCTGGCGGACCGAGCGCGCCGGCCTCGACCGGCTGGGCATCGTCGATGTGCAGGACGCGCTGATCGGGCCTGCCGCCTATGACGTCGCTTCTTTGGCCATGGATGCGCGCGTTACCGTCTCGCCCGAGATCGAGCGGCGCACCGTCGCGGCTTATGTCGCGGCGCGGCGCGCCGCCGGCGCTTTCGACGAGGCCGGCTTCGCCGAGGCCTATGCGATCATGGCCGCGCAGCGCAATTCGAAGATCCTCGGCATCTTCGTGCGGCTCGAAAAGCGCGACGGCAAGCCTTACTATCTGAAACACCTGCCGCGCATCCGCGACTATCTGAGGCGGGCGCTGGCGCATCCAGCGCTGGCCGGCCTGAAGGAATTCTACATGGCCCACGGCCTGCTCGAGGAACGGGTCCCATGAAGCCGACGACTGCGATGGTGCTGGCGGCCGGGCTCGGCAAGCGCATGCGGCCGATCACCGACACGATGCCCAAGCCGCTGGTGAAGGTCGCCGGCAAGACCTTGCTCGATTGGGGGCTGGACAGCCTGGAAGCCGCCGGTGTCGCCAAGGCCGTCGTCAACGTGCACTATCTGCCCGAGCAGATCGTCGCGCATGTTGCCCATAGGCGCGCACCGAAGATCGTCATCTCCGACGAGCGCAAGGCGCTGCTGGAATCGGCTGGCGGCATCGTCAAGGCGCTGCCGCTTCTGGGTGGCGAGCCCTTCTACATCATCAATGCCGACACCTTCTGGATCGACAGCGGCCAGCCCAGCCTCGAGCGTCTTGCCCTTGCATGGGACGCCGCGAGAATGGATATTCTGCTGATGCTTACCGATCTTGACTCAGCGACCGGGCATTGCGTCGGCACCGATTTCCTTGTTGCCCCTGATGGAGCCCTACGGCGCTCGAAGGGCGATCCGGCGGGCCTGATCTATGCCGGCGCCGCCATCATCCATCCGCGCATCTTCAAGGACGCGCCCATGGGCTCGCATTCGCTCAATGTCCATTTCGACAAGGCGATCGCCGCAGGGCGCCTGTTCGGCATGAAGATGAACGGACGCTGGATCACCGTCGGCACTCCGGACGCGATCCCTGCCGCCGAAGCGGCCGTCGCCGGCGCCCTAGCGAAGGCGGTATGAGCGGCACGCGCCGCGTCTTTTCCATTCCGCCCGGAGCGCCGTTCCTGCCGACGCTGGCGGGGGCGTTACTCGACGGACGCCTGATCCCCGGCTTCCGCTTCGACGGCGACCCGCTGGCGCTTGCCGACGCCACCATTTATGTGCCGACGCGCCGCGCGGCGCGGGCGCTGCGCGGCGCCTTCGTCGACGTTTTAGGAAAACGCTCCGCCATCCTGCCGACGGTGCGGCCGCTCGGCGAGTTCGACGAGGACGAGGCGGCCTTCGACGCCGAAGCCGCGCCGGCGATAGATCTCGCGCCGCCGATCGCCGCGCAGGAGCGGCTGCTTTTGCTGGCACCGCTGGTGCGCGCCTGGAAGGAAAGCCTGCCGGCGCATGTGAGGGCTCGGTTCAACGAGGAATTCGTCGTGCCGACCTCGGCCGCCGACGCCATCTGGTTGGCGCGCGACCTTGCCAGGCTGATGGATGAGATCGAGACCGAAGGCACGGATTGGGCAAAGCTCGCGACGCTGGTTACCGGCAACCTCGCCGGATGGTGGCAGGTGACGCTCGATTTCCTCGGCATCGTCACCGAGAACTGGCCGGAGTTGCTCAAGGAACGCGACCGCTCCAATCCAGCCGCGCATCGCAGCGCGCTGATCCGGCTGGAGGCGACCCGGCTGAAGCGCACTCCGCCGGCCGGACCGGTGATTGCCGCCGGTTCGACCGGCTCCATCCCCGCCACCGCCGAACTGCTTGCAGTGATCGCCGGCCTGCCCAACGGCGCCGTCGTGCTGCCCGGGCTCGACCGCAACCTGGACGACGCATCCTTCGCGGCGATCACGGCGCCTGGCGCGCGCCCGGCAACGCTCGGCCACCCGCAATACGGCCTCGCCAAGCTGATCGGCGGCATCGGCATTCCGCGCCGCGACGTCGAGGACCTTGTTGCGGCGCCATCGCCGCTTGCGTTGCGCGCGGCCCTGGTCGGCGAGGCGCTGCGGCCGGCCGAAACCACCGAATACTGGACCGAGACGCGGCCGCGCTTCACGGCACTCGACATCGAACAGGCGCTGGCCGGCGTGACGCTGGTGGAAGCGGCGAACGAACGCGACGAGGCGGCGGCAATCGCCATCGCGCTGAAGCGCGCCGTGGAGGCCCCAGGCAAGCGCGCGGCGCTCGTCACCGGTGACCGAGCGCTGGCCCGGCGGGTTTCGGCCGAGCTTTTGCGTTTCGGCGTCGTCGCAGACGATTCCGGCGGCGCGCCTTTAATCAATACACCGGCCGCCAGCCTGCTCAGGCTCGCGCTGAGCGCTGCGTTCCGACCCGGCGACCCCGTAGGCCTGCTTGCCTTGCTCAAGCATCCGCTGCTCGCGCTCGGTCTCGAACGCCAGGCCATGCGCAAGGCTGCCGAGCTCGTCGAGCTGGTGGCGCTGCGCGGCGGCACGGGCCGGCCCGATGTCGCATCGCTCGGCGCGCTGTTCGAGACACGGCTGGCGGAACTGAGCGGCGACACAAGGCAGCCTTTCTGGTTCTCGCGCTTGACCGTGCGCGGCATCGAGCAGGCCCAAGATATGCTTAGCCGCCTTACCAAGTCGCTGTTGCCGCTCACCGCGATGCGCGACGAGAAAGGCGCCGATATTGCGACGCTGACGCGCGCGAGCGTGGTCGCGCTGGAAAGTCTCGGTCGCGCCGTCGACGGCGGCCTGGCGGAGCTCTATGCCGGCGATGCGGGCGAGAAACTCGCCGAGCTGTTGCGCGGGCTGGTGGCGGCGTCGTCGCCCTTCACCTTCGCCGCTTTGGAGTGGCCCGACGTGATAGAGGCCCTGATCGCGCCGGAGACGGTCAAGCCGGCGCAAGGCACCGATCGCAACATCGCCATCTGGGGCGCGCTGGAGGCTCGGCTGCAGCATGTCGACATGTTGGTCATCGGCGGGCTCAATGAAGGGGTTTGGCCGCGCAAGCCCGAGAGCGACCGCTTCATGTCGCGGCTGATGAAGACCGGCATCGACCTCGAGCCGCCGGAGCGGCGCATCGGCCTTGCCGCGCATGACTTCCAGATGGCGATGGGCACAAAAGAGGTCGTGCTGACGCGTTCGGCGCGCTCCGGCGACGCGCCGGCGGTGCCGTCGCGCTGGCTGCAGCGCATCCTGACCTTCCTCGGCAAGGAGCCGGCGTCAGCACTTCGCGGCCGCGGCGACGCGCTGCTTGCCTGGGCGCGCGCGCTCGATGCCGGCGAGAAGAAGGATTTTGCCTCCCGCCCGCAGCCGAAGCCGCCGCTCAGCCTGCGCCCGCAGCATTTCTCGGTCACCGAGATCGAGACGCTGCGCCGCGACCCCTACGCGGTCTATGCACGGCGCATCCTCGGCCTGATGCGGCTCGAGCCGTTAATCCGCGATCCGGGCGCCGCCGAACGCGGCACGCTGTTCCACGAGATCCTGCATCTGTTCTCGCGGCGGGTCGAGGATCCGAGGGCGCCGAACGCGCTGGCCAGCCTCATTGAATCGGGCCGTACCTGCTTTGCCGACGCAAAGCTTCCGCCTGATATCGAGGCTATCTGGTGGCCGCGTTTCGAAAAGCTCGCCGAGAACATCATCGAATGGGAGCATGGCCGCGCCGATGCCGTCGCAAGGCGCTACGCCGAGGAGCGCGCTGAGAAGACGGTGGTCGGCCGCACCGGGGTGACGCTTTCCGGCTATGCCGACCGCGTCGACCTGCTTGCCGGCGGCATGGCCGACATCCTCGACTACAAGACAGGATCCTCGCCCTCGAAAGCGCAGGCGCACACGCTGCTGTCGCCGCAGCTCGCGCTGGAGGGCGCGTTGCTCAGGCGCGGCGCCTTCAAGGACCTCGGCATCCGCGAACCCTCGCAGCTCGCCTTCGTGCGGCTGAAGCCGAATGGCGAGGTATTCGAGGAATCGATCCTCGACTACAACCGCAAGTTCCGCACCGCCAACGATCTTTCCGAGGAGGCCTGGGCGCGGCTGGAACGGCTGCTCTTCCACTATGCCGACCCGACCACCGGCTATCTGTCGCGCGCGCTGCCCTTCCGCGAGGGCGAGGCCGACGGCGACTACGATCATCTGGCGCGGGTGCTCGAATGGTCGGCCGGCGGCGCCAGCGAGGACGAGGCGGAAGGATGAAATATCCGATCCCCTCCGATACCGCCGCCAGCCAGGCGCGCGCCTCCGATCCCGCCTATTCCGCCTGGGTGTCGGCCAATGCCGGTTCGGGCAAGACGCATGTGCTGGCGCAGCGCGTCATCCGGCTCCTGCTCAACGGCACCGATCCGTCGAAGATCCTGTGCCTCACCTACACGCGGGCTGCCGCCGCCAACATGTCGAACCGCGTGTTCTCGACCCTGTCGGAATGGACGGCGCTGCCTGATGCCGAGCTGGCGGTCAGGATCGCGGCGCTGGACGGCCGCGGCGCCGACCGCGACCTGATGCGGCGCGCGCGCCGGCTGTTTGCCGAGGCGCTCGAGACGCCGGGCGGACTGAAAATCCAGACCATTCATGCCTTCTGCGAATCCGTGCTGCACCAGTTCCCGCTCGAAGCCAATATCCCGGCGCATTTCGAGATGCTCGATCCGCAGATGGAGGCCTCGCTGTTCGCCGATGCCCGCCGCGACATGATCTCGGGCGCAGGCGCCGGCGTCGAAGGGCTGGCGGAAGCCTTTGCCACCGTGCTGGAACGCGGCGGCGAGTTCGGGCTCGATACGCTGCTTGCCGAGATCGTCGGCAAGCGCGATGAACTGCGCGGTTTCATCGCCAAGCTCGGCAGGGATCGGGACTTCCGGCCGCTGTTCGCCGAATTCGGCTTCAGGCCTGGACAGACGGCCGAGGACATCGCTGCTTCGCTGTGGCCGCTGCCTGGCTTTTCGCCTGGCCAGCTCGCTGAATTTGCCCGTGCCGCCGAGGCCGCCGACGCCAAGCAGGTTTTGAACAACGTGCTGCCCTATGCGCAGAGCGCCTTTGCCGAGGCCGATCCGATCCGGCGGCTGCGCCTGCTCGCCAAAGCATTCCTGCGTGCGGACGGCGACCCCTACGATCCGCCCAAAATCTTCAGGAAGGCGCTTGTCGACCGCCTGCCCGACCTGCCGGACCGCTATTTCGTGGTGGCGAAGGCAATCCTCGACGTAACCGACCGGCTGGCGCTGTTCCGCATGCTGGAAGGGACAGCGGCAGCACTGACCGTCGCCGGCTGGCTGATCGCGCGCTACGAGCAGTTGAAGCGCGGGCGGGGTTTCCTCGACTTCAACGACCTCATCACCCGCACGGTCAGTCTCTTGTCGCGACCGGATGCCGGGCCGTGGGTGCAGTTCAAGCTCGACCAAGGCATCGACCACATCCTGCTCGACGAGGCGCAGGACACCAGCCCGGACCAATGGGAAGTGGTGAAGAAGCTGACGGAAGAGTTCTTTGCCGGGCTCGGCCAGCGCGAAGCGGTGCGCCGAACTGTCTTTGCCGTCGGCGACGAGAAGCAGTCGATCTACTCCTTCCAGGGCGCGGCGCCGGATTCCTTTGCCGAAAGCCGGCTGTTGTTTGCCGGCCGCGTGCGCGACGCGGAGGCCGCCTTCGCCAATCTCAAGCTCACCTGGTCGTTCCGGTCGAGCGACGACGTGCTGGCCGCCGTCGACCGCGTCTTCGCCGAACCGGGCGTCAGGCGCGGCATCAGCCACGATCCAGACCCTCTGAGTCATAGGGCGATCCGCAATGACGCACCGGGCTATGTCGAGGTGTGGCCCTCGGTCGGCGCCGAGATGGTCGAGGAGCCCGACGACTGGACCTTGCCGGTCAACCATGCCAGCGCGCCCGCGGTGCGCGTCGCCGAGCATGTGGCCACCACCATCCAGACCTGGCTGCGCAGCGGCGAGGTCATCGAAGGCAAGGGCAGGAAGCTGACCGCCGGCGACATCCTGGTCCTGGTGCGCAAGCGCGACCGCTTCGTCCATGCGCTATCGCGCAGCCTGAAGAACCGACAGATCCCGGTCGCCGGCGCCGACAGGCTGAGCCTGCCCGGCCATATCGCCGTGCAGGACCTGATCGCGCTCGGACATTTCCTGATCCAGCCGGAGGACGACCTTTCCTTGGCCGCCGTGCTGCGCAGCCCGATCTTCGAGGTTTCGGAGGAAAGCTTGCTCGCGCTCGGCGGATCGAGGCCGAAGGGCCAGTCGCTGATCGCCTCGCTCAGACAACATGCGGCCGAGGATGTGGCCCTCGCCGCTGTCGTTAGCCGGCTCGACGGCTGGGCAACCGAAGTGGCCTTCAAGCCGGTGTTCGAATTCTACGCCGCGGCACTGGCGCGCGACGGACTGCGCCGCAAGATGACGGCGCGGCTAGGACCCGAAGCCGGCGACATCCTCGACGAATTCCTGAGCTTTTGCCTGGCCGAGGAACGGACCGGCCTGCCGGGGCTGGAATCCTTCCTCTCGACGCTCGAAAATGCCGGCCCCGAGATCAAGCGCGAGATGGACCAGACGCGCGACGAGGTCCGCGTCATGACCGTGCATGCCGCCAAGGGCCTGGAGGCGCCGGTCGTCTTCCTGGTCGACGGCGGCTCGGCGCCATTCAGCGACCAGCATCTGCCGCGGCTGATGCCGTTCGAGAGCTCGGGGACGCAATGGAAAGGCAAGGGCTATCTGTGGCGCTCGGCCAGCGACGTCTCCAACGGCGTCTCGAAGGCGGCATCGGTGCGGGCGCGCGAACTGGCGGACGACGAGTACCGGCGGCTGCTCTATGTCGGCATGACGCGTGCCGAGGACCGGCTGGTCGTCTGCGGCTATCACGGCAAGCGGCAGCCCAGCCCCGGCACGTGGCATTCGATCGTCAGCCGCGCGTTGCTCGGCGCGCCCGAGAGCTCCGAGCGCCGGCATCCGGCGACGGCCGAGGTGGCGGTACATCGCTTCCATATGACCGGGCTCCCGCCGGTGGCATTGACCGGCACCGACGAGGCAGGGCCGTTCGAGCATATCGCTCCGCTGCCTGAAGACCTGTTCCGGCCGCTGCCGCCTTATGAGGAGCTGCCGCGGCCGCTTTCGCCTTCCGGCGCCTCGGCGCTGATCGACGAGGCGAAAGAAGCCGTCCCCGACACTCGCTCGCCGGTGCTCGACGTCGCCGCCGAACCCGGCTTTGCGATCATGCGCGGCCTTGCCCTGCACAAATTGCTGCAGATGCTGCCCGGCATCGCCGAGGACGAAAGGCGGAACGCGGCGGAGCGCTACCTGGCGCGCGCCGGCGCGGATTGGCCGGATGGCGAGCGCGACAAGGCGCTGGACGCCGTGCTCTCCATCCTGTCCGACACCCGCTTCGGCGCGCTGTTCTCGCCATCCTCCCGCGCTGAGGTCGCCGTCATGGGCAGCCTCGAGGTGAAGGGCAGGCTGCGCTCCATCTCCGGCAAGATCGACCGGCTGGCGGTCACGCCGGAAAAGGTTTCGATCGTCGACTACAAGACCAACCGACCGGCGCCTGGGAACCTGGCGGAGGTGCCGCCTGCCTATGTGCTGCAGCTTGCGCTCTACCGCGCGCTGCTTCTGCCGCTCTATCCGGGCCGCGAGGTGACGGCGGCGCTGCTGTTTACCGAGGCGCCGCGCCTGATCGAGCTGCCCGCCCCCGCCATGGATGACGCCCTTGCCCGACTCACGGCAGCGTGACACAAGAACTGCTTGAACATCGCCGCCACAACCACCACATTTGGTGCAACCCGAGTTTTCGAAAGGATTTCAGCATGGCCACCGTCAAGGTCGACAAGGGCAATTTCCAGGCCGATGTGCTCAACGCCAAGGAGCCGGTCGTGGTGGATTTCTGGGCGGAATGGTGCGGCCCGTGCAAGATGATCGCTCCGGCGCTGGAAGACATCGCCAACGAGCTTGGCGCGAAGATCAAGGTCGCAAAGCTCAACATCGACGAGAACCCGGAGCTTGCCGCGCAATACGGCGTGCGCTCGATCCCGACGCTGATGATCTTCAAGGGCGGCGAAGTCGCCGACATGAAAGTGGGCGCCGCGCCGAAGACCGCGCTGTCGCACTGGATCAACGGCAGTCTCGCCTGAGCCAATCTAAAGTCTTCAAGATCCAAGCCCGGCCATCGCGCCGGGCTTTTCTTTGGCGTCATGGCTCGTCGCGCTCTGGCTCTCGCCTGCGGGCACTCCGTGTCCTCTGTTCGCAGGAAAGGGAGAGCTCCATGACCGGAACCGCCAAGGCCACAGTTCACGTCGACAATGAGCGCGTCATCGTCACCGAATACCGCTTCGCGCCGGGCGCCAATACCGGCTGGCACCGCCATGGCCACGACTATGTCGTCGTGCCGCTGATGGACGGCAAGGTGAAGCTGGTGACCAAGGACGGCGAATCCTTCGCCGAGATGAAGCAAGGCGCGCCCTATTTCCGCCGGGAGGGCGTCGAGCACGACGTCATCAATGCCAATGACGGCGAATACGCCTTCATCGAAATCGAGCTGAAGTAGGCCGGCCGTGATTGCCGGCTTGCACGTTTCCTTTCCGGCCTCGTGCGGGATGTCGTGGGTCTAACGCCTGTCCTCGCCTTTGCCGGTTTTGCGGCGGTGGCCGCTTATGTCCAGACCCTGACGGGCTTCGCCTTCGGCCTGGTGATGATGGGCGCGATTGCCCTTGTCGGCTTGCTGCCCCTGCCCGACGCAGCTGCGATGGTCGGCATGCTGACCCTGGTCAATGCCACGCAGATGCTGATCCAGGGCGGCTGGCGCGAGATTGCGCGCCGGGAGCTGCGGCTTATCCTGGTCGCAAGCCTGCCTTCGCTGCTCTTGGGGTATGCCCTGTTGGAATGGCTGGCGGACACGCGGGCCGACCTGCTGAAAATCGGACTCGGTCTGGTCATCATGATGTCCAGCCTGCAACTGGCCATCAGGCCTGCCGGCTTGGCAAAACGATCGTCGGACGCGAGTTTCGTCGGCTTCGGTGTCGTTTCGGGCCTGATGAGTGGGCTGTTTGCGACCGGCGGCCCGCCGCTCGTCTATCATCTCTTTCGCCAGCCAATGCCGCATGTACGAATCCGCGAAACGCTGGTCACCGCTTTCGGCGCCGCGCAGGTGGTGCGGCTTATCCTGGTGACGGCAAGCGGCAACCTGCCGACCATGTCGCCTGTCGCGCTCGTCGTCGCCATACCGGCCGTAATGCTGATGACCTATGCGGCACGCCGCTGGCCACCGTCATTGTCGCAAGGGACAATGCGAAAGATCGTCTTTGTTCTGCTTTTCCTGTCAGGGCTCTCGCTGGCACTGCCTGCCGCGATGCACCTTGCCGTCTAACTTCAACTGCTCATGTGGGCGACGTGTCGCTCCAATTTACCAGTCGGCGACACGGTCGCCGCCGGTGAATTGCGCGCTTTTGGCGGTGTATTCGAACAGCTCGATCTTCACGCCGTTGGGGTCGGCGATCCAGGCCTGGTATGTGTCGTCGCAGGCGAGCTTCTTTGGCGTGACCGCGACGCCTTTCGACCGGATATGAAGGATCGCCGCATCGATGTCTTCCACCTCGAGGCAGAAGTGGTTGATCTGGTTTGCCTCGCTGTAGCTGGCTTCACTTTTCTCGAACACCTCGACATGGCTGCGGCCGCCGCAGTCGAGATAGAAACCGAAAATCCTGCCGTCGCGCAGGAAATTGAACCGCGTGTCCATGCCGAGCACATCGCGGTAGAAGCGGCGCGTCGCCTCCAGGTCATGCGCGAAGATGCAGACATGAGCGAGCTGCTTCACCTTGATCATGCCGGTTCCTTTCGGCCCCCGCCGAATCCGCAACGCTGTCCCGATTTCGCCTCAGGTCGGCGGCGTGCCGTTTTCGGCCAGCACGGCGCCGGCGAAATAGAGGGAGCCGCCGATCAGGATGCGCGGCGCCGGGCCATCCCAAGAGTCGCGCAACAGCATCAGCGCGTTGGCGACGGAGCTGACCGGCTCGGCCGACAGGCCGGCCTCTTCGGCACGCAAGGCCAGCTCGTCGTTGGGAACGCCGGCGTCGCTGCTGGTTACCGGCACGGTATAGACGTGGCGGGCAAGCCCCTTGAAGGCGCTGAAATAGCCAGTCTGGTCCTTGGTGTTGATCATCCCGGAGATCAGGACCAGCGGCCGCGGGTTCTTTTCCTCCTGCTCGGCCAGCGCCTCGGCGATGACAATGCCGGCGCCGGGGTTGTGGCCGCCGTCCAGCCAGATCTCGGCGCCCTTCGGCGCCAGGTCGACCAGCTTGCCTTGGGTCAGCTTCTGCATGCGTGCCGGCCAGGCGACATGGGTCATCGCCCGCTCGGCGGCGCGGTGGCCGATCTCGAAACCAGCCGCCTTGACGGCGGCGATCGCCGCCGCGGCATTGGCGTATTGATGGCGCCCCGGCAGGCGCGGCGAAGGCAGGTCCATCAGCCCGTCCCCGTCCTGATAGACCATGCGGCCGTTTTCCTCGAAGGCGAGGAAATCCTGGCCATAGACCACGGTCGGGCAATCCAGCCGCTCGGCCGACTCGATCAGCACCTGAAGCGCGGTGTCGCTTTCCTGGGCGCCGATCACCACCGGGCAGCCGCGCTTCATGATGCCGGCCTTCTCGGCGGCGATCAGCTCGACCCGGTCGCCGAGATAGGCTTCATGGTCCATCGATATCGGCATGATCACCGAAACCGCCGGCTGCTTGATCACATTGGTGGCGTCGAAGCGGCCGCCGAGGCCGACCTCGATAATCGCCGCCTCCGCCGGGTGCTCCGAGAACAGGATGAAGGTGACGGCGGTGAGGATCTCGAAGACGGTGATCTTCTGGCCGCCATTGGCCTCGGCGACACGCGCAATGGCCTCAGCGAAAATATCGTCCTCGACGAGCTTGCCGCCGCCTTCGGCCGCCAGCCGGTAGCGCTCATGCCAGTTTACCAGATGCGGCGAGGTGTGGACGTGGACAAGGTGGCCGGCGGCCTCCAGCAGCGCGCGCGCGAAGGCGGCGCAGGAGCCCTTGCCGTTGGTGCCGGCGATGTGGATGACCGGCGGCAGCCGATCCTGCGGATTGCCGAGGCGCTCGAGAAGCCCCGTGACGCGGTCCAGCGAAAGGTCGAAGCCTTTCGGATGCAGCGTCATCAGATGTTCGATTTCGCGTTCGGCGGAAAGCGTTGTCATGATGGAATCCTAGAGCGGTTCATCATCTCATGGAATGCAGAACCGCTCTCTCTTTTTTGTTGGCGCAATTCCAAACGGAAAACCGTTCCACACTTTTCCTGGAATTGCTTTGGCGGGCGGTTCCCGAAACCGGGAATCGGTTCGAACGAGCCGTGCGCAAATCAGAGGCTACAGCACGCAACAGGCGGCGCAACTCGCGGTTCGCGGCGAGCGATGTCGCGTCAAGCCGATATATCGCTTCAAGCCGATATCGCTTCAGGCTTGCGCGCGCGCCTCGGCATTGACCACCGCCGGCGGCAGGATCTCCGGCTCCAGCGGCTTCTCGGCCTCCGGCATCTTGAGCAGCATCTTCAAGAGACGGGAAATGGTCCGGCGCATCTCAAGGCGCGACACGACCATGTCCACCATGCCGTGTTCCATCAGATACTCCGCGCGCTGAAAACCGTCGGGCAGTTTTTCGCGGATGGTCTGCTCGATGACGCGCGGGCCGGCAAAGCCGATCAGCGCCCCGGGCTCGGCGATGTGGACGTCGCCCAGCATGGCGTAGGACGCGGTGACGCCGCCGGTGGTCGGGTTGGTCAGCACCACGATATAGGGCAGGCCGGCTTCCTTCAGCCGGTCGACGCCGATCGTGGTGCGCGGCAATTGCATCAGCGACAGGATGCCTTCCTGCATGCGGGCGCCGCCGGAAGCGGCGAACAGGATCAGCGGCCGCTTGCGCTGCAGCGCGACCTCGAAAGCATGCACGATGGCTTCGCCGGCGGCCATGCCGAGCGAGCCGCCCATGAAGGCGAAGTCCTGCACGGTGACGATGACGGGCAGCCCGTCGATGGTGCCGGCGCCGTTGAGGATCGCATCCTCGAGGTTGGTCTTGGCCTTGGCCTCCTTCAGGCGGTCGGTGTAGCGCTTCTCGTCGCGGAACTTCAGCGGGTCCTGGACGACCTTCGGGTTTTCCAGCACCTCGTATTTGCCGTCATCGAAGAAATATTTCAGCCGCTCCTTGGCCGAGATCTTCATGTGATGGCCGGAAGCCGGGATGACGAACTGGTTGGATTCGAGATCCTTGTGGAAGACCATCTCGCCGGTCTCGGGATCCTTGATCCAGAGGTTTTCCGGCATGTCGGTGCGCCGGCCGAGCATCGAATTGATCTTCGGGCGGACGTAATTGGTGATCCAGTTCATGGCTTCGGCTCCTGTCCTGGAAAGGACTTCAAGCAATTCCAGGGAAAGTCTGTGGGGGTTTCCGGCCGGAATTGCTCAAGAACAAATAGTCGGGCTATTCGGCAGCAGCAAGGCGGGCCGAGCGGACGCCCTGGGCAAGCCCGCTGACCAAAGTGGCGACGGCTTCCGCCGGATCGGCTGTTTTGTCGCCCTTGGGGCCGAGCACATTGGCGACCGCATTGACAATCGCGGTGCCGACGACGACGCCGTCGGCATTAGCGCCGATCACACGCGCCTGCTCGGCGGTCTTGACGCCGAAGCCGACGCAGACCGGCAGGTCGGTGTGGCCCTTGATGCGGTTGACGGCCGCGGCTACCTTGCCCGTGTCGGCCAAGGCCGAGCCCGTGATGCCGGTCATCGAGACGTAGTAGACGAAGCCGGAGGTGTTTTCCAAAACCTTGGGCAGGCGCTTGTCGTCGGTGGTCGGCGTCGCCAGGCGGATGAAGTTGACGCCGGCCTTCAGCGCCGGAATGCAAAGCTCCTCGTCCATCTCCGGCGGCAGGTCGACGACGATCAGTCCGTCGATGCCGCTCGCCTTGGCGTCGGTGAGGAAGCGGTCCACGCCATAGATGTAGATCGGATTGTAGTAGCCCATCAGCACGATCGGCGTCTCGTCGTCGCCGGCGCGGAAGTCGGCCGCCAGCTTCAGCGTCTTGACCAGTGTCTGGCCGCCCTTCAGCGCACGCAGGCCGGCGGCCTGGATCGCCGGGCCATCGGCCATCGGGTCGGAGAAGGGCATTCCCATCTCGATAATATCGGCGCCGGCGATCGGCAGCGCCTTCATGATCGACAGCGAGCTGTCGTAATCGGGGTCGCCGCCCATGAAATAGGTGACCAAAGCCGGGCGGCCTTCGGCCTTGAGCTTCACCATACGGCGGTCGATGCGGGTGGTCATTGTCAGATCTCCATGCCCAGCATGTTGGCCACCGTGTGCACGTCCTTGTCGCCGCGGCCGGACAGATTGACGATGACGAGCTGATCCTTGTCCATCTTCGGCACGATCTTCATCGCATGGGCGATGGCATGCGCCGATTCCAGCGCCGGGATGATGCCTTCGACGCGGGTGGTGAGCTGGAAGGCTTCCAGCGCCTCTTCGTCGAGGATCGGCTCATACTGGACGCGGCCCGAATCGCGCAACCAGGAATGCTCGGGGCCGACGCCCGGATAGTCGAGGCCGGCCGAGATCGAATGGCCGTCGAGGATCTGGCCGTCCGAGTTCTGCAACAGATAGGTGCGGTTGCCGTGCAGCACGCCGGGCTTGCCGGCATTCATCGAGGCGCAATGCTCGACGCCGTCGAGGCCGCGCCCGCCAGCCTCGATGCCGATGATGCGGACGTCCTTGTCGTCGAGGAAGGGATGGAACAGGCCAATGGCGTTGGAGCCGCCGCCGACGGCGGCGATGATGACATCAGGCAGCCGGCCTTCCTGCTCCAGAATCTGGGCGCGGGCTTCCGTGCCGATCACCGACTGGAAGTCGCGCACCAGTTCCGGATAGGGGTGCGGGCCGGCGGCGGTGCCGATCAGGTAATAGGTGTCCTCGACATTGGTGACCCAGTCGCGCAGGGCCTCGTTCATGGCGTCCTTCAGCGTGCCGTGACCGGCGGTGACCGGCCGCACCTCGGCGCCGAGCAGCTTCATGCGGAAGACATTCGGGCTCTGGCGGGCGACATCGGTGGCGCCCATGTAGACGACGCAAGGATAGCCGAAGCGCGCCGCGACGGTAGCCGAGGCGACGCCATGCTGGCCGGCGCCGGTCTCGGCGATGATGCGCTTCTTGCCCATGCGCTTGGCGAGCAGGATCTGGCCGAGGCAATTGTTGATCTTGTGCGAGCCGGTGTGGTTGAGGTCCTCGCGCTTGAAATAGACTTTTGCGCCGCCTCCGAGGCCCTTGGCCGAGGAAACCTCACGAAGATGCTTTGTGAGGCCCTCGGCGAAATACAACTTCGACGGCCGCCCGGCATAGTGGGTGGACAGGTTCTGCAGCTCGGCCTTGAACTCGGGATCGGTCTTGGCCTTGTCCCACTGCTCTTCCAGATCGAGGATCAGCGGCATCAGCGTCTCGGCGACGAAGCGGCCGCCGAAAATGCCGAACATGCCCTGTTCGTCGGGTCCGGTGCGGAAGGAATTGGGCATTGCCGGCTTGTTCATCGCCGATCTCCTGATGTGAATTGTATTCAGGCGGCGCGGTCGTCGCGCGCGGCCCTGACGGCCCGGAAAAACTGCTCGATCAGCGCCGGATCCTTGACGCCCGGAGCGCTTTCCACACCGGACGAAACGTCTATTCCGGGCGGGTCGGCCTGTCTCAGGGCATCGCCGATATTGGCGGCGTTGAGCCCTCCGGAAAGCATGTAATCGAGTCCGGCGTCAAGGCCGGCAAGGATGCGCCAGTCGAAGGAAACGCCGTTGCCGCCCGGCAGTTGCGAGCCCTTCGGCGGCTTGGAATCCAGAAGGAAGCGATCGGCGATGCCGATGAAGGGTTTTATGCGATCGATATCCGCCGCCTCGCTGATGGGCAGCGCCTTCATCACCGGCAGGCCGTAACGCCCCTTGATCTCGGCCACGCGCTCGGGCGTTTCCGAACCATGCAATTGCAGCATGTCGGGCTGCATTTTCGCGACGATCTCGTCGAGAAAGCCATCATCGGCGTCGACGCTGACGGCTGCCGCCAGGGCCTTGCCGCGCGCCGCCTGACGCAAACGGCCGGCCTCGGCGGGCTCGACATAACGCGGGCTCTTGGCGAAGAAAATAAAGCCGACATGGCTGGCGCCACCGGCAAGCGCGGCGGCCATCGCGGCGTCGGTCTTCAATCCGCAGATCTTGATGTCGAGCGTCATGGCGCGGGCTTGGCACGAAACGGGAAAAGAGTCGAGAAAAAGCATGCTGTTGCCGGTCCGGCGGAAAACACTACCTTCATATAGGAACCACAGGCGGGAGCAGAATGATCATGGCCGACCGGACCGTCGCCGAACTGAAGCAGAAGATCGCGCAGGCGCGCGAGGTGATCGCGCATCTGATGGACAAGGCCGCCTTCAACGGCGCCGAGGCGCATCGGGCTCTGGATTATTTCGGAAGCGATACGTTCGACCGGGATTTTTTGCCGTGGCCGCATACCGAGGAAGGACTGCGGCCGGAAGAGCTGAGCGCGGCGAATGATGATTGATGGGCGGTAGTAGGGCGCCACCTCTCCTTCGTCATCCTAGGGCGGAGCGACGCGAAGCGGCGCGCAGACCCTAGGATCCATGCCGTTACGTCGGCCCAAGAGTGCAGCGATAGAGAATAAAACGCCTTTCCGGGACGCCTCCCGCCAAAGGCAAAGCAATTTCTGAACCGCTACGGCGTTCGCACGTCACGGCATGGATCCTAGGGTCTGCGCGCGTCGCTTCGCTCCTTGCTTCGCCCTAGGATGACGAAGCTGAGATGGCTCGGCTAATCTCCAGCGTTTGCACTAGCAGTGACGGCGTTCTCTGCATTGCCATCCGCTGGAGCTACTCAAACACAATCGCCTGCAGCGCCCCGCCGTTGCGCTTCAGCCAGTCCTTGCAGCGGTCGGTATCCGGGCAGAGTTTTTCGCACAACTTCCAGAATTTCGGGCCGTGGTTCATCTCCTTGAGATGCGCCACCTCATGCGCCACCAGATAGTTTATCACCGCCGGCGGCGCCATCATGATGCGCCACGAGAAGGAGAGATTGCCCTCCGAGGTGCATGACCCCCAGCGGCTGGAGGTATCCTTGTACCTTATCGCCTTGGCGCGCTTGCCGATCGTTTCGGTGTGCTTGACCACCAGCTTCTCGATCTCCTTCTTGGCCTCGCGCTTGAGATAGTCGGCGATGCGGCGCGGCAAATGGATGCGCTCGCCATGGATGATCAGGAGCGGGCCGCGATCGTCGCGCGCGACGGTGACGGTGCCGCGCCTCGAAGGCTCGTGCACGATGCGGTGAGGCACGCCGCGGATCGGGATCCGGATGCCCGGGCGCACCTGCGGCCTCGTCGGCACCTTGGCCAGCCGCTGCTCCAGCCAGTCCTGATGGCGGTCGAGGAATTTCTCCACCTCGCCGCGGCGCAGGCCGGGCGGCACGGTGACGCGCAGGCCCTGGCCGCCGGAATCGATGCGCAGCGTAAGCCGCCGAGCCCTGGCGCTCTCAACGATCTTGAGCGGCAGCGTGCGGCCGGCGACGCAATGCTCGCGCTCGACGACAGGCGTGGGCTTTGGCTTGGTCAGGTTGCGAAGGAAGCCGAGGGTCATGGCTGGACGATACGCGATTCGAAAAAAACGGCCAGTGGAGGGAAGCTACATAGAGAACAAAAAAGAAACGGCGCCGCTAAACGCGACGCCGCATATCATACCGAGACGTGTCGCCGGATCTCAGTCGTCGAGCAGGTTGGTACCTTTGCCGCCCTTCGGACCCGCCTTGTCGCTCGAGCCGGTCGAACTCGGCGCGGTCGACTTGTTGCGGTTGGCCATGAAGCGATCGAACTCTTCCTGGTCCTTGGCGCGGCGCAGTTCGCGGGCGTACTCGTCGAACTCGGAGAGCATCTCGTCGAGCTTGCGGCGCTCCTCGGCGAGGCGCTCCAGCTCCTTCTCGCGCCAATCGTCGAAGGCGACGTTGCCGGTGCGGGCCGAGCCGTGGCCCCAGCGGGCCGCCTTCTCGGAGCGACGACGGCAACCGGCGAAGATGCCGTCCGTGGCGCGGTTGACGTCGCGCTTGAAGCCTTCCAACCGATCGCCCCAGATGATGTAGGCGAGCATGGCGAAGCCGAGCGGCCAGAACACCATGAAGCCGATGACCATCAGCGCGATGGTGGCAGGCGTCCAGGCCGGACGGATCAATGCACTTGTGTTCATTTTCTCCCAATCCTTCCATTGGAGACAGCCAAACCGGCTGCGTGGAATCGAAATGGGAAGGCGAAATCGGCGATTCAAGACAAACCCGCCCAAAACCGGCGAAGCGCCTGAAATGATTATCGCTTTTTGAGCTTCTCGAGGAAAAGCACCGCCATTCCGGCGACCAGCCCCCAAAATGCCGCGCCCACGCCGAAGAGCGTGAGTCCCGAAGCCGTCGCGGCGAAGGTGACGGTGGCCGGCATGCGTTCGGCCTCCTCCTTCAGCGCGATCGACAGCGCGTTGGCCAAGGGCGCCGTCAAGGCGAGCCCCGCGACCAGCACGATCAGGCTTTGCGGCAGGACGGCGAAGATCGCCACCAGCGAGGCGCCGAAGATCGCGAAGATGAGATAGGCGAGCGCGTAGAACGGCCCGGTCTTCCAGCGTTCGGCCGGGTCGGGATGGACATCGGGGCCGGTGCAGATTGCGGCCGAGATCGCCGCGAGATTGGTGGTCGCGGCGCCGAACGGCGCCGAGAGCAGCGAAAACAGGCCGGTGACGCCGATCAGCGGACCGGGCTCCGGATGGTAGCCCGCTGCGCGCAGCACCGCGAGACCGGAAAGGTTCTGCGAGGCCATGGTGACCAGATAGAGTGGCAAGGCGAGGCCGATGATCGCCGACGCGGTGAATTGCGGCGCAATCAATGTCAATGTCGACAGTTCCGGCGCCGGCAGGCTGCCGACGCGGCCGGTGAGGAAAGCGGCGAGGCCGCCGCCGATCAGCACCACCAGCACCGACAGAGCCGGATTGAACAGACGGATGACGAAGAAGGCGGCGATCAGCGGCAGGATCAGCCAAGGGTCGGCCGGAATAGCCTTCACCGCATTGACGGCGAAGCCGACCAGAATGCCGGCCAGCATGCCGGACGCGACCGAGGCCGGGATTTTCGCGATTAGCCTAGTCAACGGCTTGAACAGGCCGGTGGCGACCAGAAGGACGCCGGTGACCATGAAGGCGCCGACGGCCTGCGGCATCGTAAATCCGCTGGAGGCCGCGATCAGCGCCAAGCCGGGCGTCGACCAAGCGGTGATGACCGGCATCTTGGTGCGCCAGGACAACCACAGACACTCAACGACCATGGCCAGGCATATCGCCGTCACGCCGCTGGCGGTCTCGATCTGGGTGGCGCCGACCGCCTTGGCGGCGGCAATGACCAGGGCCAGAGTGCCGCCGAAGCCGACGATCGCCGCGACGAACGCGGATATCGGGATGGAGATGCGCATTATTCGGCCGCCCGCTTGACCATGTCGCCGACGGCCCGCTTGAGCATGTCGAGATCCTCGGGGCGGGACAGGCGATGATCGCCGTCCGGGATCAGCGACAGCGTCACATCGTCGGCGGGCAGCATGGATGCGAGCTTCAAGGCATGGCCGGACGGCACGTCCGGATCGGCCAGGCCCTGCAGGATGTGCACCGGGCAATGAGTGTCGATCGGCCCGGTCATCACCCGATTGGCGCGGCCGTCCTCGATCAGCGCGCGCGTGTAGATATAGGGCTCGTCCGAATAATCGGACGGCTCGGCGAAGAAGCCTTTTTCCCTCAGATCCTGCCGCTGCGCGTCGGTCAGCACCGGCTCGATCAGCTCGACGGTGAAATCAGGCGCCGGGGCGAGCAGCACCAGGCCGGCAACCCTCGTGTCGCCCGCCTTGCGCAGTTCCTGCGCCATGCGCAACGCGATCCACGCCCCCATCGAGGAGCCGACCAATACCTGCTTGCCCTTGCTGAACCGGCGAAAGACGGCGAGGCTCTCGGCCAACCACTTCGAGATCGTGCCGTTGGCGAATTCGCCGCCCGACTCGCCATGGCCGGAATAGTCGTGGCGCAGACAGGCGTGGCCTTCGCTCGCAGCCCAGGCGGCAAGCGTCTGCGCCTTCGTGCCCTGCATGTCGGACTTGTAGCCGCCGAGCCAGACCACGCCGGGCGCCGCGCCCGGCATCCGCCTGACGGCGACGCCCGACCCGTCCACATCGATGAAAACCGGAGCGCTGGCGGCCATGAGCTTGTCCTTCCCGCCGGTCTTTTGGCACAGGCAGTGGTTCAACGAAAAGTGCTCGCGGCGTTTCTTTGCTTGGTGCAGACAATTACCAGGCAGCAGGTGATTTTGCGGCGCGGCTATGCTATTGACTCACGCCCCGCGCTTCCCACATAGGCGCGTCCACCTACTTTTGTCTAAAGAACCCAGAACGAAACGGCCGAGGAGACCACGACCATTCGCAGACCTTTCAAAGCAGCGGCACCCACCAAGGACGGGCCGCGCTCCAACCGAGACATCCGGGTGCCCCGGGTCCAGCTTATCGACGCCGACGGCCAGAACCGAGGCGATGTTTCCATCAACGACGCGCTGCTGCTGGCCGAAGAGGCCGGGCTCGATCTCGTCGAGATTTCGCCCAATGCGGTGCCGCCCGTCGTCAAGATCCTCGATCTCGGCAAGCTGAAATACGCCAACCAGAAGAAGGCGGCCGAAGCGCGCAAGAACCAGAAGGTCATCGAGATCAAGGAGATCAAGATGCGCCCGAACATCGACAGCCATGACTACGAGACCAAGATGAAGGCCGTGCGGCGCTTCTTCGAGGAAGGCGACAAGGTCAAGCTGACGCTGCGCTTCCGCGGCCGCGAGATGGCGCATATGGAACTTGGCATGCAGCTTCTGAACAAGGTGCGCGAGGAAGTTGCGACGATCGCCAAGGTCGAGGCGGAGCCGAAGCTCGAAGGCCGCCAGATGATGATGGTTCTGGCGCCGCGCTGACCAGGGATGGCGCGGCCGCCAAAGCGTCGCGCCCATCACGGTTTCGAGAGTTGCCGGGCTCTTTGTATCCCGCTCTAAAATCCGCCCGAATTGCCGGGCACGGCGTCCCGACGATCGGCGGGGCGCCTGTTTTCAACCCGATCGCCAGCCACCTCGACGATCCCTTCGCGATCGCGAGCAATCGACGATCGGCTTTTGCCGATCGCGAATCGACGATCGGATGGGTCATGGTCGATGAAGTGAAGGTCTCAGCCGACAACCAGACTGAGGGGTTGGGCGGCTACCAGCACATGCGCCGGATCGTGCTGGCGGTGCTGATCGTGGTGCTGTTCTGCGCGCTTCTGTTCGGCCAGTCTTCCTTTCCGCCGGACACGTCCGTGCACGAGTCGATCGAGATGTTCGGCGTGCTTTTGATCTTTCTCGGCATTGTCGGGCGGCTGTGGTCGACGCTTTATATCGGCGGGCGCAAATCGGCCGAGGTGGTCACCGGCGGTCCCTATTCGATCACCCGCAACCCGCTCTATTTGTTTTCGACCCTGGCTGCCGCCGGGGTCGGGGCGCAGATCGGCTCGTTCAGCGGCATCATCCTGTTCTCGCTGCTCTGCGCCGGCGCCTTCCACATCGTCATCCTGCGCGAGGAGCGTTACCTGAAGGAACTGCTCGGCGCGCCCTACCAGGCCTATCTGGCCAAAGTGCCGCGGTTCTTCCCGAACCTTGCGCTCTACCAGGAAGGCGATACCGGCAGCTTCAGGCCGCGCCTGCTCTTGAACACGCTGCTCGACGGCCTGGTGTTCCTGGTGGCGCTGCCCGCCTTTGAGCTGATCGACGGCATGCAGCAGTCGGGCATGCTGCCGGTGTGGTTCACGCTACCTTAGGGTGCTGACAGCCCAAGCACCCTCGAAACCTCGGCTCGCGAAAGCAGACAAATTAATAGTCTGGCTACGGGGGCAGTGTAGGGATAATCGCTGCTAACAAAGGCGGCGAGGCGTGTAGTGACGAGCGCGGGGCTTGGCATTTCGGCATATAGGGATGTCTTTCGACTTGCGCGGCCCTTGCTGCGGGGCATCATCCTTATCTTCGCACTGTCACTAGTCTCGTGCGGCTTCTTTGCCGACGTCTGGGAATGGAACCAGAAGTTGACGGTCGAGGTATTCGTGGACGGTAAGGTCGTTTCCGGGTCGGCGGTGACGCACGTCTGGTGGCAGGAGGCCAACGCGTTTGACGTCTATCCATCGGGCTACAAAGGCGAAGCGACGGTCGTCGACCTCGGACCGAAAGGCAAGCTCTTCGCGTTGATCGGTGAAGAGACCAAATACATTGCTCAATACGCACTCCATGCGGAATTGGGCTACAGTCGCGCTGACTACGAAGGGCTGTTGCCAGCGATCGTGCGGTTTCGCGGCACGAGGGACGTGCCGCATGACCGTTATCCGCTCCTTGTCACCTTCACCGATCCAAACGATCCGAAGACTGTGCGCAAAGTCGATCCGGACTATCTTGCAGGAGCCTTTGGTTCCGGCGTTTCGTTGAAACGCATCACGCTAGAAATTACCGATGACAAAATAACGGAAAACGTTGGCGATCAGCTGCTCTCATGGTGGTCGCTTTACGAGAATCGCCAACTCGATGGGGAGAGATACACAATGAGCAACCGTGTATCTCGGTTTGCAAACTCCCTAAATCGCTTGAATTTTAAAAAGGGGTAACGCGCACTGCGGCCAAAGCGCGTCGCATGGCTTGGGGTGTGTCGGGTGTTGCGCTCGCTCCATCTTTGATCTATAGGACCGCCGTTCCAAGAAAACCGCCCGGCAGGGCATGCCGTGGCGGTTTCATTTGCTTTTCGGGCTTTGGTCGGCCCGAAGCGAGACAAGAAGCGCGATGGTGCGCCACCAATACGGAGTAGCAAAATGCCCAAGATGAAGACCAAATCGGCCGCCAAGAAGCGGTTCAAGATTACTGCCACCGGCAAGGTGCTGTCGGCTGCCGCCGGCAAGCGCCACGGCATGATCAAGCGTTCCAACAAGTTCATTCGCGATGCCCGCGGCACGATGGTTCTGGCTGAACCGGACGGCAAGAAGGTCATCAAGAATTTTCTGCCGAACGGCCTCTAATCCCTCGGCTTGGAACCACTTTTGTTTTTACGCAATTCCGAACGGAAAACCGCTGAACACTTTTCCTGGAATTGCTTTTAAGGAGATCATGACATGGCACGCGTAAAGAGAGGCGTTACCGCCCACGCCAAGCACAAGAAGATTTTGAAGGCCGCCAAGGGTTTCTACGGCCGCCGCAAGAACACCATACGCATCGCCAAGCAAGCGGTGGAGAAGTCGCTGCAATACGCCTACCGCGACCGCAAAAACCGCAAGCGCTCGTTCCGCGCGCTGTGGATCCAGCGCATCAACGCCGCGACCCACGAGCATGGCCTGACCTATGGCCGTTTCATCGACGGCCTCAACAAGGCCGGCATCGAAATCGATCGCAAGGTCCTTTCGGACATGGCCATCCACGAGCCGCAGGCTTTCGCCGCGCTGGTCGCCAAGGCCAAGGTCGCGCTCGAATATCTGAAGAACACCACGCCGAATGCTTTTGAGAGCGCTGTCGCCTAAGCCAGCGCTTCCCAAGCATACGCAATTCTGATTTGGGGAACCCGCGCTGGCACGGCTGGCGCGGGTTTTTCTATGCCTGATGTAACCAAAATGGCGACGACGAAACCAAAATGGTGACAGTCGCCCGACCGAGAGAGCTTCGCCGTGAACGCCACTGCTGGAAATCTTGAAGCCCTGGAAGGCTCGTTGCTCGCCGAAATCGCGGCGGCGGCGGACGAGGCCGCGATCGAGGCGGTGCGCGTCTCGGCGCTGGGCAAGAAGGGTTCCGTCTCCGAAATGCTGAAGACGCTGGGCGCAATGAGCGCCGAGGAACGCCAGGTGAAGGGGCCGGCGATCAACGGCCTGAAGAACCGCGTCACCGAAGCGCTCACCCAGCGCAAGGCGGAACTGAAGGATGTGGCGATCGCGGCCCGGCTCGCGGCTGAGAAGGTCGACGTCACGCTCCCCGTTCGCCAATCGCCGGCCGAGCGCGGCCGCATTCATCCGATCAGCCAGGTGATCGACGAGATCGCGGCGATCTTCGGCGATCTCGGCTTCGCCATCGCCGAAGGCCCCGATATCGAGACCGACTATTACAATTTCACCGCGCTGAATTTTCCCGAGGGACATCCGGCGCGCGAGATGCACGACACCTTCTTCTTCCAGCCGGACGAGAAGGGTGAGCGCAAGCTGTTGCGCACCCACACCTCGCCCGTGCAGATCCGCACCATGGAGAAGCAGAAGCCGCCGATCCGCATCGTCATCCCCGGCAAGACCTACCGGCAGGATTCCGACGCCACGCACTCGCCGATGTTCCATCAGGTCGAGGGGTTGGTGGTCGACAAATCAGCCAACGTCGCCAACATGAAGTGGGTGCTGGAGGAGTTCTGCAAGGCCTTCTTCGAGGTGCCGTCGGTCAAGATGCGCTTCCGTCCGTCCTTCTTCCCGTTCACCGAGCCCAGTCTCGAGGTCGATATCCAGTGCGATCGCTCGCGTCCGGGTGAAGTGCGCTTCGGCGAAGGCTCCGACTGGATGGAGATACTGGGCTGCGGCATGGTGCATCCCAACGTGCTGCGCGCCGGCGGGCTCGATCCCGACGAATATCAGGGCTTTGCCTGGGGCATGGGCATCGACCGCATCGCGATGCTGAAATACGGCATGCCGGACCTGCGCGCCTTCTTCGACGCCGACGTGCGCTGGCTCGCGCATTACGGCTTCCGGCCGCTCGACCTGCCGACGCTGTTCGGGGGGCTGTCGACATGACCGCACCCCACACCGGGGGCTGTCGCTGCGGCGCGGTGCGGTTCGAGGCCTCGGCCGAGCCGCATCACATCAGCTATTGCCATTGCGGCGATTGCCGGCGCGCCAGCGGCGCGCCGGTGTCGGCCTTTGTCGGCTTCATGGCCGATCAGGTCGCGCTCAACGGCAAATCGCTGAAAAGCTATCGCAACGGCCCGGTGGAGCGCACGTTCTGCGGCAGCTGCGGCTCGCCGATCGCCTATACCGACCAGCGGCTCGACAACCAGATCTATTTCATGCTCGGCGCCATGGACATGCCGGCCTATTTCAGGCCGACAGTGCATGCGCATGTGCGCGAGCAACTGCCCTTCCTGCACATGCCCGACGCGCTGCCGCGCGAGCTGAAGACCAGCGTGCCCAGACCTGATGGGCAAGGACCGAACGGAACAGAAGCATGAAATTCACCCTCTCCTGGCTCAAGGACCATCTCGAGACCGACGCCTCGCTTGCCGAGATCGTCGAGCGGCTGACCGCGATCGGCCTCGAGGTCGAACATGTCGACGACAAGGCCGGCCTGAAACCCTTCGTCATCGCCAAAGTGCTGACGGCGGTGCAGCATCCGGACGCCGACCGGCTGCGCGTGCTGACAGTCGACACCGGCGATGGCAAGCCGCCGGTGCAGGTGGTCTGCGGCGCGCCCAACGCCCGCGCCGGCATGATCGGCGCTTTCGCCGCGCCCGGCACCTATGTTCCCGGCATCGACGTGACGCTCTCGGTCGGCAAGATCCGCGGCGTCGAGAGCCATGGCATGATGTGCTCGGAGCGTGAGCTGGAAATCTCCGACGAGCACAACGGCATCATCGATTTGCCTGAGGATGCGCCGGTCGGCACCAGCTTCGCCGCCTACGCGCATCTCGACGATCCGGTCATCGAGATCAACCTGACGCCGAACCGGCCGGACGCGACCAGCGTCTACGGTATCGCGCGCGACCTCGCGGCGAGCGGGCTTGGCCGGCTCACCGGCGGCGGGATCATGCCGCATGCCGGCGAAGGCCTGTGCCCGGTCAAGGTGAAGATCGAGGCGCCGGAACTCTGCCCCGGCTTCGCGCTGGCGCTGGTGGAGGGCGTCAAGAACGGCCCGTCGCCGAAATGGCTGCAGCAGCGGCTGATCGCCATCGGGCTCAGGCCGATCAGCGCGCTTGTCGACATCACCAACTATGTCACCTTCGACCGCGGGCGGCCTCTGCATGTCTTCGATGCCGGCAAGGTCGCCGGCAATCTCGTGGTGCGCCGCGCCAAGGACGGCGAGAAGGTGCTGGCGCTGGACGGCCGCGAATACACGCTGACGCCGGAGATGTGCGTGATCGCCGACGACAATGGCGTGGAATCGATCGCCGGGATCATGGGCGGCGAGCGTTCGGGCTGCGACGAGAACACCACCGATGTGCTGATCGAATCGGCGCTCTGGGATCCGATCGCCACGGCCCGCACCGGCCGCGCGCTCGGCATCATCACCGACGCGCGCTACCGCTTCGAGCGCGGCGTCGATCCCGAATTCATGGTGCCGGGCGTCGAGCTGGCGATCAAGCTGGTGCTCGATTTCTGCGGCGGCACGCCTTCTGAAATCGAGGTTGCCGGCTATGCCGGCCACAAGCCGAAAATCGTCTCCTTCCCGCTGTCGGAAGTGAAGCGGCTGACCGGCATAGAGGTGCCTAGGGAAGAAGCCCTTGGCATCCTGACCCGGCTCGGCTTCGAGCCGAAAGGATTGAGCGACGTCGTCAAGGTGGAGGTGCCGTCCTGGCGGCCGGATGTCGACGGCAAGGCCGACCTGGTCGAGGAGGTGATGCGCATACATGGCGTCGACAACATCTTGGCCCAGCCGCTTACCTCGCATGACGCGGTCAACGGCAAGATCCTGACCACGCTGCAGGTGCGCACCCGCGCCGCCAAGCGCGCGCTCGCCGTGCGCGGCATGATGGAGGCCGTCACCTGGTCGTTCATTCCCGCCAGACATGCAGAGCTGTTCGGCGGCGGCCAGACGGCGCTCAAGCTCGCCAACCCGATCGCCGCGGATATGTCCGACATGCGGCCGTCGCTGCTGCCGGGGCTGATCGCGGCCGCGCAGCGCAATGCCGACAAGGGCATCGGCGATGTGGCGCTGTTCGAGGTTTCGGGCACCTATGAAGGCGATGGCGCCGACCAGCAGCGGCGCGTCGCCGCCGGCGTGCGGCGCGGCACCGCCAAGCTCGACGGCTCGGGCCGCAGCTGGTCCGGCAATGCCGGGCCGGTGGGCGTGTTCGACGCCAAGGCGGACGCGATCGCGGCGCTCGAGGCCTGCGGCGCGCCGGTCGACCGGCTGCAGATCGAGCACGGCGGCCCGGCTTGGTATCATCCGGGACGCTCCGGCACGATCAAGCTCGGGCCAAAGACGGTGCTCGGCACTTTCGGCGAGTTCCATCCGAGGACGCTGGACGGCCTGGACGCGTCAGGTCCGATCTGCGGCTTCGAGGTTTTCGTCGACGCCGTACCGGAGCCGAAGGCCAAGCCGACGCGCACCAAGCCGAAGCTGGAGCTGTCGCCGTTCCAGGCGGTGAAGCGCGACTTCGCCTTCGTCGTCGACAAGACGGTCGAGGCCGGCACGCTGGTGCGGGCAGCTTTGGCGGCCGACAAGAAGCTGGTCACCGGCGTTTCGGTGTTCGACGTCTTCGAAGGCGCTTCGCTGGGGGCGGCCAAGAAGTCGATCGCCATCGAGGTGTCGATCCAGCCTGTTGAAAAGACGTTGACCGACGAGGATTTCGAGGCGCTCGCAAGACGCATCGTCGAGAACGTCAACAAGCAGACGGGCGGCGTGCTGAGGGCGTAAGGCATTGCGCAGAGATGGCGAATCGCTCTCCAAAGGGCGATGCACCATCTCCGCTATTCCGGCCTCCCCTTCGAGGAACAGCGCGCGGCCTTCCTGGCCATCATCGCGGCCGATCCGCTGCTGGATGAAACGCTGGCGCGTGTGCGCGAGCTTGCGCTTCCCGACTGGCTGGTGGTTTCCGGCGCGCTCTACAACAGCGTCTGGAACCACCTGACCGGCAAGCCGCCGGGCTACGGCATCAAGGATGTCGACCTGTTCTATTTCGACGACGCCGACTTGTCCTACGAGGCCGAGGATGCGGTGATCCGCCGGGCGGCAGAGCATTTCGCGGGGATGGCGCTGCCGGTCGAGGTGCGCAACCAGGCGCGGGTGCATTTGTGGTATCCGGTGAAGTTCGGGCAGGAGTGCCCGCGTTATGCGAGCGCCAGCGAGTCGGTGAGCTATTTCGCGTCGAAGACGCATGCGGTCGGGGTGCGGTACGACGCCGACGGAGCTTTGGAGCTGGTGGCACCGTTCGGGCTCGACGATCTTTTTTCGTTTCGCATCACGCCGAACCGGGTGCTGGACAACCAGCGGACGCACGAGGCGAAGGGGAGAAGGGCGCAGGAGTATTGGCCGGAGATCGAGGTGGTGCCGTGGTAGGGGGGCGCCGAAGCGCCCCTTCCATTGTCGCTCACCCGTTCACCAGCGCCAGCAGTTCCTCCGTATAGCGCTTGCCGACTACCTTGTCGGGCGACAGCGCATCACCGATCGCCGCGACCTCGGCCGCGCTCAGCCCGATATTCGCCGCCGCCGTGTTCTGCTCAAGGTGGCGTATCTTCCTTGCGCCGGGGATCGGGACGATGAAATCGCCCTGGTGCAGCACCCAGGCGAGCGCCAGCTGCGCCGCTGTCACGCCCTTCTGCGCCGCCATCTTCTCCAGCACTGCGATGACCGCGTTGTTGGCTTCCATCGCCTCGGCCTGGAAGCGCGGCAGAGTGAGGCGCCAGTCGCCGGCGCCGAGCGCGTCCGGCTTGGCGATCGCGCCGGTGAGCAGGCCGCGGCCGAGCGGGCTGTAGGGGACGAAGCCGATGCCGAGCTCGCGGCAGACGTCGAACACCTCATCCTCGGGATCGCGGCTCCACAGCGAATATTCGCTCTGCACCGCGGCGATCGGGTGCACGGCATGCGCCCGGCGCAGCGTCGCGCCGCTCACCTCCGACAGGCCCAGCGCCCGGACCTTGCCTTCGCGCACCAATTCCGCCATGGCGCCGACCGTGTCCTCGATCGGCACGTTCGGATCGACGCGGTGCTGGTAATAGAGGTCGATCACGTCGGTGTTCAGCCGCTTCAACGAAGCCTCGGCCACTGCCTTGACGTGCTCGGGGCGGCTGTCGACTCCGACCATGCGGTCGGTGCCCTCGCCATGTTCGGAAATCTTGAAGCCGAATTTGGTGGCGATCGTCACCTTGTCGCGTACCGGCTTCAGCGCCTTGCCGAGCAGGATCTCGTTCTCGTATGGACCATAGACTTCGGCCGTATCGAAGAAGGTCACGCCGATCTCGACGGCGCGGCGCAGCGTGGCGATCGCTTCCGCCTCCGGCTGGCCGCCATAGCCGAAGCTCATGCCCATGCAGCCGAGGCCGACGGAGAAGACTTCGAGTTCAGTTCCAAGTTTGCGGGTTTTCATGGCGCGTCTCCTTGTTGCGATGGGGGAGAGATAGCGCCTCGCACCGCGTTCGATAATTCTTTCTCTTTTGTACGGGTTGCTCTATAAAATAGAACGATGAATCGGACGAACCTCTCGCAACTCGCCGTGCTGGCCGCGGTCGCCCAATGCGCCAGCTTCCGCGGCGCCGCCCGCGAGCTCGGCATCGCGCCGTCGGCGGTCAGCCATGCGGTGTCGAGCCTGGAAGCACGGCTTGGCGTGCGGCTGCTTGCGCGCAGCACGCGCAGCGTCGCGCCGACCGAGGAAGGCGCGCAGCTTCTGGAACGGCTGCGGCCGGCCCTGTCCGAGATCGATCTCGCGCTGGAAACGGCGGTCGAGGCGCGCGACCGGCCGGCCGGCAATCTCAGGCTCAGCGTGCCGCGCACCGCCGCGCATCTGGTGCTGACGCCACGGCTCGGCGCCTTTGCCACCGCCTATCCCGACATCGTGCTGGAGATCGTCATCGAGGATCGCTTCACCGATGTCGTCGAGGGCGGCTTCGACGCCGGCGTCAGGCTCGGCGAAAGCCTGCAGCGCGACATGATCGCGGTGCGGATCGGGCCCGACATCCGCGGCGCGGTGGTCGCAGCGCCCTCTTATTTCGCTTCCATGCCGAAGCCAGGTCATCCGCGCGATCTCGCAGGCCATCGCTGCATCCGCTTCCGTTTTTCCAGCGGCATTCTCTATCGCTGGGAGTTCGAGAAGGACGGCGAGGAAATCGAGATCGCGGTGGAAGGACCGCTGATCCTCGACGAGGACCATCTGATCGCCCAGGCGGCAGTCGACGGCGCCGGGCTTGCCTTCGTCTTCGAGGATTATGTCAAGGCGCCGCTCGCCGATGGCAGGCTGATCCGCGTGCTGGAGGACTGGTGCCCGTCCTTCGACGGCTTCTTCGTCTATTATCCGAGCCGCCGGCAAATGCGCCCGGCGCTCAGGGCGTTCGTGGATTTCTTCAAGGTGAGCGGATAGCACCCCCAAGTGGGCAGGGTAAATCGCATATGGCAGCGCCAGCCCCCCACTCCGGCCGCTACGCGTTCACCTCTCACCCATGTTCATGGCGGAGAGGAAAGCCAGGCTTTTCGAGGCCGCAATCTCGGCGGTTGGCGTTTCCTCCCTCCAGAATGTGGCTACGCTATGCACACATCTTCTGTGACTGGCGCGACTGCAGGCCGAGGCTTGATTGCCAGGTGGTTCCCCCAATCCGTCGCTGCTTCGCAGCGCCACCTTTCCCCCCTCCGGAGGGAAAGGAAGGGAGCCTTGCCGGACGGGCGTTGACGGCAAAAGGCTTGGCGCCTTTCCTCTACCCCGTCGATCGGGGGAGAGGTGGCTCGGCGAAGCCGAGACGGAGTGGGGGTCGACCAGCGCTACATTGGACAATGCATGCGCCAAGCACCAATCAAACAGCCGGTAGCGCAAACAACCGGCCGCCGGCGGGCACGACGTCATCGATGCCGGCAAGCCGCAGGCAGTGCCAGGCCATTGCGTGGTTGGAGGAGGTGACGGGAATGCCGATGCGCCGCTCCAGCTCGGCGACCGCTTCCGCCACGCGCAGGCTGGTGCAGGAGATGAAGATCGCTTCCACCCCCGGCACGGTGGCCATCGTCTCGGCCGCCGCCTCGATCGAGGCAAGCGAGATGCGAGCCGCCTCGCGGTCGTCGCGCCGGTCGAAAGTGGCGACGGCTGATATGTCGAGGCCGCGGCCGGTGAAATAGCGGACCAGGCCCTGGTTGATCTCGGGTGCATAAGGGGTCAGCAGGCCGATGCCCCTGGCGCCGAGCGCCTTGAAGGCGGCCAAAGCGCCAGTGACCGGGGTGGTGCAGGCGACGCCCGGCCGCGCCTTGCGGATCTCGGCGAAGACGGCTTCCTCGCCGAGCGTCATGGTGGCCGAGGTGCAGCCGAAGCCTACGACGTCGAGCGGGATGCTGGGCAGGATTAGATCGACGGTCGGCGCGATGCGCGGGCCGATGGCGCGCAAAGTGTCGGGCGTGATGTCGTTGTCGTTGAACAGGCGCGCCTCGTAGAAGGCGACGCCCGGAATGCGGATCAGCGCGCGGAACTCATGCTCCAGCGTCTGGTCGGTGGCGAGGATCGCCAAGCCGATCGCCGCGCGCGAGGCGAGGCCGCCGTCGATCTCCGACGGAAGGACGCCCAGATCGACTGGCTTGGGGTCGACCGGCCCTGGCGATTGCGGGCGGGTAGCGGCCGCGCTGACAGACATGGCATTCCTTTTCCTGCTCGATCCCCTCCGGGATCATGCTCTCAGTTCAAAATTCCGTCCATCGAGATCGCCGGCTTGCGGCCGGCGATCAGGTCGGCGGTAATGCGGGCCGAGCCATGCGACATGGTCCAGCCGATATGGCCGTGCCCGGTATTGAGATAGAGGTTGCTGAGGCGGCGCCGGCCGAATTCGGGCAGGTTGTTGGGCGTCATCGGCCGCAGGCCCGCCCACATCTCGGCGCGGTCGTAGTCGGCGCCTTCGGGATAGAGTTCCTCGGTCACCCCTTTCATGAAGGCGAAATCGGCCGGTTTGTGACTGGTGTCGTAACCGGCGAACTCGGCCGTAGCGGTGACGCGCAGCCGGTCGCCGAAGCGCGATACGGCGACCAGATTGTGCTCGTCGATGGCGGCGATGGTGGGCGGCGCCGGACGGTTGCCGATCGGAATGGTCAGCGAATAGCCCTTGATCGGATAGATCGGCAGGCTGATGCCGACGGTGCTCGCGACCAGCGGGCTGTAGGAGCCGAGCGCCAGCACATAGGCATCGCCCTTGACGCTTCCCTTGTCGGTCAGCACCCGGGCGACATCATCGCCGGACGTCTCGATGCCGGTGATGGTCGTGCCGGTGCGGATCTCACCGCCGCGCGCGACCACTTTTGCCGCCAGCGCGCGGGTGAACTTCGCCGGATCGCCGGTCTCGTCGGTCGGGCAATGGATGCCGCCGGCGATTTTTTCCTTGGCGGAAGCCAGCGCCGGATCGAGGGCGACGATGGCGTCGCGGTCGAGCACCTTGATCAGCTGGCCGTCGGATTCCAGCAGCTTCATATGCTCGACGCCTTTGTCGAGCGCCTGCTGGCTGCGATAAAAATAGAGGATGCCGCGATCGTTGCGGTCATAGTCTATCGCCTCGTCGGCGACGACCTCGTGCAGGACGGATTGCGAATAGACCGCCAGCCGATGCTTGAGCAGCGTGTTGCGCCTGGCCTTCCCGGCCGTGCATTCCATCAGGAACAGCCATGACCAGCTGTAGAGCCGAGGATCGGCCGAAAGCTTGAAGCGCAGCGCCTGGTCCTTCAGCACCAGCGATTTCAAGAGGATCATCGGCGCCTTGGGCGATGACCAGACGAAGGAATGCCCCGGCGCGACCATGCCGGCATTGCCCCAGCTGGTCTCGGCGGCGACCTGAGGCTGGCGCTCGAGGATGACGACCTCGTGCCCGTCCTTCTGCAGCTGATAGGCCGTGGTGACACCGACCACGCCGCCACCCAACACGACCACGCGCATGGCGCCTCCGGAGATCGCAAGTCGGCTCACTGTAAGGTGTAGGCTGCAGCCTGCAATGGCACACATGGAGAGATGTCGGCGGGACAGCGCGTCTCTCGTGGGCAGGACGATCGCAAATGGCGCTTCGTCATTCTAGGGCGGAGCAAGGAGCGAAGCGACGCGCGCAGACCCTAGAATCCATGCCATGACATTGGCCATAGAATGCAACGGTCCAGAATAGCGGCTGGCAATGGCGCCAGATAAGATCGCCACATGACAGGTTACGTCTACATGACCGCAAGCCAGAAGGGCGGCACGATCTATATCGGCGTCACCAATGACCTTGCTCGCCGGATGCCTGAGCATAAGTCCGGCCAAGGCTCCGGCTTTACCAGCCGCTACGGCGTGCAGCGTCTGGTCTGGTACGAAGAATATTTCGACATCACCGATGCCATCCAGCGTGAGACGTCACTGAAACGCTGGCCTCGCCGATGGAAGGTCGAGCTGATAGAGAATGCCAACCCGGAATGGTTCGAGCTCTTCCGCGGGATTGGCTGGTGAACCGTTCTGCACCGTGGCGGCGCTCAGGCGTCACGGCATGGCAACTGTGTTCACGCGAATGCGGTTTTGTCGCGAATGATAGCGTTGAGGACGACCAGGAGCTTCCTTG